>CAYVLC010000089.1:3829-10941 GCA_964452155.1 uncultured Dysgonomonadaceae bacterium
GAAACCGAAGCTTCTGGAATGGCCATCCATCGAACGGTTATTGAACGAATAAACAATGGAGAAAGCTCTGTCCTCACCGAAAAGGTAAAAGACTTGGATAAACTTACACTTACCGACATTATGAAAGCAGTAGAAAAAGAGGATCCGCTGTGTATAGAAATAGTTGAAGAGGTAGGATATACGTTAGGAAAATACATTGCAGGACTTATTAATATATTCAACCCCGAGCTGGTTGTGATAGGTGGCCAAGTATCAGAGGCCGAAGGGTTTATACTGTTGCCCATAAAAAGCTCTATCAGAAAATACTCCCTCAACCTTGTAAATAGAGACACAGAAATAGTTACATCAAAACTAAAAAAGAAAGCTGGTATTGTAGGCGCATGCATGGTGGCAAGAAGCAGACTATTTGATAGCAACAAGTAGCTATAAAAGCATTTTTATCACAAATAAGAGAGCCTGTGCTTCTATTTCATTTATTTGTACTAAATTTACAGCAAAATTAATTTTGTGCTTTATATTAGAAAAGGCAAAAGTAGCCTATTCGTTTAAAGGGCTCAATTAGCAGCAGTGTTTTTATTACAAACAAAATATAAATTATGAAATATGAAAAAACTCCATTTCGATACTCAGCAAGTACATGCAGGTCAAGAGCCTGACCCCACAACCGGGTCTAGAGCCGTACCAGTGCACCAGACCACAGCCTATGTTTTCAAGAATGCAGAGCATGGAGCTAATCTTTTTGGATTAAAAGAGTTTGGCAATATATATACCCGCCTACAGAACCCAACAACCGATGTTTTTGAACAACGAATGGCAGCTCTTGAGCATGGTGTGGCAGCTTTGGCTACAGCCTCGGGACAATCAGCACAATTTATAACAATAAACAATTTAGCATCGGCAGGCGACAACATTGTTACGACTTCGTTTTTATATGGCGGAACGTACAATTTATTTAAAGTTGCATTTAAAAGAATTGGTATTGAGGTGAGGTTTGCCGATGGAGACGACCCCGAAAGCATAGCGTCACTAATTGACGAACGCACCAAATGCATTTACCTTGAGATGATTGGCAACCCCGAGTACAACATTCCAGACGTGGAAAAGATTGTTGGTATTGCAAATGAAAATGACATCCCCGTGATACTCGACAATACATTTGGGCAAGGCGGATACCTGTTTAACCCAATAGATTGGGGTGTGAATGTAGTGACACATTCGGCTACCAAGTGGATTGGCGGACACGGCACATCAATGGGAGGTATTATAATAGATGGTGGCAATTTTAATTGGGGCAATGGTAAATTTCCTATGTTTAGCGAACCCTCCGAAGGGTATCACGGATTGAACTTTTGGGAAACCTTTGGTGCTGATTCACCGTTTGGCAATATAGCCTTTGCTATTCGTGCCCGTGTGGAAGGATTGCGCGATTACGGCCCAGCCATAAGCCCTTTCAATTCATTTATGCTACTGCAAGGTTTAGAGACACTTTCACTGCGTGCAGAACGCACCAACTCAAACACGTTGGAAATTGCACGTTGGCTGGAGAAGCATCCCAAAGTAGAGAAAGTGAACTACCCTGGACTTGAAAGCAGCAAATACAACACACTAGCCAAGAAGTATCTAAAAAACAATGGCTTTGGGGGCGTGCTATCTTTCTTTGTGAAAGGCAATGAAGAACAAGCAGCTACATTAATTGACAATCTATCGCTTATCAGCCACCTAGCCAATGTGGGCGATGCTAAGACCCTAATTGTACACCCATCAAGCACAACACACTCACAATTGAGCGATAGTGCAAAATTGGCAGCGGGAGTACATCCTAACTTACTTCGCCTATCATTAGGAATAGAATATATAGATGATATAAAAGCCGATTTAGAAGAAGCTCTGAAAAAGTTGTAGAAAAAAACCTTTATTAAAAAAACTCATTATTTGGTTTGCTTGGGGTATTTATAATAATACGCTAAGCAGACCTCTATTTTCACATCAAAACATGGAGAATTTAAAATTTTACACTCAAAGAGAAGAGAAAGCAAACTACCTTACCCATGCTTTCGGAGTTTTGATGGCAATCGTGGGAACAGCTTTACTACTATCTAAAGCATCTACTGTAGGCAATAATTGGGCTATAATAGCGCATTCTATCTTCGGTTTTGGCATGCTACTCTGCATGCTTTCCTCCACATTTTACCACTATGTGCAGCAACCAAAAACAAAAGCAATATTCCGACACTTTGATCATGCAAGCATATATGTACTGATTGCAGCCAGTTATTCTCCGTTTTCTTTAATTCTATTGCGCCAAGAGGAATTGTGGGGGTGGTCGCTCTTTATTCTGGTGTGGCTGATAGCATTGATAGGTATAGGATTTAATTTTAGACCAATCAAAAAAAATAATCATTGGAAGACTGCATCGTATGTGTTGATGGGAATGACCATATTGATCGCTATAAAACCCACCATTAGAGTGGCTGTGGAAAATGGTTGCCTCTCGGTATTGTACTGGCTGGCAGCAGGTGGAGTATTTTATATTATAGGTTCGGTTGTGTATGCATTAGCTAAAAGGGAGTTTGTGCACACTGTGTTTCACATATTCGTGCTGCTTGGATTGGGAAGCCACATTATATCGGCTTATTTGATTCCTGTATAAAGAATAGACTGTACTAGATAACTACAAAAATGGATGGCAAAAAATGCATCCTGCCATCCACTAAATACTAATTAACCAATTTATAACACCTTACTTGATAGGGAGCATTTTTAATCTAAATCTTCCATTTGCTTGTCAAACCAAGATTTAATTTCGTCTTTGCTTTTACCAGTTTTCTCTTGCATTCTACCGTAAAGTTCATCTTCTTTACCTTCAACATAGGTGAGGTCGTCGTCGGTGAGATTACCCCATTGTTGTTTTGCTTTTCCCTTTAACTGATTCCACTTTCCTTTAAATCTTAAATCGTCCATGTCAATTATATTTTAATTGTTATACTACACTAACAGTTCTATTTTAAAACAAGAGACCTTGAAAATTGGTTCAGACACTTAACAAACCTTAGATATGAATAATCAAAATTCAGAAGTAAAGTGAAAAACAATACTCTTAAAATCCTGTTGAGCCATCATCAGCATATAGTTTGACTCGGCCAAGAATACATCCCTCCCCTGTTTATCGTGAGCCATGTATTGATATTTGCGCTTTTTGAATTCGTCTAACTCCTCTGCATTATCACTTTCAATCCAACATGCTTTGAATAAACTTATAGGCTCCCATCGGCACTGAGCCCCATATTCATTCAACAAACGGTATTCGATAACTTCAAATTGAAGTTGCCCAACAGTACCAATAATCTTGCGCCCATTGAACTGATGAGTAAATAGCTGAGCCACACCCTCGTCCATCAATTGTTCTATACCCTTTTGCAGTTGTTTCGATTTCAATGGATCGGCATTCTCAATATATTTAAACATTTCTGGAGAGAAGCTGGGCAATCCTTTGAAGTGCAAATCCTCGCCTGATGTCAAGGTATCGCCAATTTTAAAATTACCTGTATCTGGCAATCCAACAATATCTCCAGCATAAGCCTCGTCAAGAATCTCTTTTTTCTGTGCCATAAAAGCAGTGGGCGAAGAAAAGCGCATCATCCGATCGAAACGAACATGCTTATAATTGACATTTCGCTCAAACTTGCCAGAGCAGACCCTCACAAATGCAATGCGCGAACGATGATTGGGATCCATATTGGCATGAATCTTAAATACAAAACCACTAAATGCATCTTCATAAGGATCTACCCTACGCTCTTCGGCATTTACTGGACGTGGAGATGGAGCAATGTTCACAAAACAATCTAATAGCTCTTTAACGCCAAAGTTATTCAAAGCCGAACCAAAGAAAACAGGAGCTAACTTACCTGCAAGGTACTCTTCTCTGTCGAACTCTGGATATACTCCAGTAATCAGTTCAACCTCTTCACGCAGAGTTTCAGCCAAAGCTTCGCCAATGTGTGTTTCTAAATCGTCTTCGTTGATGTCCTTTACAGCAATAGATTTTGTTACTGTTTGTTTGCTTGGCTGAAACAAGTCGAGACTTTTTTCATACAAATTATATACGCCTTTAAATCTGTCTCCCATCTCAATGGGCCAGCTCAATGGGCGTACTTTTATCTGCAACTCTTTTTCAAGTTCGTCCAAAATATCGAAAGGGTCTTGCCCTTCTCTGTCTAGTTTATTCACAAATATCATAACAGGCGTATGGCGCATACGACACACCTCCATTAGCTTGCGAGTCTGCACCTCCACTCCTTTTGCTACATCCACAACTACAATTACACTATCAACAGCAGTGAGTGTACGAAAAGTATCTTCAGCAAAATCCTCATGACCTGGTGTGTCTAGAATGTTTATTTTATGATCTTCGTAATCGAATCCCATCACAGAGGTGGCAACCGATATACCACGCTGTTTCTCAATCTCCATCCAATCGGATGTAGCAGATTTCTTTATTTTATTAGACTTTACTGCTCCTGCAATATGTATGGCCCCGCCAAAAAGCAAAAGCTTCTCTGTGAGTGTTGTTTTACCTGCATCGGGGTGACTTATGATGGCAAACGTGCGACGTTTTTGTATCTCTTCTTTAATACTCATATATGTAAGTGTGTGTGTGTTGACTTTTTAGTCTATTGAAATGTACTGTAAGGACAATTCTCTTTATTACTCCTCTCCGTGAAGTTTTTTTAGAAACCGCTCTAAACTATCTTCCCAATGAGGGATAGAGAAATGAAATGTATCTTGTATTTTAGATTTGTCCAACACTGTGTATAATGGGCGTACAGCAGCAGTTGGGTAATCTTTAGATTCTATAGGTTTCAACTGACAGTTATCTATATTAGAAAGTAGCTTTATTTTTTCGGCAAATCCATACCATGAAGTTTCTCCAAGATTAGAAAAATGATAAATGCCTTTTTTCCATTCTCCTTTCTTTGCGCTATCTAGAATAATAACGATGGCTTCGGCCAAATCTCTAGCATAGGTAGGTGTACCGTATTGATTGCTTACAATTGACAACGTGTCTCTCTCTTTCATAAGACGCAACATCGTTTTCACAAAGTTAACTTTGTAACTTGAGTATAGCCAAGCAGTACGAATGATAATAGAATCTGGGGCAATAGCTAATATTGCCTCTTCTGCTCTCAACTTAGCTTTGCCATATACCGACAATGGATTGACAGGAGACTCTTCGCAATAAGGCTCTGTAGCATTTCCATCGAAGACATAATCGGTTGAAATATGTATCAATTTGCAATCAAACTCTACTGCTGCTTTGGCCAAATTCTCTGCACCTATATGGTTTACTGCATTGCACACTTCCACATCAGTTTCGCACAAATCTACCATGGTGTAGGCCGCACAATTGACAATATATTGTACAGAGTGCTGCTCCACAAAACTTCTTACTGCTTCTAGTTGAGTAATATCTAAATCGCTAGATCCGGTATAAATATATTGAAACATGCTTTCGTGCTCGTTGGCAAAATCATTCAGCTCACTCCCTAATTGACCAGTTGCTCCAGTTACCAATACTTTTTTCTGAACCAAACCGTAATAGTATTGCTCTTTTACAGTAGTCTTATCTGTTCCACCCAAATGCTTGCTCGACCCAGTATAGATTGCCATAATTATTCTCCTTTATTATCTTGTAAATGATATTTTTCAGACAAACTGCGCAACAAATTCGATATTTGAGCAATTGCAGTAGCAGTGTCAGATGATATTTCTTTCTTTTGAAGTTTCAACAATAAAAAACCGTAGAGAGCTGTGAAACAGGTTTCTATCTCAGACACTGCATTATCTCCCGATTTTAATCTAAGCTCTTTAATATAAGGCAGTGTTTTGTAGTAAATCTCTACGTATTTCAACTCCTTAGGATTTTTGAGCAGTTGCGAATGAAAAAGGCCCAATTCTTTAAGCAATTCACTATTTGTAAAGAGATGACCTCCTTTTTCTAGGCCTTCAGATTTCATCTGCTCTATCAGACCTAAGTACCATTGACGTGCCTGAATTTTACTCTCATCGGAATGACTGGTAGGTTCAATGAGTGCTTTTTGAATCTTATCAATATCAAATTCATAAGCACGCATTATATCTTCCAACTGCCACATATAAAGTAAATACTCGGCAATGTTTTCTCTCTTTTTTTGCTCTGCAATAAACATTTTCTAATTTCCTCTTCTAAGGTTCAAGTTCAATTGCAAAGACCAAACTAAATAAACAGGCTATAAAACCTATTTGCCTTGCTCATAATTATCTAAACTCAAACCTTTTGATTAATTTTGTGCAAAAATACAACGAATGATTAAGTTTCACATCATAGAATCGGGATATTTTATGGCCGATGGTGGCGCAATGTTTGGCCCAATCCCTAAAATGTATTGGGAACGCAAGTATCCTTGCGATGAAAACAACCTCTGTGTTATGGCTATGCGCTGCCTTTTTGTGGAAACAAAAAACAGGCGCATTCTAATAGACACAGGTGTGGGCAACAAACACGAGTTGAAATTTTATCAACCCCACAACCTCAAGGATATAGTGGAGGAAATAAAGAAGATTGGCTATGAGCCTAGCGAAATAACCGATGTTGTACTGACTCACCTCCATTTCGATCATTGTGGCTATGCCACCTGTTTTGATAAAGATGGAAAAACAGGTCCAACATTTCTAAATGCAACCTATTGGTTAAGCAAAGCACAATGGGAAAACTACCGCAATCCTCATTTGTATGAAAAAGATTCATTTTTTACCGAAAACATTGAACCTGTTTTTGAATCGAACCAACTTACCTTATTAGAAGAAGACACAAATCTTTTCGAAGGCTTTACCTTGAAGCTTTATGATGGACACACCCCCGGACAAATAGCGGTACTCATCGACACTGACAATGAAAAGATTGTTTATCCTGGCGATGTTGTACCTACCTCTGCACATGTATCTCTTGGATGGTTGTCTGCCTATGACAACAATGCTGCACTAGCCATGGAAGAGAAAAAAAGACTGCTCGATAAAGTAGTGCAAGAAGAGAGAACTGCTATATTCTATCACGATGCTCAAATAGTATCGGC
>CAYVLC010000090.1:0-10912 GCA_964452155.1 uncultured Dysgonomonadaceae bacterium
GTTGTTTCGAATACCAAAGATATAAACTTTTGAAAGCAATTCACAACCCAACACCGATCTGGAGATCGCAAGCGGTGTGAGTGCTGCGAAGCAGAAAGAAAATTAAAGAGAGATATTTTCGCTATGCGGCAAACGGATTAGAAACCCGTGCGAGCGGAGCAGCAAATGAATAAAAACAACCCTTTAAAAAAGAGATATACATGCTTAAAGATACATTTATGTAAAAATAGTGTGTTTCTAAAGTGCTTATTATTACATTTGTGTAAAAATAAAAGATATTATGAGTTTTGATACAGTTATTCCAACAAGCAAACGAATAGAGCGTTTGCAATACGAAAACCCATGGTGGAAAACAGGAAGTGTGCAACAGACTTATCGGGAAATGAGCAAGCGACTGTATTTCAATCTGTTTTATCCATTTGTAAAAGAAACTGATATAAAACGTGCACTTGTACTTATGGGCCCACGCCGAGTAGGCAAAACTGTATTGATGCATCACAGCATTCAAGAGCTTATAAAGGAAAATATTGAACCGCAAAAAATATTCTTCATTGGTATCGATAATCCTATTTATATGCATCAGAGTTTAGAAGATATTCTACTTCTAGCCAAAAAGGCTGTGCAACTAGAGAGTATAGAGGGTTGCTTTGTTTTTTTTGATGAAATCCAATATCTCAAAGATTGGGAGCGACATTTAAAAGTGTTGGTTGATTTATACCCCAAAACTAAGTTTGTTGTGTCGGGTTCGGCGGCTGCTGCCTTACGTTTGCAAAGTACAGAAAGCGGAGCTGGTCGTTTTACCGATTTTATGTTGCCACCACTTACCTTTCACGAATATATACATTTAAAAGATTTAAAACACTTGGTGCAAGCTAAATCGATAGTGTACGATGGAAAAGAAATTCCTTTTTTTACTACACATGACAATAAAGAGTTCAATAAAGAGTTTTTCCATTATCTTAATTATGGTGGTTATCCCGAAGTGGTTTTATCTGAGAAAATACAATCTGATATGGGGCGCTATATAAAGAGTGATATTATTGACAAGGTTTTGCTACGCGATTTACCAAGTTTATATGGCATTAGAGATGTGCAAGAATTAAATAGCTTTTTTACTTATTTGGCATACAATACAGGGAATGAGTTTTCTTATGAAAAACTAGGAAAAGACAGTGGCATTGCCAAAGAGATTATCAAAAAATATTTAGAGTATTTAGAAGCTGCATTTTTAATTAAAGTAATTCACAAAGTTGATGATAACGCTAAAAGGTTTAAAAGAATAACAAGTTTTAAAGTCTATCTGACAAATCCGTCATTACGAACAGCCTTGTTTTCGCCTATTATAGAAACTGATAGAGAGACAGGGAATATGGTTGAAACAGCTATATTTTCGCAATGGATGCACCGTGAAAACCTTGATTTAAAATATGCTCGTTGGAAAAAGGGACGTTCGGAGGGCGAAGTTGATATTGTATTATTAGACAACAAGATATTTAAACCACAATGGTGTGTAGAGATAAAATGGAGTAATCGTTACGTTGAAAAACCACAAGAGTTGAATAGTTTAGTTTATTTCTGCAAACAAAATAATTTAAAAGCTTCATTGGTAACTACTATCGATGTAATAGACAATAAAGTCATTAATGAAATTGATATAACTTATGTTCCAGCAGCAGTTTATGCATACAATCTTGGTGTAAATACACTTGAACTAAAATCTAATTGGTAAAACACTTTGCTCGTAGCAAAAAACAATTCATGAAGTAATAGACTATACCCAGCACGTTGTTAGTTGTTAAGAGTAGGGTAAGTGGAGAAGGTTGGCATGGGATTTACTTCAAACTCCTTAAGAATTTCTTGAATTTCGAAGTATTATAATTGGACATACCCTTGTGGGTCAGCACCAACTGGCCCTTGGCATTGATGACATAGGTAGTGGGCACGGTGGACGATTGGTACATGGGTGGCCTATTGCTACCCAACGCGTAAATAGGAAAGTTGTAGCCTTTGCGTTTATTGAAAACCTTGGCCGTTTCGAAATCCTCATCAAGCGAAACCATAACAAAAGCTACTTCGTGAGCCATTTCTTGGTGTAGTTTGTTTATGTTGGGCATCTCGGCAATACACGGCGGGCACCATGTGGCCCACATATTCAAGAAAATGACCTTGCCTTTAAATTCTTCCAGAGAGTGGGTTTTACCATCCTCGTCTATCAATGCGAGGTTGTATTCTGCTGGAGTGAGGGCCGAGGTTGTTGTGGTTTCGTTTTCGCTGCTCTTTTCCACCTTGGGCGTAATAAGGCCAGTAGCAAGGAGCCCGCGCTGTGCAAAACCGATAACCTCGGTATGCAAGCCTGTTGCATAAAGTGTTATGGCTACAGCGGCAATAATTCCGTATTCGACCAATGTTCTCTTTGTACTTTTCTTTTTTTTATTTTTGTCCATTTTTTCTTTTTCTATATTTCGATTTTGTTTTTCTCCCTTCGACCTCAGGAATAACATATATTCTCCTTTTTCGTAAATGATGATCTGAGAATCGTAAAGCTTTCAACTTTTGTCAGCTTAAAACATTTTTGTAGCTGATGGTAATGATCTGCGAATATCTGCAATCAAAGATACAAACTTCTGTAGGCAATGCATCACTTTTTGCCTCTCTTTTCTTCAAAACTGTTATCCTTTTGAGGAAAAGGGTTGCTGGCTTGCACTCAATAATATTTGCCTTATGATGGCTCAAAGGTAGGGTATTCAAAATCATATACCTGTTTTTAGGCTAAAGATTAATTCTTTTGATTCTCAGATGTTGTTAGTGAATGATGGGGTGGTATATTATAAAAAATAAGGGATTGATGATAGAGAAACAGGGTAGATAACGAGAGACCCAATTTATCGCGCTCTTCTACACCACATACACCTCATACGTATAGGTTTTAACCGACGAAATAACAGCAATAATAATTGTGCAAAAGCAACAACCCGTTCACTAAAGTCAGCGCCAATGGCGGCCAACAGAAATAATCAAAGCAGTCTGGAACAATTTTTTTAGCTCTTTTTGTGATAGATATCGTGTTTATAAATAGACAGTAGAAGAGAAATGTCAATTTAAAATTACATTAATATTGCATTAATATTACATTAAAACTAGAGCATAGTTTTTAAAAACCCTAGCTCAAAAGGGCATCACCAGTAAAATTACGTCTCTGCTACAAAATTATTATGCAGATTGGCACTCATTTCTAATCAATCTCGCAACTTGCAGCTAATGGTTGGGGCAACTTTTCAGACAATTGATGTTTTAAATTTGTGGTACATCTCTAGTAAATCGGGGGTGAGTTTACTCAAAGCTTCCATTTCTATGTTCTCTGGTATAGGGTAGTGGGCCTCGGCTATGCTTCCGGCTATGGCTGCAATAGTATCGCTATCGCCACCCAGAGATACGGCTAGGCGTATAGAGTGTTCAAAACCAGTGCTCTCTAGAAAGGCTACAATAGATTGAGGTACGGTAACCTGGCAGGTTTCGTTGAAACTATTGCTTTCTCTTATTTCTGCACAAGTTTGTGTTAGGTTGTAGCCGTAGTTGGTGCTAATTATTTTCTTTAGTTGCTCTTTGCTTTTGCCTGTGCGTAGCTCCCAAATGCATTCTGCAACTGCTAAGGCTCCTTTTATTCCCTCGGGGTGATTGTGTGTGCATGCTGCCGACTCTCTTGCATAGTTCAAAGCCTGGTCTCTACTATTGGCAAGCCAAGCGCAAGCCGATACGCGCATAGCCGAACCATTGCCATAACTATTGTAGGGTGTGGGCTTGTGAGACCAAATCCATTGCGAAAACCTGCCACCATAACCACCTTTTGGGAAGGGATGTTTGCGGCACCAATACTGCAGTCTTTCGGCAAAAGAGAGGTTGCTAATAATGGCATCGGCCACTGCAATAGAGCAAATTGTATCGTCTGTAAAGCTAGACTCTGGGGCAAAAAGGGTAAAGTCTATTTTGTTGGTATTATCAAATTCGAAGCGCGAGCCAACTACATCGCCAATAATTGCACCTAGCATATTGTATATATTTTGTTTGTTTATTTATTTTCTCATTCAATGAGGGCTTTGCTTAGTCAATACAATAAATATTTTTACGTTCTCTTATTCCAAAGGTATAAATTTTTGAAAGCAATACATCATGTTTCTCTCATCATATATCAAATAAACTGTTTGTTTTTTTTGGAAGAGTGAGAGAGGATTTTTGTTTCCGAACTATTATAACACAATATAGCCTTAGATATTTATTAAATAATCTGTTTAACGATTTATTTTAGATATCTCATCCATACCAACTACTTTTATTGCAAAATATGATTTAGCTATTGACTCACAATATTCCTGATTCTGAAAATTTTAAGCCCAAAAAGGAAGAAAGTTAGAAAAAATGATGAGATATTCAAAAAAAGATGAAGAAATAGTTTGTGGGTATAAAATAATAACTATCTTTGTGGCGCATAAGTTTTTGTCTGGTATAGGTATTTAGTCTTCAACTTCACTGTTAAGTTCTTCTTCTCCTCTCTGATGCAAATGAATGCACAAATTCAATTTTACTCAATTAATTATTATTACATGAACATTTTTGTTGCAGGCTTAAGTTACCAAATTAACGACGCCGATTTAAAAGAACTTTTTGAAGAATACGGAACAGTATCTTCAGCGAAAATTATTACAGACAGAGATACAGGCCGTTCAAAAGGTTTCGGTTTTGTTGAAATGGATGACGAAGCAGAAGGACAACGTGCTATTGAAGAACTAAACGATGCAGAATACGATGGTCGTACTCTTGCAGTTTCAGTTGCTCGCCCACGCACAGAACGCCCACAAGGCGGTGGTGGTTACAATAGAGGTGGCGGCGGTGGCCGTAGAGACAGATACTAAGTATCGGTACTGAAAAAGAAATTACAAGAGCTGCTCCATAATGGTGCAGCTCTTTTTTGCACAATACTGTAGCAAAATGATGTAAATTAGTCACGGCTTCGAACATTTCTATGGCAACCGACCTCGACCGAGCAAATCAGGCGTACTTCGACACCGCTCAGCGAGCACAGACTTGACCTTTTGTACTTACTTTTTGCGTCAATATAAAAAGTGTAAGTGGCATTGCAAAGACTATATAATTAGATGTTTTACTACAGCCAGAGAGCGTTGCTTCTATTTGTATGCAGAGCCATCTCTCTTATTTTGTATTGTTTAATTGTTATTTCTGCAGGCTTTTGTATTGCTTAATTATATAGTCTTGCTTATCTTTGTCTATAGCGTAATAGTGTTTTATGTATAAGTAAAACCTTGTAAGAGGCACCAGTCTGTAGTAAGACATTATTATCATTATTAAGCATTTCGTAGGTCAGGTGCGGGGGGAGGTGTTTTTTCTGACAAAAAATGTAGTAGTTATCACCTATCACCTAATGGTGCTCGTTTCTAATTTTAGGAGCTACTATAAGCTTGCAATCCTTCAGAGATTAAGATGTACAACTATAAATTCGACACACCATTCACCATATTATGAATTGAATAATTACCAATATTTAAAATAAAAAAACGGGCGCAATGAAACCAATAAACTACCTTCTACTAACCGCTACACTGCTTCTATTTTCTACTAATATGTTTTCTCAGAGATTGCTTGTAGCAGATATAGACAAACAGCTTTTTGATGAGTATGCAGAGCAGATAGCTCCTTATATGTCTGAGGCTAAAGAGACTATTTTGGAGCAAACCGCACTATTTTTCTTGGGTACACCCTATGTTGCTAGTACCCTAGACAAGGAGATAGAAGAGTGCTTGGTAGTAAATTTGCACGAACTAGATTGTTTTACTTTCGTAGAAAATGTATTGGCACTCTCTGCTACTACAATGAGCAACAGTTTATCGATGGACAACTTCAAGGAAAAATTAAGGGCAATACGCTATAGAGATGGCACTATAATAGATTATGCCTCTAGGCTACACTATACATCAGATTGGTTGTATGTCAATCAGGAAAACGGATTGCTTAAGAATATAAGCCAACAGCTGGGAGGTGTGAAGGAGACAAAGCACATAGATTTTATGTCCACTCACCGCGGGGCTTATAAGCAATTGGCTACTAATGATGCTATGCACAGCAAAATTGTTGCAGTAGAGCAAGCCATTAAGAGCAGAGAGGGGTTCTTTTATCTGCCAAAGGAGCATATTGCAGCCAAAGCAGACCTCATACCTCATTTATCTGTGGTAGGATTTGTTACCACTATAGATGGGCTAGACACTACACATGTAGGCTTTGCCTTTAAGAAAAAGGGCGGGGAACTTACCTTTATTCATGCCTCGAGTACAAAAATGGAAGTTGTGATAGACACAATGTCATTGAGCAATTATTGCGTTTCGCAGAAAAACTGCAAGGGTATTATTGTGGCCCAGGTGTTGTAATCTATTCTAAGTATCCTTCTTCTTCAGATGGATCATCTTCTGCCTCTTCCCTCTCATGCCGTAGTAAAAACCAGTCAGTTTTGAATGCAGTGTTTACAAACCATATTGCCATGGTGCATATAAGTGTTTCCCAAAATAGGCCCAATCCTGCCAAACTGCCCAATGCAGCACTGCACCACACTGTTGCAGCAGTTGTGAGCCCCTGTATGCTTCCTTTGTGATGCATAATTACTCCTGCACCCAAGAAACCAATCCCTGTTACTATCTGCCCAATTATGCGTGTGGGGTCTGTGCCATCGTGCCCCGATAACGACACGCTTACCAGCACATACATACAAGCACCCATTGCCACTAGGGTGTTGGTGCGTATTCCTGCGCTTTTCTTACTGCGCTGTCTCTCAAGCCCTATGAAACCACCAGCTAGCATAGCAGCCAGCAGTCTAAGGGCAAATGTTGATAATGCCATATTGTGTAATTGTTTTATTTCTGTTTTTAGTATACTACAATATAACAAATTTAGTTGAGATATTGCTGCATCTTTAAGTAAAAAAATAGGGCACTCTGCAGTATTGCACTATTGTGCAACTTGTTAAACAATTGCAACTACATTTGGTTTCGCTGTTGCAATCTATTTATTTTATCTGTATATTTGAGTGTTGATATTTCTTAGTGTCTGCCAGATAACCTCCTATTTTGCGTTTTTTGATATGAAAAAAATACTCCTTTCAACCGTCCTTCTCTTTCTTTTTGCAATTTGTATAAGTGCTCAAACAAACACCTACAATAATGCAAAAGGCAAAGCTTATATTGAGCAAGCAAAGGACTATGCATCGGAACAAGAGTTTGCAATGGCTGCTCAGTACCTACAGAAAGCATACGATATTAGTCCAAGTTTGTTAGATTGCAATGCTATTCAACTGCTGGGTATCTCTTACTACATGATGGAAGATAGCTCACCGGCAATAAAGTTTTTGGAACTGTCGGCCAACTGTGCAACAGATAGGGAAGCATTGGCTCGTGTATATACCTATTTGAGCGATTCGTACCTCGAAATGGGTCACTATAAGCAAGCAGTAGAGAGCTCCATAAAAGCAATTTCTAATACTACCGACAATAAAGAGATATCTCTTATCTACGAGGAGTTGGCATATATGCATTTTGATGTTCAAGACACTCTGAAAACCATCGAGGGTATGCAGCAAAGTATAGCCCACTATTTAAAACATCTATCTCTTACAGAAGAGGCTGTAATGAGAGGCAGCGTCAAAAATGAGGAGTTGGGCAAAAGATACTTCAACCTTACTTGGTTTGCTTCTGCTTTCAACTTAGAATCTGTTGTGCTCAACTCTGTTGTAAAAGCAGCTCTTTGTGGAGATAAAGATGCCATTAGTTATTGCCTCGACAACAATATAGCCTATCAAAATGCAATTGTACTACCTACTACCACCCTCCATGAAGATGATGCAGCTACAGCTTTAATAGAACAAGCTGTGGTGCATGCATCAAAACAAGAATATAAATTGATTATATCTAAACTAGAAAAAGCATACAGTGTAAGTCCTACCATGTTTGATGGTAAAACTTTTCATCTCATGGGCCTTGCCTATTATAAAAACAAGAACTACCCATCTGCAATAAAATATTTTGAAAGAGCTCTTCAGTTCGATTTAGATAAAAATAGACTCCATTTTATTTATGGCACACTGGCCGATGCTTATTATCTGCAGAAAGATTACACTAAGGCACTAAAAAATGCTGAAAAGTCTCTCTATCTTTCCAATGGCGACGAAGATGTATTGAAGTGTTCCCTAAAGTTAGCATCTATCTATTATGCACAAGACGACTACAATAGTACCATAGATAGCTACCAAAATGCAATTAAATACTACATGAAGATACATGCTATAACCAACAATGAGGTCTTGGAGGGGCATGTGAGCAATGAGTTTTTGGCCTCGACTCATCTCAAAATCAGCTATCTGCTAAACGAGCTAATGAGAGGTGATGAATCTGATCTGCACTTAAAAAAAGCAGCTCTGTGTGGAAGTGAATATGCTATAGAAGTATTGGAAAAGGAATAAGAATTAAGAATTGAACAGTGAGCATGTGTGACATAAAGACGCCAATTAATTGCGTCTTCCTCCAAATCACCATCATAGAGAAAATTTACCCCCCCCCTCGTTTGCAACAACCAGCCCCGTCAGTAATACAGGAAGGGGCTCATGATTTAGTGTTTGCAACGCAATTGCTTGGTTGTTAGCATTCCTATAGCCCTCTCCCAGACCTAGACCGATGAGCCGAAAAACAGTGCGAAAGGCGATTAAAAATCGTCTATGTTTTAGCTTCAACGATTAGAAAATGACATAAACAGAATTACCTCAAAGCGATTATATCTCTATAGGTCAGCTATAAAGATATAATCAAACGACCACCTTGTTGTCGCACTTTCTGTGGCAATACATTGCTACAAACATGCAATACCTTCGGGATTTGTGGTAAACGAGAAAAATTTTCGAGACACATCTTCAAAGAGCCTGCAATTATTCAACAGCTACTTCATTCTGTTTTGTATATAAGGTATTTAGACATGGTAGTCATTTATATCTTACCGCTGGTTTATATGAGAGCTATGTTTCTCTATCACCTTTTCCAATATATCAGCAGCCCTTAGGATTAGATTGCTGCACCCTACAGCGTTGGCTGGCCTATTGGCTTTTATAAAGCTGCAGTTTGTATCCCGAAATTCGTTTTCGAACTGTTGTATCCAACAAAGTGTTATCTCTTTTAGTTTTAGATTTTTGCTTGGCATATCTTCTGCAAACAACACACCCAACACGGCTATGCCACCAGTAAGCATGCCACAGGTGCGCTCAGTGTACATGCCTCCACCAAAAGGGGCTATTAGTTTCAATGCCTTTGGGGGCAGACTTAAATTGTAATAATCGTTCGACCCATGTAGTATAGCTTGAGCACAGTTGTAGTGGTAGAATTCTTGCTGGTGAGCATATTGTAATTCGTGCTCGATGTATTTTTTCACTTCTTTTCGTAGCATGTTGTTTGTTTGTTGTTACTGTTGGATATACGCTGACTGCTAAATAGATTGTTTTGCGGGTATGCAAGTGAGAATCCTCGTCTCTGTTTTGTAGGTAATCAATGATATACTTCACTTCGCTAGCACTTCATTATCAATGACATCAATATCGTTAATCAACCCCAACCCAACTCACTCTTTGGGAGGCCAAGGAGTGGTCGTTATGGCCTTTTGTTGCGCAACAAACCCCCTGTGAAATAAGATGAGATTTCACCCCGTGAAATAATAATGCAGATTTCATAGGCAGGGTGGGGCAAGCTGGGCAGGCCATTTCGGGAATCGGCCGAGCGATAAAACTCAATGTCATTTTCTTCTTTTTATCCAATAAAAAATTGGTGTGGCTTACGGTATTACATAAGCATTTGTAGAGCTCAATAATGATAGCCTTTCAGACTTTAATTGCTAATTGCTTATATATTCAACCCTTAACCCTCTTAGTTCTTAATTATTTTTTAATTCAGTTGCCCTCTCCTTCAGCACCTCGTAGCTATTGAAGAACGAGCGCATCTTCTCGGCAAAAACTTTTAGTCCATAAAAATCGTACACAATAGAACCATCAAGGGCGTCCATTTGCGATGTTACATCTTTGTTGTGTGCAAGCGAGTTGCGTATATCGCTCACATCATCAATCTCTCTGTCGGAGAGTGGTAGTATGTTTCTGTGTTGTGCAAAATGGAGTAGGTCGCGAATACTAAATGTTTGAAACAGGTTGGCATATTTCATCTGTTTTCTATTGTTGAGCAGGTTGTTCTTTTTTCTATGCCAGTAAGAGTTGTCTTTCAGGGTAGCTTTGTCGGCTACCCAGGTTATAAAGTCTTCGTTGTCTAGGTCGTGGTCTATAAGCAGTTGTCGCAGATTTGATTCAAATTTGAGTAATGCCTTAAATAGCTCCACATTGATGTATATATTGTTGTAATCTACAATATGTACCATGCCCTTTATGTGTCCTCGTTCTACTATAAAGTGAATTTCGTTGGGGTTGGGCTCTTCGAATTTCCTAATTGTTGAATGGTCGAAAATAAAATCTGACGCATTTACTGTATATACATCTTCTAGTCTTTTCTCTTCAAAGTGCTTGTTCACAAGCTTATATACCGAGCGTTTGTCTTTGCTGGGTAGATGCGTAAAGCCATTTTTATTGCAATAGGCTATTAGCATCTCTTTGTTTTGTGGCTCGTAATATATAGGTTTGAAATTGGCAATGTTGGCAATAATTGCATACTTTAATTTATTAATCATACTTCTTTTTTTTACAAATATAGTAATTAAATGTTTTGCTACTGCTCTTTTATAAAGTGTGTATAACGATGAGAATCATATTTTTTCGATGGAAAGATATGGTTTGTATATTTACAGAAGGTGAGTTTGTGAAACTGTAGAAGTTGGC
>CAYVLC010000091.1:0-10888 GCA_964452155.1 uncultured Dysgonomonadaceae bacterium
CAATAATCTCTGTCAACTCTTCAGTCGTTATTTTCTGATCTTTGGCAAAGAATGATACGAGTTCCTTGTAGGAATCATCGAAATAACTCTTTACTACGCCCGAAAGGAAATGACGTTTGTAGGCAGGCTCTGTGATTTTTGGTGAAAATACTTTTACATTGCCATATCTTCGCATCGAGAGATATTTTTTCTTCTCTAAGTTCTTGAAAATTGATGCTACTGTGGTGTAGGGTGGTTTTGGGTCTTCCATTTTGTCCACTACATCTTTTATAGCACACTTTCCGAGCTCCCAAATGTGGAGCATAACAGTTTCTTCTTGAGGGGTTAATGGTTCCATAATTCTTTTTTGTTATTTAGTTACTGCAAAGCTACGAAAATATCGTAATGTGCAAATGTTTTCGTAGTAAAACTTAGTTAAATAAATGCAAGAGGCCTCCGAAAAGGCCTAATAAATTTTGTTATTGATTAAGCGGTTCCAGAATGTATTAATATCTTTTTTCCTGCTTTCTGGACATTTTCGAGGTCAAAATTGTTTTATTGATGCTTTTTTGTTGTCAGCTATGCGTGTTTTTCTTTTTTTACACTAAAAAAGCGCAGTAAAATTCAATTTTACTGCGCTTTTGAATGTAAGAACCTTTATTCAGTCAAGAAAATAGTTTTCTCTTGTGTGTTTTATTGTTTGTAGGACTTCGAAATGCTTCTGTCAATATCCGCTGCGTTATTAACAGGTACAAAGGTGAAGCCCCATTCGTAGTTTTGATTGGCTGGAAGCGCATATTCTGGTAGTGGACGAGCACCCCAGCTGTTATATCCTGCCACACCTTGTTGTTTCATGTCGATGCACACTTCCACAAAATTGCGGGGCGATATGTCATTGATGTGTGTTTGGCGAGGTATATTGTTGGCTGGTGATTTTAGTCCTCTTCTTTGCAACTCTTTGCTTTTGTCATTCACCTCTTCAGAATAGAAGTTGTGCCACTGATAGTCGCGATTGGTTGCTTCTTCCGAATCGAAATCTTCAATGCTGTTTCTGAGTGAATTGAAGCCAATAGTTGAGTCAGCAATCACAACCAGTCCTCTGCTTCCGTTGGTGAAAGCAACCCAGCGTGTGTCTGTTCTGTGACCATTCTCCTGGGGTCTCACATAGGGATAGTACATATCTTCTGCAGTAGTACTATACACACCTACTTTTGAAGCTGATGCACGGTCAATATAGTTTTCATCTGGTCCACGTCCAAAGTATTTCACTTTGTTCATATTCATTGGTAGCCTAAATCTCACGCCAATACGAGGAACATTTAGTTCCGACGATGATTTGCGTGCTGCTTCTGTTTCAGGTGAGAAAGTTGCCAACTTGGTAGCTTCAGATACTTGTACCTCTGATTGTTTCATGTCAGTTGAGGTGAATTTGATATCTGCTTTGAGCACTCCGGCAGGGTCTATTGTATACTTTACGATATATAGATTTCCTGCTGCAAGCAAATAGTTTGCTTCTATCACAACACTGTTGTCTTCTTCAAATGCTTTAGCTTCAATCACATTGAAGTTTTTGCTCGATTGTTTCCATACATGCAAACGATTGGGCATAGAGTTGCCATAATCATTATCATTGGGTCCTCTCCAGAAGTTGGGTTGCAAACCGAAACCTTTATCAAAATACTCTGTACCGTTTACTTTGTAGGATGTGACTAAACCTCTATTCTTGTCAAAAACAAAATTAACTGTCGATGATTTCACACTGATTTCAGTGTCCGTAGTAGTGAGATTCAATTTTGCACCCCTCGAAGCTGTGTATAATGGTTTGGCTGTTTGTTCTTTGTTCAATTTGAATTGCTCAATAGCCACAATGTATCCTTTGGGAACAAGGTGTGATGCATTCTTCTGAACGAACTCAAAGTTCACAAAGTATTCATCACTGCTGTCTGCTTTTATTGTAGGAATATCCAACGTAACTTCTTTTGTTTCTTGTGGTGCAAGTTGAACATCAACTTTGCCACTTTTCACTTTCACACCATTGCGAGTAACATTATATGTAATGTCGTAACCGTCTGACGTAGTGAAGTAAAAACGATTGGTAATATTAAATTTACCTTCAGCAGTATTCACTTCTTCCACTGCGAAGTTTTGGTGTACATACTTTACCTCATTCATGGCAGGGTGGGGGTTTCTGTCAGGATTCACGACACCGTTGCAAAGGAAATTTCCATCGCTCGGAGCATTCTCTCCGTAATCGCCACCGTATGTCCAATACATCACACCGTTTTCGTCGGTAGCTTCAATACCTTGGTCCACCCAATCCCATATATAGCCACCTTGAAGGTTTGGGTATTTGTAAATTTCTTTCCATTGAATATCTAAATTTCCGTTTGAATTTCCCATTGCATGAGAATATTCAGATGGAACTACAGGCCTATCCGATCCTTTTTCACCTATCTGTCTCAGCCATGCTGCACTTGGGTATTGAGGCACATACATATCAGTGTTCCACTCCCATAGAGCACGCTCGTAGTTAACAGGTCTGTTCATCCACTCTTTGTCTTGTTCTTTTACCCAAAGGTATGCTTTATAAAAATTGTATCCGTTACCAGCTTCATTACCCAAAGACCAAATAGCTACCGAAGGATGATTTTTGTTTCTCTCAAACATATTCATCACGCGATCCATGTGAGGTATAATCCAATCGGGGTTGTTACCCAAACCACCACCTTTTCTAAGGTCGTAATACATGCCGTGTGACTCTATATTAGCTTCGTCATATACATACAGCCCGTAGATGTTGCAAAGCTCATAGAAGCGTCTGCTTTGAGTGTAGTGAGCCAAGCGCACAGTATTGATATTGTGCAGTTTCATCAACTCAAAGTCCCTAATCATTATGTCTTCAGTAACGTAGTGACCTGTTTTTGGGTTTGATTCGTGGATGTTTACTCCTTTTAGTATGATGGGTTGTCCGTTCACCAAGAAAAGATTGTCCTTGCGACCCGTTTTATCAGTAACTTCTTTTATTTCAATAGTGCGGAAGCCAACTGTGAACGGAATTACTTCAGTTACAGCACCATTCTGCTTCACAGTCATCAACAAAGTATATAGGTTGGGCGATTCCGAAGTCCATTTCAAAGGATTCTTAATTGTTTTTGAGAAACTTGTAGCTGTTTCTTCACGTGCATCTAACACAATTGTTTGTTTCTCGCTAGCAATCACTTTTTTGGTGTTGTCTAATAACTCATACTCAACTTCAACTTCGCTTTTCGAAGCATCGCTGTTTGTAAGCATTGTTTTCAACACAAAGTTTCCATCTGTGTAGGTTTCATCTAAATCAGATTTCACAGCAAAGTCGCGAATATGGCTTTTGGGTTGTGACCAAAGATATACATCTCTCTCAATCCCAGATATGCGCCAGAAGTCTTGGCACTCAAGGTAGGAGCCTGTTGACCAGCGGAATATCTTAAGCACCAATGTGTTCTTGCCAACTTTTACGTAGTTGTTTATTTTAAACTCAGCTGGATTCTTTGAATCTTCGCTGTAGCCAACTTCTTCTCCGTTTATATATACATACACTCCTGATTTTGCTCCTGCAATGTGTAGAAAGACGTCGCGTTTGAGCATATCGGCAGAGATATTCATGTTGCGACGATATACACCCACAGGATTCATTTCGGGTAGAGTAGGGGGTTGAGGATTTTTTGGTTTAAATTCATAACCATGATTGGTATATATTGCTGTTCCAAATCCTTGGACTTCCCAGTTGCCAGGTACTTTGATGTCTTTCCAATCCTTTGTAGATACACTTGGGTCAGTAATGTTATCGGGCAACTGTTTGTAGCCTTCCACAAAATAGAATTTCCACGTACCATTAAGAGATTGGTAGTACTTACTGTCCTCAAATTTCTTCGAGAGAGCGTCTGCTCGGTTATCGAATGTCATGAATGATGTACGTGGGTATTCTTTGTTTACCTTTACAACTTCAACATTCTGCCAATAAGGCTTTGTCACCTTCTGAGCTTGTGATGCAGACACTCCTAACAAGGCAATTGCGCAAAGCAAAGTGAAAAATTTCATCTTCATCTTTTATGGTAATTAATGATTATAAATAGAGTTGGTTATATCTCTTGAAACCTGTTGTTTTCTGCTATTAACGTGCCGCATCTAATAAAATATCTGCCAGTCTGCTTGTTCCAATTCTAAAAAGGTCAGAATTGCACCACTCTTCGCCCAATGTTTCTTTTACAATGGTGTAGTAGTTTACTGCATCTTCTACAGACGATACACCTCCCGATATTTTGATTCCTTTTCGCACTTTATTTTTCTTGTAATAGTTTTTGATGGCTAAACACATCACGTAAGCTGCTTCTAAAGTTGCTCCTGGATATACTTTTCCTGTTGATGTTTTCAAGAAGTCAGCACCAGAATATAGAGCCAACACAGAAGCATTGTTGATGCTCTCTGCTGTTGTCAGGGCTCCTGTTTCTAAGATTACCTTCAGTTTTGCTTCGTGACATGCCTCTTTTATCTCGTCAAGTTCTTCACACAACTCTTCTATTTCACCATTTAAGAATAATCCCAAGTTCATGACTACGTCAATTTCATTTGCACCATCCAACACAGCTAAAGCTGTTTCTGCAATTTTCACCTCCAGGAATGTCTGCGAAGATGGAAATCCACCACACACACTTGCTATCTTAACATCTGCCGTAAGTGATTCACGCACTGTTTTTACAAAGTTTGGGAACACACATATAGCTGCTACATTATCAATTTCGGGATTTGTTCCTTCTAAATTATTCACTTTATCGGTGAAATTCCAGATATCTTCTCTTGTATCTGTCGTGTTTAGTGTTGTAAGATCAATGCAGCTATATATTTTTCTTAGTACTTCTGTGGTATTGTTCTCTGCAGATTTCTCTGTTATAATCTTATTTACATTTTCTTTGACAACTTCGTCAGAAAGTCTTAAAGCATTGTCTTTAAGTGTTTTATTGTACTTGTTTTCCATTTTTATATATTTTGTTTGTTGTTTTTTATTCAGAATCTACATCTGTACTTAAATCTCATTATTGTTTAGTTTCTGATTATTGAAGTGCCTCTCCGAGTCACGAAGAGTTTTCTTTTCAATGTTTTTTTTCAGTGCTTCCTCAAGGTCCACTCCTGTTTGATTGGCAAGACAAATCAGCACCCAAAGCACGTCAGCCATTTCATCTCCTAGGTTTTTAGATATTTCCTTGTCTTTAAAAGATTGGTCTCCATAAGTGCGTGCCATAATGCGGGCTAGCTCTCCCACTTCTTCCGTTAATACGGCCATGTTTGTAAGCTCACTAAAATAACGCACACCATAAGTTTTAATCCATTTATCTACAGTCTCTTGTACTTCTTTTATAGTCATAAGGCTATTTTTCTTTAGAGTCAATCCATATTGTTACGGGGCCATCATTAATGAGCGATATTTTCATGTCGGCACCAAACTGTCCAGTTTTAATTACTGTCGAAAGTTTTACTTGCAACTGCTTGCAAAATCTCTCATAAATAGGAATTGCAATATCTGGTTTAGCAGCCTTTATATAAGATGGTCTATTTCCTTTTCTAGTATTTGCATGCAGTGTGAATTGGGAGATTACCATAATTTCACCGCCTGTTTGTAATACAGATTTATTCATCACTCCATTATCGTCATCAAATATACGTAAATTAATAATTTTTTTACATATATATTCTATATCTTCATCTTTGTCGTCGTTTTCGACACCTACAAACACAAGCATCCCTTGAGCAATACGATTGTGTATCGACTCATTTATTTTAACAGTTGCTTCTGATACCCTTTGAATAAGAACACGCATTATCTATTTTTTTTCAATAAACCAATTATATACTAATTTTCCTTTACTCTCTCCCATTACTTTTATTACTTCGTTCTCATCTGCTTCCTTTATTCTTTTTATACTTTTGAAATGAGCCAATAGTTTTTTCTTCGAAGCAGGGCCTATACCTTTTATTTTATCTAGTTCGGATTCAGTTTGTGCTTTGCTTCTTTTGTTTCGATGAAAGGCCAATCCAAACCTGTGAGCTTCGTCACGCAAATATTGGATAAGTTTTAATGTTTCAGAATTTTTGTCTAAGTAGAGTGGGATAGAATCATTGGGGAAATAAATTTCTTCTAATCGCTCTGCAATACCTATAATTGCTATTTTACCATGTAAGTCCATTTCTTTGAGTTTTTCTACAGCAGCGCTCAATTGGCCCTTACCACCATCAACTACAATGAGTTGAGGCATGTTTGCGCCTTCGTTAACTAAGCGAGAGTAGCGTCTTTGAATTACTTCTTGCATAGATGCGTAATCATTGGGCCCTACAACGTTCTTAATTGAAAAATGGCGGTAGTCTTTTTTAGAAGGTTTTCCTTTTTTGAAAACAACACATGCAGCAACAGGATTTGCACCTTGAATATTTGAATTGTCGAAACACTCAATGTGAAGGGGCAATTCTTTTAGTTGTAAATCTTTTTGCACATTTTTCAAGAGTCGTGTAGAGCGTTGTTCGGGATTTAATATTTCGGCTTTCTTTAATTTATCTACTCTGTATTGTTTTACATTTTGTTCCGAGAGTGCAAGTAGTTTTCTTTTATCACCTCTTTGAGGAATTGTAAATTCAACATTTGTTAACTCTATATCTGGTATAAATGGAACGATTATTTCTTTAGATTCACTTTTGTAACGTTGTCTCATTTCCACTATACCCATTGCTAGGAGTTCTTCTTTTGTTTCTTCCATTTTCTTTCGATACTCAAAAGTATATGCTTGAATGATAGATCCGTTTACAACGTGTAGGTAATTTATGTAGGCAGACTGCTCATCGTCTGAGCAGAAAAATACGTCTATATTGTATCCAAAGTTACTCACAACAGTAGAGCGTTCTCTAAAGTTTTCGATCATTAAATATTTTTCTTTCAATTCTTGCGCTTCTTCAAACTTAAACTTCTTAGCACAGCGTTGCATCTCTTCATAAATATTCTTGCTGATAATACTTACATTTCCTTTTAATATTTCGAGAATTTCTTGTATATTTTTATTATAATCTTCTAATGACTGTAATCCCTCGCAGGGTCCATCACATCGTTTAATATGATATTGCAAACACACTTTGAATTTGCCTGCTGCAATGTTTTCTGGTGTTAAGTTTAAGCGGCATGTCCTTACTTTATACACTTTTCTGATAGTTTCGAGCAATGCTCTCACTGACATAATTGAGGTGTATGGGCCAAAATAACGCGATCCATCGCGCTGTATATTGCGTGTTTGGAATACGCGAGGAAAGAATTCTTTTTTCACAACAATAGAGGGGTATGTTTTGTCGTCTTTCAGGAGTACATTGTAGCGTGGTTGGTATTGCTTGATAAGGTTGTTCTCAAGCAAAAATGTGTCTTCTTCTGTGTTTACTACAAAGTATTTTATCTTTGCAATTTTGCGTACTAGGATACGTGTTTTGGGGCTGTCGTGTTCTTTATTGAAATAGGATGATACTCTTTTTTTTAAGTCTTTTGCTTTTCCAATATAAATAACTGTACCTCCATCATCAAAAAACTGATAACATCCAGGTTGATGAGGTATAACAGAAAGAGTCGATTTTATATCGTCGTTCATAAATTCTATTCCTCTCTAAATATCAAATTTAATTATTGCATCTACTTCTACATCTTCAGGAAACAGTTTGCGTGCTTCTAGTTTTTCTAACTCAATCAGAAAGTTTAGATATACTTTCTTTACCCCCATTTTCTTCACCAATTTGTACGCTGCAAGCATTGTCCCTCCTGTTGCCAATAGATCGTCGTGTAGTAACACTACATCATTTTCAGTAAGCGCGTCGGCATGTATTTGTATTGCATCATCTCCATATTCTTTTGTATAGCTCTCTTCTAATACTTTGTAGGGCAATTTCCCTGGTTTTCTGATTGGTGCAAAGCCTGCTTTTAACCGTAGCGCTGTTGCTGGTCCCATAAAAAAGCCTCTCGATTCTATCCCTACAACCATGGTTATACCTTTGTTTTTGTATTTTTCGTACATTATATCCGATAACTCTTGCAAGCTTTCTGGAGATTGGAATAGGGTAGTGATGTCTTTAAATTCTATTCCATCAATAGGGAAATTGGAGATGTTTCTTACAACATCCTTCAAACTCTGAATACTCATATTGTTATTTATTTAATTATTTATTAGGAGTGTTTCACGTGGAACATTCTGTTTTTTATCTGCCAAGTAGGACAAGCAAAACTGATATATCGTTGGGAGATACTCCCGGAATTCTGCTTGCTTGTGCAATTGTTTGTGGATTAATAGAGGTTAGTTTCTGCCGAGCTTCAGTCGATAATGACTGAATAGCGTTGTAGTTAAATTTATTTTGTATCTTAATATCTTCCAATCGTGTTATCTTATCTGCTATAATGCGCTCTCTTTTGATATAGCCCTCGTATTTTATCTTGATATTGGCAGATTCCAGTATTTCTTCTTTTCTATTTGTCACCATTTCTACTTGCTCTCTCAATGCGGGTAATGCCTCCATTAAGGTTTCAATAGAAACTTGTGGACGGGTCAGCAGGTCTATTAGTTTGACCCCTTGTTTTAGAGGTGAAGTGCCAACAGACTCGAGGAAACTATTGATTTTATCGGGTTTCAACGAGTAGTTTTTGCTGAAATCTATGATGCGATTTACCTCATTGGTCTTTTCTTCTAAAAGATCTACTCTTTTTTTCTTTGCTAAACCAATAGTAGCAGCTTTTTTAGTTAGTCTTTCATCAGCGTTGTCTTGCCTCAAAAGAATGCGGTATTCTGCCCTAGATGTAAACATTCGGTAGGGTTCGTCAACACCTTTTGTAATAAGATCGTCTATTAAAACACCAATATATGCTTCGTCGCGACGAAGTGTAAATGGGTCGCCTCCATTGCACTTTATATGTGCATTAATGGCTGCCATCATTCCTTGTGCAGCAGCTTCTTCATAGCCGGTAGTCCCGTTTATCTGACCTGCAAAGAAAAGATTCTTTATTAGTTTTGTTTCAAGGGTAGCTTCTAATTGAGTAGGATCAAAAAAATCATATTCAATAGCATAGCCAGGACGAAATATGTGTACGTTGCGAAATGCTGGCACTCTTTTCAAAGCTTCAATCTGGGTGTGCAAAGGTAAGGAAGAGGAGAAACCATTTATGTAATATTCGTGAGTGGTTTCTCCTTCCGGTTCTAGAAAAAGTTGGTGGCTTGTTTTTTCTGCAAATGTCACCATCTTTGTTTCTATGCTGGGGCAATAGCGTGGACCAATACTTTTGATTTGCCCATTGTAAAGAGGAGAGAATTCTAACCCTTTACGCAGTGCATCATGTACATGTTCGTCGGTAAAGGTAATCCAGCAGCTGCGTTGTTTCAATTCTCTTTGAACATTGTCAAGATAAGAAAATTTGTGGAAATCATCGTCTCCTGCTTGTTCTTCCATCAAAGAGAAATCAACAGTTCTTCCGTCAATTCTTGCAGGTGTTCCTGTTTTCATTCTGTCGGTTGTAAAACCCAACTGCATCAATTGCTCTGTTATACCAAAAGACGAAGGCTCTGAAACCCTACCGCCTCCAAATTGAATTTCTCCTACATGTATCAATCCATTAAGGAAAGTACCGTTGGTAAGAATTACAGATTTAGCATAAAACTCCACACCCATTTGGGTTTTAACGCCTACAACGTCCCCATTCTTCACTATAAGCTGCGTCACTGCATCTTGCCATAGCGAGAGATTATCGGTGTTTTCGATAATGTTGCGCCAAACATGAATAAACTTTTCTCTGTCGCTCTGCACGCGAGGGCTCCACATGGCAGGACCCTTAGATCTGTTGAGCATGCGAAACTGGATAGCAGTTTTATCACTTACTATTCCCATTTGTCCGCCAAGAGCATCAATTTCTCGTACTATTTGTCCTTTGGCTATACCTCCCACTGCAGGATTGCAACTCATTTGTGCAATCTTGTTCATGTCCATAGTAATCAAAAGAGTCTTTGATCCTAAATTTGCTGCAGTTACAGCAGCTTCGCAGCCAGCATGACCGGCACCTACTACTAATATGTCGTAATTGAATTTCATAATTTACTAAGAAAGAGACAAAGATACTAAAAAAGAAAACTTTAGGTGTTGCCCTTACTGTTAATACTGAATAACAAAAATAAAAACAAAATAGCCTTTAAGGGTGGTGCATAAGGTCTGAGTGAGAGATCCTTTTATTCAGTAGTTTTATTCTTCAAAAGTAGCTAGGCTAAAGAATTGTGCGAGCTATATAAGACTTAGATGGGAAACATCTTCATGAAATGGGTTATACTATTTCTTAGTGTTTCTACACCTTGCAGCTGCAAAAAACTGAAAACGCAAATAATAGCGGTGTATCTATTTAATATGCATTGGGTTACACTTTGTAAGATTAAAATATTTCCCAGAGAGAGTGTTTTGAGGTTAATGTCATCAAAATACAATTGTACGTGGTTGATTTGCTTTTCTTTCCACTAAAACCAAATCTGCAGCCGTGAATTTGCCTTTCATCTCAACGATAGATAAGTCTAAGCTTGTAGATTTGACATTTATCTCACGAAACTCTATGCTACGCTTCTGAATTTGAGGCTTCTTCTAATAATTGCACAATCTGCAACGGTGTATTTAATTTTTATCTCATTGACAGAAAACTCTCATACTGAATTTGATTTATATCTCATCAGTGGCTAATCTAGCTCGGTAAAAATAAGATTTTCGTCTCACGAGATTCAAGTTTATTGTGGTGAAGTTTATATCTACCTAATAAAGATACTTATAACCTGTGTCCGGGATAAGATTATCACCAGATACTTAATTGGTTTGATTTTTCTACTTCAAATTT
>CAYVLC010000092.1:0-10488 GCA_964452155.1 uncultured Dysgonomonadaceae bacterium
TCTTAATTCTTAACTCTTAATTCTTAACTCTTAATTCATTAATTCTTAATTCATTAACTCCCAACCGCTGGCTGCAAGGTTTGCTCATACACAGCATTGTCTTTGAGCACTTCTACAGCTTTGTCAAAAGCCTTGTCTGTTTTCAGCATTTCTTGCACTGCCCCCGATTTATAGTAGTAGCGTTTTACAATCTCGCTAGAGATGAGGCTTTTTATTTCATCTTTGAAGGTTTCTAAATCTCGGTCGAGGTTGGGTACAAGTTTATCTTCGAGGGCTTTGAATTGTGCAGCTGCTGTTTCCATGTAACCTTCAAACTCCATTACCTCGTTGAGCGATTTTAGTGTTTTTTCGCTGATTCTGTCGTACACAAAATCTATAGATTTTACGTATTCTTTAAATTCCTGGTACTCATCGTCGGTATAGGTAAACTCCTTTACTGGTGCAATAGTTGCATTGTTTTGCACCCATTGTGTAGCATAATCGAAGATTACATTTTCGGTAAGTAGGTAGTATGATATTGTGCCAGGACGGCTCTCTTCTATAGTTATATCGGGGGTGATACCGCCACCATCGCGTACTTCTCTTCCGTTTTTGGTACGAAACACTGTGGTTAAGCTATCGGGAATTCGGCCTACACTACCATCTGGATTTCGGTGTGTGTAGTCCATTGCTTGTATGCCTCTGCCACTGGGGGTGTAGTATTTTGATGTAGTTACTTTTAAGCTACCACCAAATGGAAGCTCTCTTACGGTTTGCACCAATCCTTTTCCAAAAGATCTATCGCCTACAATCACAGCGCGGTCTAGGTCTTGCAGGGTGCCGGCTACAATTTCTGATGCCGATGCCGAAGAGTTATCTACCAGTACTACCAGTGGAATAAGGCTATCTACAGGTTGGTCGGGGGTACGCAATACTCTGTCCCATTGTTTTACTTTTCCCTTGGTAGAAACTACTTCTTGTCCTTTTGGCACAAAGATATTTACTATTCTTACGGCCTCTTCCATAATACCGCCACCATTGCCTCTGAGGTCTAAGATAAGCGATGTTGCACCTTGTTCTTTAAGACTGGTCACAGAGTTTTTTACCTCTTGAGCTCCATTCTCGGTAAATGTATCGAAGTGGATGTAGCCAATGCTATCTTCAACAATGGCTGCATAGGAGATGGGGTGTATGGCTATTTTCTCGCGTACTACCTCTATGGTACGGTTTTTTTTCTCACCGGGTCGTTTGATGGTTATGGCCAGTGTTGTACCTGGCTTTCCCTTTAGCAGATCGCTCACTTGCTGCACGGTCGATTTTGAAACGTCTGTGTCATCTATTTTCAGAATTACATCGCCGGCTTTGAGTCCGCTTTTATCGGCTGGGAGGTCTTTGTAGGGTTCGTTTATAACTACATTGCTATCTTTGTAAGAAATAATAGAGCCAATACCGGCATACTCTCCCGTGGTCATAAACTTAAGGTCGCCCATATCTTCTTCGGTTATATAATTGGTATATGGGTCTAGTTGTGCCAGCATAGAATTGATTGTGGTGTTCACAACTTTGTCAATATCAAGGCTATCTACGTAAAATAGGTCTATCTCTTTGAGTATTGTTGTGAGGATATCTATGTTTTTGTTTATTTCGAAATATCTATCGGTAGAGTTTGGTTTTTGGGCCGATACGAAAGTTGATAAACAGATAATTGTACTGAGTACAATAAGGAAAGGTTTTTTCATTATTGAGTCGTTTTCGATAGGTTTATTTTATTAATATATCTTGGTTATTATAACAAAGGAACTACTTTTTTACGAAAACGCACCGCTGTTTTAGTTATATGTTTCTAAAATCATTACCTTTATGCCCTTTTAGAAATCAGATTTAAGAGTACATCAGTATGCGATCGTCTATTCGGTATATAATTTTTCCTGCATTGGTAGCATTGGTCATTTTTTATGTTACCTGCATTGTCAATGTAGATTCGATACCTGCACCCAAGAGTTTGTTTCGGTACGACAAGCTGGCCCACTTTGGTATGTTCTTTACCCTGTCGGCTGCTGTGTACTACGATTATTATGGTCTGCACAATGGCACTCCTAACAAATTTAGGTGGCTCTTCTTTGGGCTTGTGTTGCCTGTGCTCTATGGGGGTGTAATTGAGATTGTGCAGCACAATTTTTTTGCTCGTACTGGCGATTGGGCCGATTTTGCTGCAGATGCACTAGGTTCGCTAAGTGCATCTGCCATAGCATTTTTTTATGTATTTATGAGACCAAAACAATAAAATAAAAGTATCTTTGTAATCATCAAAAACTAGATAATTATGCGTATTATAAACTATTTATATATTGTAGGTCTCTCATTATTCTTATTTACGGGTTGCATGAATAAGGGGGCTGACGATAATAAAAATACTACTACTGATGCAGCTGCTATAAACGATACGTTGGTAAGGTTTGTTGACGAACGAGATTATATTGTAAAGGTTGGCGATATGGCTCCAGACTTTGAGATGCAGCTAATGAATGGACAGAGTGTAATATTATCATCCCTCAGGGGCAAAGTGGTGATGCTACAGTTTACTGCCAGTTGGTGTGGTGTATGTAGAAAAGAGATGCCACATATAGAAAAAGATATTTGGGCCAAACATCGCAACAACCCCAACTTTGTGCTCTATGGTATTGATAGAGAAGAACCAGTGGAAAAAATAGTTGAGTTGATCGAAAAAACGGGTGTTACCTATCCGATAGGCTTAGACCCCGATGCGGGCATATTTACTTTGTATGCAAAGCGCGAGGCAGGCATTACACGCAATGTAATTATAGACCGTGATGGACGGATTGTGATGCTGACCCGTCTCTTTGATATGGATGAATTTAAAGAAATGGTGCATGTAATAGATAGTTTATTGGATTCTTGATTGTAGAAGAGGGCTAAATTTTTTAATTTTTACGGCTATGAAATACGACGATCTTAAGATTCTGGATGAGTTGAGAGCAAAGGGAAGTATTACTGAAGAGGAGTTTCAGCGAGAGAAAGCAAAAATACTTGTACAGGAGGACAATTTTTTTTCGGGGATACACAAAAAACCTCTTTTTGGTATGACACAAAGCACCTACCTCATGCTTATGCACTTGTCTCAACTAGCTAGTTGGTTGATTCCGTTTGTAGGAATAATTATACCCATACTGATGTGGACAACCAACAAAGATGGTAATGCCGAGGTAGATAGGCACGGCAAAAACATACTAAATTTCAATATAAGCTATGCCATCTACTCGGTGGTGTTGCTTGCACTTTTGATAGGGATTCCTTTGCTCATTGTCTTATTTGCTGTTTATGCAATAGCTATTGTATTGGCTGCCATAAAAGCAAGTAATGGAGAGTATTGGGAATATCCGCTCACTATAAAATTTTTTAAATAGGGCATGAAAGAAAAGTCTCTTATAAAATATACTAATGTATCTTTAAATATTGAGGAAAACACTATTCTGAGAGATGTGAGTTTTGAAGTAAAGCAAAACGACTTTCTATACGTTATAGGTAGGGTGGGGTCTGGCAAGAGCACATTGCTCAAAAGTATATATGCAGAACTACCTATTGAAGAGGGCGATGCTCGAGTTTTCGATTATGATCTATTGGCATTGAAACGCAAAAACATTCCTTTTCTACGTCGTAAAATAGGAATTGTGTTTCAGGATTTTCAATTGCTTATAGATAGGTCTGTAGAGAAAAACCTAGAGTTTGTTTTAAGAGCCACAGGATGGGAAAACAAAAAGGTCATAAAGGATAGGATAAACGAGGTGTTGGTGCAAGTGAATATGCAAAACAAAGCATACAAAATGCCTCACGAACTATCTGGTGGCGAGCAGCAGCGCATAGTAATAGCTAGGGCTTTGTTGAACTCGCCCTCACTTATATTGGCTGATGAACCAACAGGTAACCTAGACCCTGAAACAGGCAATCAGATTGTAGCACTACTGCACGCTATATCTCAAAAGGAGGCAGCTGTAATAATGTCAACTCACAACTACTCTATTGTACAAAACTTTCCGGGCAAGATAATGAAGTGCGAAAATATGAACTTGATAGACTTACAGCAAGACCAAATGGACGATGAGCATGACAGCCATCATGGTGCTAGATTAAACTAACAAGGAGTAAAGACGATAAATGAAATAGGGGTGGCAACTTGTTTTTTTTAACGTTTATATACCGATGCAGTTTTCTAATCGCATTGAAAAGATGAGAGGGTTGCTATTTTTTTTGTACATTTGCAACTTTAAAAATATGCTCTAAAATTCGTTATTGTGGCTGATACAAAATACATTTTCGTTACAGGTGGTGTTGTTTCTTCTCTTGGAAAAGGGATTATTGCAGCTTCGCTTGGTAAACTATTGCAAGCAAGGGGTTATACGGTAACCATTCAGAAATTCGATCCATATATAAATGTAGATCCAGGAACACTCAACCCATACGAACATGGCGAATGTTATGTAACTGTAGATGGGCACGAGGCCGATTTGGATTTGGGACATTATGAACGTTTTTTGAATATTCAAACTACTAAAGAAAACAACATTACAACTGGTAGAATATATCAGAATGTAATAAATAAAGAACGCAAAGGCGACTATTTAGGAAAAACTGTGCAGGTAGTACCCCATATTACCGATGAGATAAAAAGAAATGTAAAACAGTTGGGCCTAAAAAACAAATTCGATTTTGTGATTACAGAAATAGGCGGCACTGTAGGCGATATAGAGTCGCTCCCCTTTTTGGAGAGTGTGCGACAGCTACGGTGGGAGCTAGGAAAGAAAAGTTTGGTTATACATCTCACTTTTGTGCCATACATTGCTGCAGCTGGTGAGTTGAAAACAAAACCTACACAACACTCAGTAAAGGAACTTCAATCTCAAGGAATACAGCCCGATATGTTGGTGCTAAGAACCGAGAGAGAGTTGAACGATGAGATCTTGCACAAAGTTGCACTCTTTTGTAATGTAGAGCAAGATGCGGTGTTGCAATCTATAGATGTGCCAACTATATATGAGGTGCCTCTTATGATGCGAGAGCAATCTATGGACGAGGTGGTACTTAGGAAAATGGGAATGCCTATTGGCGAAAAGCCCAAACTGGAGCCATGGGTAGGTTTTTTAGAGAAAAGACGCAACGCTACAGAGAAGGTGGTTATAAAACTAGTGGGTAAGTATGCAGAGCTGCCAGATGCCTACAAGTCTATCAACGAAGCATTGTCGCAAGCAGCTATTTATCATGATAGAGAACTGGTGTTTGAGGCAATACAATCTGAAGATATAACCGAAGAAAATGTAGCAGAGCTACTTGCTGGTGCCGATGGTATTGTAGTTGCTCCAGGCTTTGGCCAACGTGGTGTAGATGGTAAGTTTACAACTATCACTTATGCACGCACAAATGATATTCCTACTTTTGGAATATGTTTAGGAATGCAATGCATGGTTGTAGAGTATGCCCGCAATGTATTGGGGCTAGAGGGTGCAAACTCTACTGAGATGGATGCTAAAACACCTTTTAAAGTTATAGATATAATGGAAGGCCAAAAAAATATTACCAGCATGGGGGCATCTATGAGGCTTGGGGCTTATGATTGTGTGCTGCAAAAGGGGTCTATTGCCTACAATGCTTATGGAAAAGAACTTATACAAGAGAGACACCGTCATAGATATGAGTTTAACAACGAATATAAAGAACTGTTTGAAGAGAATGGTATGTTGTTTACGGGGTTTAATCCCGATTCTGATTTAGCAGAAGTGATAGAGGTGCCAGGGTTGAAATGGTTTGTTGGTACACAGTTTCACCCAGAATACAGCAGTACTGTCATATCGCCCAACCCTCTGTTTATGAGTTTTATGTATGCAATAACTAGCAATAACTAATAGCAATAACTAATAGCAATAACTAAAAGAAATAAATTAAGAATAGCAGTCTATACTATCGTAATAGCTGCAATATAAAATAGAAATGGATAAAAATACTATCATTGGTTTTCTTCTCATCGCGGTTGTGATGATTGCATTTATGATAACTCAGCAACCCAACGAAGAGCAGTTGCGCGAGCGTCAGATACAAGACTCTATTCAACAGCTAAACGCTGCACGGGCCCAACTGCAAGTTGAAGAACTACCCAAAACAGGTACCCCTGAAGACGAATCGACTGATGTGCTTACCGATTTTTTTGGAGGTGAGTCTATTTCAGAAGATACTACATTTGTTGCTCAAACAACTGTGCAAGATGAAAATGAGACCGACACAGCATCTTCTTTTGTGCCTGTAAGTAGTAGTGCTACTGAAGAGTTTGTGACTATCGAAAACGAAGACCTTCGTTTGAAAGTATCTACAAAAGGTGGGTGGATGCACTCTGCTGAGTTGAAAGATTTTAAAAGATACGATAAAGATACTTTGTTTCTTTTCAAGGGCGATGAGTCAAGGTTTAACCTCGAGCTTTTCAATAAGAGAGGTGTAAGATTGAACACCGAAGCAGCCACTTTTGCTCCAATAGTATCAGAAAATGGCAAAACCTTGACAATGCGACTAGGTTATACCGATACGCAATATATCGATTTTGTATATACGCTCCCTAAAGTGGGCTATTTAATTAATTTTAATATCAGAGTTAATGGTATGGCTAGTGAGTTGCATGCAGAGAGTCTTCAGAATTTCCGCATCAAATGGGACCAGAAATTGCGTCAGCAAGAAAAAGGCAGGAGCTTTGAGAGTAGGTATGCAACCATTCACTACAAATATGCAGGAATGGATGTAAAGAAAATGTCGGAAAATAAAGACAAAACCGAAGAGTATAGCGAGCCTATTCATTGGTTTGCATACAAAGATCAGTTTTTTACTTCTACGTTTATTGCCGACAAACCCTTTACAAACACTATACTCTCTACAAAAAATATTGAGGACGAAGGGTATTTGAAAGATTATGGTGCCGAAATATGGGCGCCTGTTTCTGTTAGCGAGTCGGGGCAATTGTTTGCGGGTTTCAGATATTACTTGGGCCCGGTGCATTACACCTCTATGAAGGCGCTGAATAAAAATATAGACAAAGACAAACAACTCCATTTAGAGCAAATGGTAAACCTTGGGTGGAGCTGGTTGAGCTGGATAAACAAATTTTTTGTGATACCTATCTTCAACTTCTTCTTGTCTATGGGTTGGGGCATGGGGCTCATTATATTTTTATTGACTTTGTTGGTAAAGCTTATTATATCGCCATTGACCTTCAAGTCATACAAATCTACAGCCAAAATGCGGGTGCTGAAACCTCAAGTGCAAGAAATAGAAGCTAAGTATCCTGGACAAGACAAAGCCGTGGAGCGGCAAAAAGCTACCATGGAGCTATACAATAAAGCTGGTGCAAGCCCCATGAGTGGATGTTTGCCCATGTTGTTGCAATCTCCTATTTTGATAGCTTTGTTTTGGTTTTTCCCATCGGCTATTGAGTTGCGTCAGCAAAGTTTTCTTTGGGCCGACGATTTATCTACATACGATGCGCTGATAACTTGGGGTGGCAACATACCGCTCATATCTAAGTATTTGGGCAATCACCTAAGCCTGTTTACTTTATTGATGACTGGTACCAACATTATCTATGCTAAATTTAATATGGATGCAACAAGTGGTGGCGGGTCTCAACAAATGGCTGGTATGAAATATATGCCCTACATGATGTCTTTTATGATGTTGTTTTTCTTCAATTCATATCCATCAGGATTGAGCTACTACTATTTTATATCTACATTGATAACAATTCTTCTTACTGTTTCGTTCCGCAAAGTGGTCAACGAGGAGAAACTACTTGCTCAACTAGAGGCTAATAAACGCAAGCCTAAGAAAAAATCGGGTTTTATGGCTCGATTAGAAGAAGCTCAGAAAATGCAAGAGCAGCAAGCTAGACAACGTGCTAAAGAGAATTCAAAAAAAAGAAGATAGATACTATCTAGTATATAATAAAAAGATAAAAACCAGTGCTAATTTTTTTTAGTGCTGGTTTTTAATTGATATAGTGAGAGTTTATAGATTTGTGATAAAAGAATCATCTTAAAGAAATTAATTAATGAACTTATCTTTTTGTTTTTTGTTTTATAACAGTAGAGTATTTACAATTTAATCAAATTCATTATGAGTGAGGAAGATATTTTAGCCTATGACGAGGACAACTCTGTGAAGTTTATACAGAGTTATATGTCAGACAATTTTAAGGGCAAACTAAGTGATGACGATATTAAGTACCTTGTAGATCTTATTTATGAATACTACGAGGAAAAAGGTTATCTGAAAGATGATGCTGATGATGATATTGAAATTGATGAGGATGAGCTCGTTAAGTATGTATTTAAGCATGCAAAAAAAACCAATATAGAAGGTTTGACAATAGAGCTGGTCGAAGCAGTGATAGAAAGTGAGCTATCTTATTGCGAAACTCTTGATTACGATGACGAAGATGACTGAAAAGTAAGAAAATAAACATAACAAATTTAACACGAAAAATATTTTATCTATGAAAAAATTATCATTATTTGCCACAATTATTTTAAGTGGTGCGTTAGTACTTTCGAGTTGCGGAGCTAGTAACACTGTAAAAGGTGGAGGTATAGGTACTGGAGCTGGTGCTGCAGTAGGTGCTGGTCTAGGTTCTGTGATAGGTGGAGGCAAAGGTGCAGCTTGGGGGGCAGGTATTGGTGCAGTACTGGGAGGCACAGCAGGTGCAATTATTGGAAACAAAATGGACAAGCAGAAAGCCGAATTAGAAGCAATTGAAGGGGCTCAGGTAGAGTCTGTGAATGAAGGAGAAGCTATAAAGGTGACTTTTGAATCGGGTATTTTATTTGCCTCCAACTCAAGCACTTTAAATGCAGCTTCGCGCACATCATTAGACAAATTTGCTACTTCATTAAAAAACAATCCAGACACAGATGTAAAAATCTATGGTCATACAGATAGTACTGGTAGCGATGCCATAAACAACCCACTCTCTCAACGTAGGGCCGAGTCGGTTTACAATTACTTATTGTCAAGCGGCATTGCTGGCACACGTATTGATTCTCAGGGTTTTGGTTCTACACAACCTATAGCCGACAACAGCACTGTTGCTGGAAGAAGTCAGAATAGAAGAGTAGAGGTATTTATCCTACCCAATGCTAAGATGATTCAAGAGGCAAAGCAAGGAAAATAGTATTAGGAATTAATACATTTCTAAAAAAAATCATTCTGTATATTTATACAGGATGATTTTTTTTGTTGGTACTTGTCTCGTTTTATCATAACCCGCATTATTCATCACTCTTCAAGTGTATATATATTCTCTTGCATGTAATCAATAGTATATATATTATTTTGCTTTTATGTGGATGGCCACTTTTGGGCTATGTTCGCTTTTATCTTCACGCATCTTCTTTGTTTCAAACTCCTTGAAATAGTGGCCTATATCGGTGGAGTTCCAGGCCTAGCATCTACATAAAAGCTAAAAAACGTGAAGAATGTGGGATAAGGGTAGTGCTCTAACTGTTTATTGCAAGCATCTGCAATGCTTTGAGGTGAGGTGGGTTATAGGTTTGCTACAGACAGAGTTGCTCCTCTAAAGCACTTGTAGGTAATACATGTAAAGGGTAGTTCATTAGTTACTTATGTTGTATTACAAAATTGATGTGTCTCTTTTTGCTCCCTCTCTCTCTCTCTCTTTCGTGCAACAGCTTATCAAGGCAGTATTGCGGTAAGGGTGTTGTGATTAATTGTTTATAACAATAATTAATGCAACTATTTTACTCACATCCAATTTACAAATACTTCTAAAGTCTCATTGTTTGTAAGCTTGTGGTGTTAAATCTTTTCTTATTTAATAGGGGTGTGGTTGTGTAGCAAAATTTTTGTGCAGATTCTTTTTTCTCTATATTTGCACAATATTTAAATTTCAATTTTCAAAAAAAGGAATTATAAAAAGTGAGTTATGGCAGAACAATTAATAGTTTTGGATGACACCAAAAGCAAAGAAGAAAAGTATGTTTCGTTGTGTCAACAGATTTTCGCACTAATTGATAGCGAAACCGATCTGATAGCTAATTTGGCCAATGTAGCTGCAGCTCTGAAAGAAACTTTCGATTTCTTCTGGGTGGGTTTTTATATTGTCAGAAACAATCAGTTGGTACTGGGCCCTTTTCAAGGTCCTATTGCGTGTACACGCATAGCTTATGGAAAAGGAGTGTGTGGAAGTTCGTGGAAACAGAACAAGGCACTTATAGTAGCCGATGTGAATCAATTTCCTGGTCATATAGCCTGCAGTGCCTTGTCTCAATCGGAAATTGTGATACCAATCGTAAAGAACAACGAAGTGGTTGCTGTGTTGGACGTAGATAGCCAGCATTTGAATCATTTTGATGAAATAGATCAAAAATATTTGACACAAATAGTAGAAAAACTCATTTTTTGATTTTATTATTTTGTTAAATCAAAAGTTCATTCTATCTTTGC
>CAYVLC010000093.1:0-10319 GCA_964452155.1 uncultured Dysgonomonadaceae bacterium
TTCATCATCACTTCTTACTATTTCTGCTTCGCAGCACACCGATTCGGAAATCGGCAAGCGGAACACTTAATTCTTAATTTTTCAAACAACCAATACCCAATGCAAGAAAAATAAACTATCCATCACACAAAACTTTTTTAAAGCATAGTTGTCCTATCATTTAAGCTAGCTTAAAAAAACAAAGAAACAAACCAACACAACAATGTCAATATCGATAGAAAACTTTGTGAAAACAATCTACTTGCAAGAGCAGCGCATGGGCGAAGACACACGCCCAGGCACACTTGCCAAATTGTTGAACATAACCAATGCTGCCACTACAGACATGGCGCGCAGCTTGGCTCAGAAAAATCTGGTAAACTACACCAAATATCAAAAACTATCGCTTACACCCGAGGGACGAAAACTTGCACTAAACATATTGCGCAAGCACAGACTATGGGAGGCTTTTTTGCACAAAACGCTGAATTTGTCGCTACAAGAAATACATGAAGAGGCCGAACAATTGGAGCACTTGACCTCCGATTTCCTAGCCGATAAGATAGATGCCTATCTAAACCATCCGGCAGCTGACCCTCACGGCGACCCTATTCCCTGCAACGATGGTATTGAAACACCTACGAATGAGGCCATTGTATTGTCGGAGGCGGAGATATACAAAGATTACACCATTGTGAGACTATTTAGTTCTAATCCGGATGTTTTCGATTTCTGTGCATCAAACGATATTACGATAGGAAGAACCTTGAGGGTAGAAAAGATATTTGAAGAAATGAAGATGATAGAAGTAAGCATTGGCGGGAAACACCTACTGCTAAACGAAGATTTTACAAACATAATTTACATAGAAACAAAATAACAACAAAAAAGATGACAAGAAAATTTGCAACTCTATTAATAGCTCTAGCTACATTGCTGGCACCGCTATGGGTATGGGCACAAAAGACAGATGCCAATGTGTTTGGCGATGTGCAATCGGGTGGCGAGCACGTACCTTTTGCCAACATACTTGTGAAAGGAACAAACAGAGGAATATCTACCGACGAAACGGGGCACTATATGCTCATTGACCTGCCCGAAGGCAAACACACCCTTGTGGCAAAGTTTATTGGCTACAAAGATCAAGAAAAAGAGATTGTAGCAGTAGCGGGCAAAACACTCACCGTAAATTTTGAACTAGAGCGTGAGCTAATGTCGCTTGACGAAGTGGTAGTAACGGGCACAAAAACTTTTCAGCGCAAAACGCAAGCTCCAGTTATTGTGAATGTGTTGGGCAAAAACACGCTGCAGGCTGTAGATGCCAACAATATAGCCGAGGGCCTCAATTTTCAACCTGGTTTGAGGGTAGAGACAGATTGCCAGACATGCAACTACACACAATTGCGCATGAATGGTTTGGGAGGTAGCTACTCGCAGATTTTGATAAACAGCCGCCCCATATTTAGTCCCCTCATTGGGTTGTATGGTTTGGAGCAGATACCGGCAAGCATGGTAGAGCGCATAGAAGTGGTGCGTGGTGGTGGGTCGGCTCTATATGGATCGAGTGCCATTGGTGGAACCGTGAATGTGATAACACAGATACCTCAAAGCAATTCGTACGACGTTAGTTATGCCTACCACAGCATCAATGGCAGAGCCAACGACAATTTGATAAATGCCAACATAAGCATGGTAAACAAGAAAAGGAATGTAGGTGCAGTGCTGTTTGTGAGCCATAGAGACAGAGAGCAATATGACCACCAAGGGCTCACACTAAACCCAGATGGAAGCACAACGAAAGAGCGCGACAACTATTCGGAATTGCCGAAGCTAAAAAACAATTCGTTTGGTGGCAACCTTTTTTTCAAGCCAACCGACAATCAGAAACTAGAACTCAACTTCACTAGCATGTACGAATATCGGTATGGCGGAGAAATGACACATAAGTTGGCTCATTTGGCCAAGCAATCGGAAGAGCGCATACACCATATACTCATGGGAGGAATGGATTATGAGATTCAACTTAATGACTACCTTACCACGCTGAATGTATATGTGGCTGCACAGAAAACAGACCGCGACCACTACACAGGACTCTATCCCGAAAAAGATGAGTACGATACAGAAACAGAGTTCGAAGATGCCCTATTTGAGCACCTCTCTAATCCACCATATGGAAAAACAGACAATACAACAATGCAAGGCGGCGTGAGTATCAATCACAATCTGACCGATTTCTTATCGGGTACAAACATGTTGACGGGTGGCGTAGAGTATCAGTATGACGAAGTGGTGGACTCAATACCTCAGTACGATTACGAAATAGACCAACAAACCAAAAATCTAGGTGCTTTTCTGCAGAGCGATTGGAGAATAAACAAGGCATTTACTTTGCTTACAGGGGTAAGGGCCGATAAGCACAACTTTCTGGACAATCCAATTGTGAGCCCTCGTGTATCGTTGCTCTACAAGTTGAAAGACTACACACAGTTTAGAGCTACTTGGGGTACAGGATTTCGTGCACCACAAGCATTCGACTCCGATTTACACATTGCCTTTGCAGGCTGAGGTGTGTCGCGCATTACCCTGGACCCCAACCTAGAGGCCGAGCGTTCCAATAGTATTAGTGGGTCGGTCAATTTTGACAAACCTACCGAAAGATATATCTTTGGAGTTACGCTAGAAGGATTTTACACACAATTGAAAGACGCATTCTACCTTGAACCAACGGGATCGGACGACAGAGGAGAGTTGTTTGAGAAAAGAAATGGCCCAACAGCAGTGGTGAAAGGTGTAACACTTGAGGCACGCGCCAACTACAACAAGATGGCTCAAATAGAGGCGGGTTTTACGTTGCAAAGCAGCAAATACAACGAACCCATTGCTCATTTTGATGAACAACCCAAAGGGAAACGAGAGTTTATGCGTAGCCCCAATCAGTACGGCTATGGAGTAATAACGCTTACACCTGGCAAAAACTTTAGTGCTTCGCTGAGTGGTATATATACAGGCACCATGCTATTGGCAAAGTTCTCGCCCAATGAAGAGTGGGCTCCCAATGAGTACCGTAAGTCGCCACGTTTTGCAGAGCTCAACCTGAAGCTGGGCTATACACTACCAGTAGAGATGGTAAACTCTAGTGTAGAATTATTTGGGGGTGTTAAGAATATAACCAACTATTTTCAATCCGACTCTGACAACTACAAAAACAGAGATAGCGACTATATGTATGGGCCAGCACAGCCAAGGACTATATACGTGGGCATTAGATTGAAATCTATTTAACCTGCATTATTCATCACTCCTTAAGTGTATATATATTATCTTGCTTGTAATCAATAGTATATAGATTGTTTTTGCTCTTATATGGATGCCCACTTTTGGGCTATGTTCGCTTTTATCTTCACGCATCTGCTTTGTTCCAAACTCCTTGAAATAGTGGCCTATATCGGTGGAGTTCGAGGCCTAGCATCTACGTAAAGCTAAAAACGTGAATAATGCGGATTAATTGTCAATTCCTATTTCAATTGCAAAGGGCTTGTATGGTTTTATTATGACCATACAAGCCCTTCGATATTGATAGAACTAGGTTGTTCTACTCTGACTACGTAGCGGTTATCGTGACTAATCGCTCAACTCCTCACTCTTCAACATTCCGCTTTTAACTTTTAATTCTTTCTGCTATTGCTCTTCTACAAAATACGAAGGAGGCCTTTGCAATGTAGGAAACACGCGATGCACATTTTGTGCTATTTGCGCAGCAAAATCTTCTATATCTAAGTTCAGAGCATTGGCTATTTGCTGATAGACATCTCTTATGTCCATTTCGTCTTCGTCGGTTTCGCAGAAAAGAGAATTGATGGGAATATACTCTAGCGAATCTACATTGAACTTGTTGCCCAAAGAAAACATGAAACCCGCTTTGACCATTTGCTGTGTAACCTGTGGATTGGCCCTGAAACCATGAATTATCCAGGGTTGTGTAGGTTTAGATTCTTTGCGAATATGATAGAGTTGCTCCCATGCTTTTACTGCATGAATGATAAGTGGTTTTTTCAATTGTTCGGACAACTCTATGTGGCGCTTAAATACAGGTGTCTGCACACTAAGCGAGGGGCCCTTAATTTTATCTAAACCTGTTTCGCCTATAGCAATAATGCGCGAATCGGAAGCTATTTCTGTAAGATACTTCATTTGAGGTTCGCTATCTTCGGAATACCAAGGATGTATTCCACAAGAAAAACTGTGACGATTGTATGTGCCCTTTGCTACTTCAAACTCCAATGGATATACATCTAGAATACATGAATGATAGGGATCATCGTTGTCTTCTAGTAAAATCTGATGCGTATGAATATCGTATAGTTCCATAAGTTATTGATGATAAGTTTGCAAACGAAAGATAGCGTATATTGTAAATAAGAATGATTGATTGTGCAATGTATGTTTGTGTCTGTGTGGACCAATTATTGTTATAACTAGTGCTATGGAACAGGATCGTAGCCATGGCCACCCCATGGATGGCAGCGTCCTATTCTTTTGGCCGCCAATAGCGACCCCTTGAATGGGCCATGCTTCTTGATGGCCTCAATGGCATATTGCGAACATGTGGGGGTGTACCTACAGGTTGCAGGTAAAAGTGGAGAAATAGCATATCGGTAAAAAACAATGGGGGCAATTAAAACCTTGCCTCCTATTTTCGTTAAATTACTCACTCTCTTCTGTTTTTTGGGTGCGTATTGCAATTTGCTTCAATGCTTTTCGCATTGCTTTTTGTATCTCTACGTAGTCAGACGAAGTGTCTTTTACGTATATAAAAGCAATATCTAATGATTGCTCTGTTGTATCTATATTATTTATAAGCTCTCCGTTGAGCCTATACGACTCACGTATCAACCGCTTGATGCGATTGCGATGTACTGCTTTTTTAATTCTTTTCTTAGGCACACTTACCAATATAGAACATTTGTTTATAGGGCTTTGTTCATGTTGCAGATAGACAATCCTCAACGGATAACTTATAAAACTTGTGCCCAAGGCAAATATAGCATCTACTCTTTTAGCTCCAGTAACACGCTGCTGTTTCTTGAATGTATATCTTTCTTCTATTTTTGTCATACTGAAACAATGATATGATACAAAAGTAATACTTTCGTAAAATGGACGATTCTATGTGACTTATAGTGCCCGGTTTTCATTGTTTTTATAAAAACATGATTAAATTGAAGAACATTCAGATACTTTTTTTAATCGAAAAGAAATGAACCGATGCCTACTTAGCTATATTTCTTATGGTTTTCGATCAAAAACTGGTCGAGTGCTGCAGTCATAGAAGGTATGCCAGGTGCTGGAGCTTCACAATCTACTTTTATGCCCAACTCTTTAAGATTATCGGCAGTAGCTTTTCCAAAACAACCTATTGCCATCTTGTTTTGTTCGAAATTGGGGAAGTTTTTGATTAACGATGATACACCCGATGGGCTAAAGAAGATAAGCATATCGTAATCTAGTTTTTCGCCATTTTCAAAATCATTACTCACCGTTCGATACATAATGCTTTTGGTGTAGTCTAACTTTTTCTTTTCCAAGAAGATAGCTACATCATCGTTGTGCTGCTCTGATACAGGCAAGAGAAACTTCTCTTTGTTGTGTTTTGTAAAGGCAGTTGAAAGACCCTCTATTCTGCCTGTTTGGCTAAAGAATATTTTGCGCTTACGATAAACAATATACTTCTGTAAGTAGAGAGCAATTGTTTCTGAGTTACAGAAATATTTCATCGACTCTGGCATAGTGATGCGCAACTCTTCGCAAAGCGAAAAGAAATTATCGACTGCTGTGCGTGCAGTAAAAACAATAGCACTAAAATCTAAAATCTGAATGCGTTGTTGTCTAAACTCTTTAAGAGGCAATCGCTCAATTTTGATAAAGGGACGAAAAGTTATTTCTACCTGATGATTTTCCGCAATTTCATAATAGGGAGACTTGTCACTAGTAGGTTTTGGTTGCGAAACAAGAATCTTTTTTACTTTCGAGCTCATATAATGCTTGTGAGTAATATAATAATAGTATGTTTATCTGAATAAAACAATGGCCTTATACAACAAGAAGTAAGGCATTATTTCAAGGGCACAAAGGTACACAAAAAAATAGAGAATACCAATGTGAGCTTTTATGAAAAAAGTATATGACTTTGTAAACACAGCAATGCGACCCATAATGAAAACAGCTAAGAGGAAAAATAGCACATACATCTTAGTTTGGGGTATATAGAAATAAACCACAATGGGGATAAAGCTTAAAGTACCCGTAAGATTGAGAACCCTCAAATAGGCATTGGTGAGAATATTTGTTTTTGACTTTGAAAATACCCCTCCCATTAGTTTATAGAACAAATACTTGGCCAAAGCAAATAGAGCAACTCCCACAAAGATTTGTAAAAACAAAACAAGGTAGTCGTAGCTGTTAAAGAAAAGATTTGAATACTGTAAAGCCAAATCGCAAAAAAGAATAGAGTAGATGAAAAAGGCTAGAAAAACGCCAAACAAATTGCTCCACACATCTGATAGGGTGATTTGCTCGCTATAGTTTTTTTTCTTGCTGCTACCAATAGCGACTATATTGGCGAAATTATTAAAAAGCACCTGACGGCTATTGAAGAAAAAGAGAGCAGAGAGAACAAACAAGAACGTGAAAACTAAAAACAAAACACCCCCGAATTGTTGCATAAATGGACGCACCAATGCTTCTAGCCCAGGAGAAATAATTTCTTTGTTTATTGCCTCTATTTCGTAGAATAGCTGAGAACTATCTAACGGTAAATACTGATACGAAAAAAAATCATTTGCCGGAATAGTGTCAGCGTTTACAATTGCCTCTTTCCGTAGGACAAAAGGAATAGAATCGGGGTTTTGTGACAACAGATTAATCACAGATTGGGTCTTAAAGGGGTTCTCTATTTTTGTAAAGATTAAGCTTTTTCCTCAAACTTCGTGAGGTGCGAAAAGGTAGAAGTAGCTTTGCTTATTTCAGCAATGGCCTCTTCGGGTGTGTCAACCACTCGCCACATAGAGCGATAGCGCACGTGCATAAAATTTTGCTCAATCATATTATCGAACATTGCCAGCAGTGCATTGTAATAGTTGTTGGTGTTGAGAATAACAATGGGGTGATTGTACAGTCCCAATTGTTTCCATGTGATGATTTCCAATAGCTCTTCTAACGTACCTACTCCTCCAGGCAATGCAATGACTGCATTAGAGAGATTGGCCATTTTCTGTTTGCGCTCGTGCATAGAGCCAGTTACAATCTGCTCGGTGAGATGTGGGTGCCCCCAACCCGAATCTACCATGAATTTAGGGATTACACCTTTCACTTTTCCTCCGCGTTGCAAAACCGAATCGATAACTGCACCCATCAATCCCAGATTGCCGCCTCCATTGATACAAGTGATGCTGTTTTCTGCAAGCAGTTCGCCAAGGCGAACTGCTGCGTCAACATATACTTGGTCAATAGCTGCGCTGGAGGCACTATATACTGCTACACCAAAATCATTGATGCCATTAAAAGAATTTGCACTTTCACTCATATCTATTTTTCACTATTATTACTGAATTCCAAATGCTTCTTTAATCTTATCTACAAAATCGAGTTTCTCCCATGTAAACAATTCAACTTCCATAACTATCGAATCATCCATGTAGCGCGATTGGAAAGTCTTTGTTATCACCTTTGGTGTTCTTCCCATGTGTCCATAAGAAGCTGTTTCTAAGTAAATAGGATTGCGCAATTTAAGGCGCTGTTCTATTGCTTTGGGGCGCATATCAAACAATTCTCTTACTTTTGCTGCTATCTCAATATCTGAAACACCCAATTTTGATTTGCCATACGTGTCCACATAAATATTCATAGGCTCTGCTACACCAATGGCATAAGCCACCTGTATTAACACTTCGGAAGAAACTCCAGCCGCAACAAGGTTTTTGGCTATATGACGCACTGCGTAGGCTGCCGAACGGTCAACTTTTGATGGGTCTTTGCCCGAGAAAGCACCACCACCATGCGAGGCTTTGCCTCCGTAGGTATCTACAATTATTTTTCGTCCTGTCAGACCCGTATCTCCATGTGGGCCGCCAATAACAAACTTGCCTGTAGGATTTACGTGATACGTAATTTTATCGTTAAAGAGCGAGAAGATGTTTTTCTTGTGCGCATATTTCTGTTTCACTCTTGGTACGAGTATCTCTATCACATCTTTCCTAATTTTGTTTTGCATTGCTTGGTCTGCAATTTCTGCTGCTTGTTTGCTTTTGTCAGTAGGTTTCACAAACTCGTCGTGCTGTGTAGAGAGTACTATGGTGTGAATGCTGCGTGGAGTGCCATCTTCTTCGTACTCTATTGTAACTTGCGATTTTGCATCGGGGCGAAGATAAGGCATCAAGTGCAATTCGTGTTTACGAATGTGTGCCAACTCCAACAACAGTGCATGACTAAGGTCTAGTGGCAATGGCATATAGTTGTCGGTTTCGTTGGTGGCATAACCAAACATCATTCCTTGGTCGCCCGCTCCTTGCTCCATGGGATTTTCTTTGGCAACCCCTCTATTTATATCGTCAGATTGTTCGTGAATACTTGAAAACACGCCACACGATTCGGCTTCGAAGCGATAGGCGCTCTTTGTGTATCCTATATCGGCAATTACCTTGCGTGCCACTTCCGACACATCTACATAGGCTTTCGATTTAACTTCGCCTGCCAATATTACTTGTCCGGTTGTAACCAATGTTTCGCATGCAACTTTCGACTCACTATCGTAGGCCAAGAATTCATCTAACAACGCATCAGATATTTGGTCGGCTACTTTGTCTGGGTGCCCCTCCGAAACTGATTCTGAAGTAAATAAATAACTCATAATCTATATTGTTTAATAAAATAAAACTAATAACAAGGAAGTCGAACAGTAAAAACGTGCGGAGAATATGATGCAGCATTGTTTTTAGCATTTTTTTCTGTGGTTGCAAGCTATTCAAATCTTTCCACCTTGTTTTTGAAAACGCAAAGATAAATATAATATATCAGGTTGGTATAACTATTGGTTGTGAAAGTGCTTTTTTTTACAACGCATTAACCTGAACAATTAAAAAGAAGCATATATTGTTAAATCTCCTATTATAAGATTGCTACTTGCTTATATTGCTTATTTTTGTCGTTAAATAAAAACTTAGATTATTTGTCAATGCCTTATTCTTCTTATTACAAATCGATGGTATTCATCCTTATGGTACTGGTTTTGGCATCGTGCGCTTCGAGAAAAAGTACCGTTGCACACAAAACTAAGAGGGTACAATACGAAATAGTCGATTATGGCAAAAAGCATTTGCACAAACCCTACCAATATGGAGGTAGAGGTCCTTTCGCTTTTGACTGCTCGGGCTTTACATTGTTTGTGTTCGGGAAGTTTGGGTACAAACTCGTTGATAGTTCAGCCGGACAAGCACGCCAAGGCGTTGCGATAGGGAGGAAAGAAGAATTGGAAATTGGCGATTTGGTTTTCTTTGAGGGGCGCACTCACAATGGTAGAGTGGGACATGTGGGCATTGTGAGCGAGCTGAATAAAAATGGAACATTCTACTTTATACACGCCTCAACAAGCAATGGAGTGATTATAACCTCTTCGGAAGAGCCCTACTATAAAGAGCGCTACTTGCGTGGTGGCAGAATTATAAAGGACAAACCTACAATAGCAGAAAAGCAAGAGAACACGGCGCAATACAACTACGCAAATGCACAGGATAGTATCATTTATAAAGAGACTGCCGACGGCTTTGTTGCCATTAACACCTCAACGGGCAGCCCAGTGGAAGGTGAGCCAATTGTATCGAGCGAGCAAACAAGTAAACCCACCAAGAGTAAGAAAGAAGAAGACAAAAAGAAGAACAGAGATGGCGAAATTCGTCAGGCAGCTATTAGAGGTTCTGAAGAGTCGCCTATCAAAGCACCCAGTTACATTAGTCACAAAGTGAAGCCAGGCGAAACACTCTTCTCAATCTCCCAAACACACAATTGCTCTGTAGAGCAATTGAAGAAATGGAATCCTGAGATTATGGAAAATAGAATAGAAGCAGGCCACGAGCTGCATATTTACTTGTAAGCCCCTTTGTGCTTCTGCCGAGCGCGCTTTTATAAAGTGTGTGTGTTGCGTAGCGAAACTATTCTGATTTAATAATTTTCCCTGCTTCGCAGCACACCGACTATAAATCGGCGCGAGCTGCAGTAACCTCTACCCTCTCCCCCCCCCTACTTATTCTCGTTCCAATAATAACTATCGGCATATATTCGCTGGC
>CAYVLC010000094.1:0-10239 GCA_964452155.1 uncultured Dysgonomonadaceae bacterium
CTTTTTTTATCCCGAACTCACGTTATTATGTGTTTTTTGAAAAGAAAAAAACAAAGACTAGTCATTTCTTGATTAAGCTAATAAACTCTTCACGTGTTTTTGCCTCCTTAAAAATACCTGTAAAATCTGACGTAGTGGTTATAGAGCTTTGTTTTTCTACTCCACGCATTTGCATGCACATGTGTTGGGCTTCTATCACCACCATCACCCCCATTGGGTTTAATGTATCTTGAATAGCTTCTTTTATTTGAGTTGTTAGCCTTTCTTGTACTTGCAAACGACGAGCAAAAATATCTACAACACGTGCTATTTTACTCAACCCTGTGATGTATCCGTTAGGGATATAGGCTACATGTGCCATCCCAAAGAAAGGTAGCATATGATGCTCGCACAAAGAATAGAAATGTATGTCTTTTACTATCACCATTTGGCGATAATTTTCTTTAAAGAGTGCTCCTAATAATATTTCTTTAGGGTCCTGTTTGTATCCTTGTGTTAAATATTGCATTGCTTTTGCAACACGTTCTGGTGTTTTGATTAAACCTTCACGGTTAACATCTTCACCCAAATCTTGAATTATTTCTGTGTAATGAGAAGCCATTTTACTGGTTTTCTCTATATCGAATTTCATTAGATTGTTTTTTTGTGTGTTGTAGTCTTTTGATATGAACTATATGTCTGTGTGCGTGTGTTTAAAGAGGTATTTTGACAGTATCGGAAATGATGTACATCTCCTTGCCAAAGCTAGGGAAGCGGTTCATTATTTGCTCCAACACTCTATTGGCTTCTTCACGTGTCCTGAAATTACCTGCACGTAGTATCCAGCGAGGAGAATTAAAGAAAACAACTGTTTCTATATCTTCAAAACTATCATTAATAAGCTTTTGTTTATTATAAGCCTCGTCTCTAGACCTGCGCTGATCATTTCCAGAAAAAACTTGAATCTTGTAGCCCCTCATCTTTACATATTGCGTGGTGCCATCGGCCGATGAAAACACTGGTAAATTTGTTGGCGCAGATTTTGAGAGAATTCCCTTTATGGCTTCATCTTGATAGACCGTAACGCTGCCTTGAGCAGCACGTTTTGAGTTTAACTCTTCAATAATTGTATTGTTACTCTGCTTGCCGATATTTGATTGTGCTGGTTGTTGTGCAAAAGCAAATAGAGCATTGAAAAATAGAAATATCAAAAATAATTTAGAAACAAATTGAATGTTCATAACGTTCTGTTTTTGCAAATAAATAGAATTACCGCACAATAAAAGGCGGTAATTCTATATTTATCTTGTTTGCTTATTGCTTAATTGAATGCTTCAATTATTGGTAAAAACTTATCAGCTTCTAATGATGCACCACCAATTAATCCCCCATCTACATCAGGATTAGAGAATAATTCTTTTGCATTGCCAGCATTACAGCTACCACCATACAAGATAGAAATGCTATCGGCAACTTCTTTACCGTATTTATCTGCAATTGTTTTGCGAATAAATGCATGTATTTCTTGTGCTTGGTCGGCAGAGGCAGTTTTGCCAGTACCAATAGCCCATACAGGTTCGTAAGCAACAACAAGCTTGCTAAAGTCTTCTTTAGAAAGATCAAATAACGAGTCTTTAAGTTGCGCAGCAACCACTTCAAAATGCTTGCCAGCCTCACGCTCTTCCAATACCTCACCAATACAGAATATAGGCGTTAGGTTATTAGCTAAAGCTATGGCTACCTTCTCTTTCAATAATTCTGGAGTTTCGTTATAATATGCACGACGCTCGCTATGACCAAGTATCACGTGGCTTGCTCCTGTAGAAGCTACCATAGCTGCAGAAGTTTCGCCAGTGTATGCTCCTGACTCTTTGTTGGCACAGTTTTGTGCAGCAACATGAATGCTGGTTCCTTCAAGGGCCTTTGCTACCTCACTTAGGTGAATAAATGGAGTTCCCACTACTACCTCACAGTTTATAGACTTACCCTCGAGCATATCTTTTAGCTCTTTGCTAAGCGCAAGACCTTCTTGTAAGGTCTTATTCATTTTCCAGTTTCCTGCTACAATGTTTTTTCTCATTCTTTTATATATTATCTAATTTATAAAGTTGACTCCCCTCTTAGAAAGTCAGTAAATTTATCTCTTATTCCTTGTTATTAGTCTGTCGTATGTTTTATTTTTCTTCTATCAAGCCATTTCATACTTAGCAGAGGCATCACAAATATAATACATATTATCAACAACCTAGCTAAATAATTGTTGTTTGAGATAGGTTTTTCATCTGTTTTAATTTGAACAATCATTCTCTTTAGTTCTTCAGAATTAGGAAGGTTCCTACTGCTCCATTTGGCTTTTATAGTTCCTTTGCTCATCAATAATAGCCCTGGGTTTGACCTAACGATTGTTTTCAGCGTGAGTTCATCCATCGTTGCATACAAAATATTGGGCTTACCCAACTTATTGTGCCATTTATCAATAGTATCTGCATCCGATGAGGTAACTATGTGCATAGCAATACTATCCTCTTCGGCACAGTGTGACAGATCTATTATCTGTTGCATACCCTCTTCGTTGGCATCACCCAATGAAAGAGAAACTACTAACAAACTAATAGGGTTACTTAGAATCTCATGTGTTATATCACCGGTTTTCACAAAGGCTTCAGTAGAATCAATCGCATAGGACGTTATAAAAAAATCGTCTATCAAAGGCTTTTCACCTTGTTTTATTAGTTTTGATTTGAAGTCGATAAATGTCCATTCAGAATCTTCCCACGGAAAATTGTCTTCAGTAAACTCCCGCTGAACTCCATCTTTCTCATACACATATATGTTTTCGTAAACATCTCCTTTACTCAGATCATCCTCCATCTGTTCAGTTATATTCAAGCCCACTTTATATGGTCTGAAATCTATCAGTGGCAAATATAGAATATTATAAAGACAAAACAGCAAAGTAAATAAAAATACAAATACTACAACAAACCTCTTGGTCTTATTGGTAAAGAAGGGGTTGCTATTATTACGGTTTGCATAAAGAAATATTGATAATGAGAGAAGAACTGTGTTTTTATAAAATGTAGCCCAATTGCTAATCACCAAAGCATCTCCAAAACAACCACAGTCTGCTACAGGATTTGCCATTGCTATATACAGTGTGAGAGGGGTCATTACCACCATAAATAGAACAGCCAATCGTGTGCTAATTTTGCTGTAAAGGGCCAGTAGAATAAAAACACCTAGCAAAAACTCAAGAAGTATTAAAACTATTGCAAAAGTAAGTGCCAATGGAATAAACTGTGCAAGATGAAAAGATATAAGATAATCTTCTATCTTGTAGGCAAAGCCTAACGGATCTATAGCCTTTACAAAACCCGAAAAGATAAATGTAGCTCCAAAAAGTATACGAGCAATTGATATTATGATTTTTATAAGCTTATCTTTCCCTTTCATTACCTATCATTCTTCGCCGAAGTGTAGTTTTATCAATCCAAAAAGAGCATAGTTTATCATATCTTGATAGTTGGCTCCAACTCCTTCCGAGACTAAAGTTTTCCCTTTATTACTTTCTATTTGTTTGGTTCTGTGAATCTTCATCAAAATCAAATCTGTGTAAGAGCTTATTCGCATAGAGCGCCAAGCCTCGTCATAATCATGATTCTTGGCGTACATCAACTCCTTTGTAGCTGTTATATGCTTATCGTACAGCTCTAGGGCAGACTCTACAGACATATCTACGACATCAGAAAAGCCTAGATCTAGCTGTATCAAGCCAATTACACCATAATTGACTATCGCAATAAATTCTGAGAATACACCTTCGTCAATCTTACTTTCCTTTTTTATCTCGAAAGAGCGTATCCTTTTTGCTTTAATCAAAATCTGATCTGTCACAGACTCCCCACGAAGTATTCTCCATGCGGTTCCATAATCTTTTAGTTTTTCGTGAAACAGTGTTCTGCAAATTGAAATAACCTCTTCAAACTGACTGTTTGTAACATCCATTTTTAATAAATTAAAAAAGTTCTTATCTCTACTCTTTTATGCGATAGTAGGCAAAGGTATATAAAAAAAGAAAAGATGCAAAACTAATCGTCTTGCACCTTTGCTTTATCTTTTAGTACCTACTTTATATTCTAAGAAACACGTAGTGTTGTACCTATTTTGAGTGTTGTGTGTGCAGTAATATTGTTGAGATTGCACAGTTGGCTCACTGTCATTCCTTGCCTACGAGCTATTGCTCCAAGTGTATCGCCACTTCTTACTTTGTAATGTTTTACCTCGGTAGAGTCGGTATCAGAATCGATTTCATTGTTACTACTATCAGCAACATCGGTTTTTGTAGCATAGATAAGCAAGCTCCTACCAACTCTTAATGTTGTACGGGTCGTTATATTATTTAGCTCACATAGCTGACCAATTGTTACTCCGTTCCTTTTAGCTATAGCAGCTAGTGTATCGCCACTTTTTATCTTATAATGTGCCACATTGCCCGAAACGAACTTATTGTTGCTAGTAATAGTTGACTTTGCAGTGCGTACAGGTTCTTTTCTTGCTAATACTCTACTACTAAGAGTAGTTTTTTTGTAACTATCGTGCGAAACTAAATATGTATCTCGATGGCATACTTTATTTTCAAAATCTATAATAAAATTTGGATCAATTGGTTTGCCCAAGAAGCGAGTTTCGAAATGCAAGTGCGATCCAAAAGAGCGTCCTGTATTGCCTGCCAATCCAATAGGATCGCCCGACATTACAAAGTCATTTTCAGTAACTAGAAATTTTGATAAATGGCCATATACAGTTTCTAAGCCATTGATATGACGTATCACTACAAAATATCCATACCCTCTTCTATCATATTGCTTCACACGAATCTTGCCATCAAATGCAGCATAAATAGTATCGCCTGTTTGAGCTTTAATGTCAATACCATAATGATACCTACGGCTACCTCTACGTCCAAAATTTGAGGTTACAGGTCCTTCTACAGGAATGGTGAAGTTCCTTAAATCTATTTCGAATTCCGTTGGGCTATCAATTTTTGTGCCATACGCATCTACACGTGAGTTTACCCAAACACCACCATACAAATCTTCAGAAGGAATGGCATCCACATCTATAAAATCACGTTCGTTAATGGCGTCCTCCAAAAAAGAAATATCCATTTTTAACTTAAATCCATCGGCAAGTAATTTATCACCTTCAAGATTGTCTAGTCCATGAGTTTGCTTATATTGTAACTTTGCTCTTGAAATATCGGGGTGGTCTTCGATGCCTACCTCTTGGGAAAATGCTGTTGTAGAAAAAAACAAGCACCCTGAAAGTGCAAACAGCTTAATTCCCGATAATAAATTCTGAAACGTCATAAATTTTATTTTAATAGTTAAGCTTATACTCTTCTATTTTATTTTATTTTTTAGTATTCGTCATTCGAATACAAATGAGTTAATAATAAAGGTGTGTAATCAAATATTTCGTCTTCTTTAAAAAAACGATTCACTTCGATGTGTGAATTTTCGAGCGAGTCGGATGTATGAACAATATTTTCCTGAAAACTCATACTGTAGTCTCCTCTTATAGTTCCAGGCTCAGCCTTACGACTGTTGGTTGTGCCGCTCATTTTATGAACTACCTCTACGGCATCCAAACCTTTTAATACTAAGGCAAACACAGGTGTAACCTGCATTGAATCTTTTATACGTTTAAAAAATGGCTTGTCTGTTAAATGAGCATAGTGAAGTTTTATCATCTCGTCACTCAGAGACATCATCTTAAAACCAATTATTTGAAGACCTTTTTTTTCGAAACGTGAAATAACCTCCCCTACAAGACCACGCTGTATTGCAGAAGGTTTAATGAGCACTAAGGTTTTCTGCATGAGTTAATGAAAAAAAGATTGATATAATATGACTTTTACTGCTGTAATAGCGAATATTTTCCTTAATTATCTCCAAAGTAAAGTTTTTCATCTTGTATATCCAAATTTTGGGTAGGCTAAAAATTACTACTATAGACACTATTCTATTATAGTGCAAAAAAATTACCGTTAAAACTCTTATTATTAAGACAATACTCTTAACATGTTGTACAACATATTTTACTTTTATTGGCTAATCGAAACAATTTTTAGACACGCTTTGTGGCTTAATCATGTGATCGACACCATGTCTGCTCCTAAAGTTAATCAAATAGCTTGTGCATTGCCAAATATACTACTTATTTCTTACAACTTGAAACAACCATTGCGCAGGTAGGCCAAATAGTGATGTAAATTATGAAGAATAAAAAAATCAATGCTGTTCGCTAATTTGTGAAATAAATCATTTTCGTGTATCTTTGTATTCTTCAAAATAAAGTGATAACTAATAGTATAACAATAGTATGTTTGAGAATTTAAGTGATAGATTAGAACGCTCGTTTCAAATATTAAAAGGACAGGGTAAGATTACAGAAATAAATGTTGCTGAAACATTGAAGGATGTGCGCAGAGCATTGCTTGAGGCCGACGTAAACTTCAAGACTGCAAAGCAATTTACCGAAACTGTAAAGGAAAAAGCAATGGGCCAAGATGTGCTTACTGCAATAAAGCCACACCAGCTGATGGTAAAGATTGTACAAGACGAGTTGGCCCAACTCATGGGAGGAGCATCTGTAGATATCAATATTAAAGGCACTCCGGCTGTTATTCTCATGTCGGGCTTACAGGGGTCGGGCAAGACTACCTTTTCAGGCAAATTGGCTCAGATGCTAAAATCTAAAAGAGGAAAGAACCCAATGCTTGCAGCAGCCGACGTATATCGTCCGGCAGCTATAGAGCAGCTAAAGATACTGGGCGAGCAAATAGGTGTGCATGTATATTTCGAAGAAGACAACAAGAATCCGGTTGAAATTGCTAAAAATGCTATTAAATATGCCAAGCAACATGGCCACGACCTAGTAATTGTGGATACTGCTGGCCGTCTAGCTGTTGATGAGCTCATGATGAAGGAAATATCTGCCATCAAAGATGCTATCAAACCAGAAGAGATTTTGTTTGTAGTAGATGCCATGACTGGCCAAGACGCTGTAAATACTGCTAAAGAATTTAACGACCGCCTCAATTTTGATGGTGTAGTGCTTACAAAACTTGATGGTGACACACGCGGTGGAGCAGCCTTATCCATTAGATCAGTGGTAAACAAACCAATCAAATTTGTTGGTACAGGGGAGAAACTAGATGCTATAGATATATTTTATCCAGAACGTATGGCCGACCGTATCTTAGGGATGGGAGATATTGTATCGCTAGTAGAGAGGGCACAAGAACAATATGACGAAGAAGATGCACGCCGTTTGCAAAAGAAGATTGCCAAAAATCAGTTCGATTTTGATGATTTCATTGGACAGATACAGCAAATAAAAAAAATGGGAAATCTAAAGGATCTAGCTGCAATGATTCCAGGTATAGGCAAGCAAATAAAAGACCTAGATATAGATGACGATGCATTCAAAGGAATAGAGGCCATCATTCGCTCTATGACACCTGCAGAGCGCACTACTCCAGAGATTCTAAATGGGTCTAGAAGACAACGTATAGCACAGGGCAGTGGCACCAATGTGCAAGAGGTAAACAAACTAATAAAGCAGTTTGACGAAACGCGCAAAATGATGCGCATGATGACACAAGGTGCTGGCAAAGCAGCCATGCGCAAGATGAGAAAGAAATAGGTGAAATAGGTGAGAGTTAAGAATTATGAGTTGACAGAATAAGTGTTGTCACAGACCGCTTAACTGTTTACCAATACTGACGATGTCTGATGACTAACAACTGATACCCACATAACAACAACATATAACTATGCAACTAATAGACGGTAAAGCCACTTCTATAGAGATAAAAAAAGAGATTGCCAAAGAGGTACTACAGATAAAAGCTAAAGGAGGCAAGACACCACACCTAGCAGCCATTTTGGTAGGCAACGATGGTGGTAGTGAAACCTATGTGAGAAATAAGGTAACATCGTGCAAAGAGGTAGGTTTCGAATCTACTCTAATTCGCTTTGAAGATACTATTACCGAGGAAGAGCTGCTACGTACTGTAGAACAACTAAACAACGACCCTAGTGTAGATGGCTTTATTGTACAACTACCTCTTCCCAAACATATCTCAGAAGACAAAGTAACAGAAGCTATAGACTACCGCAAAGATGTAGATGGTTTTCACCCAGTAAATGTGGGGCGCATGTCATTGGGCATGTCCTGCTTCCTCTCTGCCACCCCAGCAGGCATACTTGAGCTGCTTAAGAGATACAATATAGAAACTAGTGGCAAACATTGTGTAATATTGGGCCGAAGCAACATTGTGGGCAAGCCAGCTGCTATGCTTATGATGCAAAAAAGCTATCCGGGCAATGCCACTGTTACAGTATGCCATAGCCGCACCCCAAACATCAAAGAGATGTGCCTACAGGCCGATATTATTATTGCAGCACTAGGAGTGCCCGAGTTTCTGAAAGGCGATATGGTAAAACAAGGTGCAGTGGTAATAGATGTAGGCACTACTCGTGTGCCATCTACCAAGACCAAGTCGGGTTTTAAGCTTACTGGCGATGTAGCTTTTGACGAAGTAGCCCCCAAGTGCTCCTACATAACCCCAGTACCTGGAGGTGTAGGACCCATGACAATTGTATCGTTACTAAAGAACACACTTCTTGCGGGCAAGAAAGAAGTGTATAAGTAGCATTTAAGGTCGGGAAGACCGCCCTTTGCTGAGGCATTTTTTTATAAAAGAATAAGTATGTAAAAACAACAGACTGTATGCGTTTCTACTGCCTATCTGCTCTACTTATCTTTTCTTTTGCAAACACAATTGCACAAGAAAGAAAGGTATCGCTTCTTTTTGCAGGAGATGCCATGATGCACACACCACAAATAGATGCAGCTAAAACAGATAGTGGGTACAACTACCATGCAGTATTTCAACACATACAACACAAAATAGCAAAAGCCGACATAGCAGGCATAAACCTAGAAACCACCTTTGGGGGCACACCCTACACTGGATATCCTCTCTTCAGCTCGCCTCAAGAGTATGCTACAGCATTGCATGCAGCAGGGTTCAATCTATTTTTCACTGCCAATAATCATGCCTTAGACACTGGCACTAAAGGCTTAGAACGAACCATACAAGTAGTCAAAGATGTAGGAGTCAGACAAACAGGCACTTTCACCTCGCCCCACCAGAGAGCACTCCGCTACCCACTCATGATAGTAAAGAATGGCATCCGTATAGCCTTTCTCAACTACACCTACGGCACCAATGGTCTGGAGGCCAAAGCTCCCACAAGTGTAAACCTTATAGACACACTGCTTATAAAAAAGGACATAGCCGCAGCCCAATTACTCAAGCCCGATATAATAATTGCTGTAATGCATTGGGGCAATGAGTATCAGACTCAACTCTCTGTACAACAACAGTCTTTGGCTCAATTTCTGTTTCGTCACCAAGTGCGCATCATCATTGGGCATCATCCACATGTGGTGCAACCTATACACACCTACACTGCCAGTGATAGCATCGCTCATACTGTATTTTACTCCCTGGGCAACTTTGTGAGCAACCAGCGCAAACCTCATACTGATGGAGGTATGCTGGCACACATAGTGCTCAGTAAGCCAGACAATGATACACCCATTGTGATAGAAACGGTCAATTATTCACTACTATGGGTACACAAGTATTTTCTAAACAACAAACCTGTCTATCGCCTACTTCCTGTACAGACAGATACTATGGGCTACAACTTGCAACCTACTGATGTGTGGGCTATGGATAGATTTGTAAGAGGAGTCGAGAAGATTTTGGGAAGATAGTTGTTTTTTTAAGGGGGGCACTTAGGGTGTCCAATATAACATTCCTAAATTGAGGTGTTTTTCGCATGGTTTTTCTTTCTTTTTAAAGAAGTATTTAACTAAATAATGTCGTGTTTTATAGCACTTGAAAATTGCGTATATAATTGAATATTAGTATCTGTATGCAGTTTAAGCAACATAATTATAGCAATGAAAAAGACTAATAATGAAGCCGAAATTGCTCGATTAAAACGAGAGCTTTCTGATGCAAATAAACAAATCAAAAAACTTTCAAAAGATTCAGAGAAATCAAAAGAGAAGTCCAAAAAGAAAATAGCCAAATTGTGGAAAGAATTAAAAAAAAAAGACGTTCGGAGTGTAGCATTGACAAAAGAACAAGAACAATCACTTTCGAACCTATCGAAA
>CAYVLC010000095.1:0-10174 GCA_964452155.1 uncultured Dysgonomonadaceae bacterium
TACTATCTGCAAGCGCAATCAATTGATTTACGGTCAATATTCCCAAGCATCGGCATGGGAATATTGAGTGCCATGATTCTAAATGTGAACAATATGCGTGATATTGATAATGATGCGCTATCTGGCAAACGAACTATAGCCGTGAGGCTAGGTTTGAAACATGCCAAAGTGTATCACTCCACATTGATGCTGGCTATGTTTGCAAGTTTTTTAATTTACAGTTTTATGTATGCAAGCACTCCCTTGTATCGATTTGGCTACGTGGTTATCTATGTATTCCAATTTATTCTACTCACACAGATATTTAAGAAAGAAGGAGGCGAACTTGATCCTTATTTGAGGAAGACTGCACTGTCGGCTTTTTTGTTGGGGGTTGCATTTGCGGTATGTATTAATGTGTAAATGAGATATGGGCTCACCAGTAAAATTACGTTTTTTGTCTATTTCATATTACACAAAAAAAACAGTTCTCTCTTCGTAGCTCTGGATTGGCATGATAATTAAATTACTACAGACAGCAAGGATTCTCTTAGCTAAAGACTGTGATATTCAATGTAAACTCATTCATGAAAAAGGGGCTAATCAATTTGATTTTACAACAATAAGTAACTAATGAACTGCCCCTTAAATATATTAGCTACCAGTGCTCTAGAGGAACAACTCTGTCTGTAGTAAACCTATACCCACCTCACCTCTAGCATCGTAGATGCAGACTGCAAACTGTTGTAGCAACACAGTTTGATAAAACTAGACAGTAAAATGTAACTCAACCACATACTTTTGCATGTGACCCTGTCTTAAAGCAATATGCAAAGGACATGCGGATATGTAACATTTAACTATTAGGTATAAAATATAAAAGTCGCACAGCAGAACTTAATCTCCTGTGCGACTTTTCATCGTGTGATTCTCAATGTTTAGAAATGTATTTCTATATGTTATTACTAAACTACGCCCTGTGCCATCATAGCATTGGCTACTTTCATAAATCCTGCAATATTGGCTCCTTTTACATAGTTTGTATAGTCACCATCTTTACCATGCTCTACACATTGCATGTGTATATCATTCATTATTTGATGTAACCATTTATCAACCTCTTCGTTGGTCCAGGATATGTGCATGGCGTTTTGTGTCATCTCTAATCCTGAGCATGCTACACCACCTGCATTAACTGCTTTGCCGGGTGCAAACAACATTTTGTTGTCCATGAAAAAGTCAACCGCTTCGGCAGTACAACCCATATTAGAAACTTCAGCTACCAGTGTTACACCATTCTCTTTCAGCCTCTTGGCATCTTCTAAGTTTAGTTCGTTTTGAATGGCGCATGGCAATGCTATATCCACTTTGCACTCCCATGGTTTTTTGCCTTCAAAGAACGTAGCATTAGGATACTCCTCAGCATAAGGTGCAACAACATCATTACCAGAGTTGCGCAACTCTACCATATAAGCTATCTTTTCGGGTGTGTTCACACCATCTTCGTCATATATATATCCATCGGGACCTGATATGGCAACTACTTTGGCTCCTAGCTCTGTTGCTTTTGTTACGGCACCCCATGCTACGTTTCCAAAACCAGAAACAGCTACTGTTTTACCTTTCAAGTCTATGTTGTGCGTGTCGCACATTTGATTTACAAAATAGAGAGCACCAAAACCTGTAGCTTCGGGGCGCAATTTGGAACCCCCAAAAGATAGACCTTTGCCAGTGAATGTGCCAGTATGCTCACGTGCCAATTTTTTGTACATGCCAAACATGTAGCCTACCTCTCGCGCACCTACACCTATATCTCCTGCAGGTACATCAGTGTCGGGACCTAAGTCTCTCCAAATCTCACTAACAAAGGCGTGACAAAAACGCATTATCTCAGCATCGGAGCGCCCTTTTGGTGAAAAATCTGATCCACCTTTTCCACCCCCCATAGGTAGTGTGGTGAGTGCATTTTTAAACGTTTGCTCGAAACCCAAGAACTTTAATGTAGAAAGATTTACTGATGGATGAAAGCGAATGCCTCCTTTATATGGGCCAATAGCACCATTATATTGTACGCGATATCCAATATTGACGTGAACCTTGCCATTATCATCAACCCATGGAACACGGAAAGTGAAAATACGGTCGGCCTCTACGATTCTCTCAATGATACCAGCTTTCTCATACTCGGGATGCTCATTGTAAATTTCTTCAATAGATAGCAGTACTTCTTTTACTGCCTGGTGAAATTCTGGCTCGCCAGGATGTCTTGCGGCCAATTGTGCCATAATGTCTTTTACATTCATACTATAAAAAGGTTTTTATGTTTCTGTACTTAAACAAAGGTAAGTATTAAATTGTAACGAGCGCAAATAATTGCGCTATTTTATCTATTAAAACGATGCTCAATTCAATAATTTATGAGCCTATTATAGATTTATTATAATCAATATGTTACAGATATATATTTAAACACGCAAAAAGAAATAAAATAGCCTCTTTTACCAGCTTTCATAATGAATGTTGACTATCTGAGATTACAATTTGGAAGTAGGTTGTAAAGAGAAATATCCTTGACCCTAAATCCACGTCTTGCAATGAATTATCATAATTACAAGCCAAATGTGAAAAGCATAGATTGCCAACTAAGACAAAATGTGTAACTTTGCTACTTACATCAAGAAATACTTTATGGCGAAAAACAAGTTGACAAAGTTTGCCGAAATGGCAACCTACAAGAATGTTTTTGAATATACATTTCAGAAACTTCAGGATAAAGCATTTCCTCTGAAAGGGAAATGGGGGAAAGAATACTTCAAAAACGACAACCCAATCGTTTTAGAGTTGGGATGTGGCAAGGGTGAATATACTGTGGGGTTGGCGCGAGTATATCCTGATAAGAATTTTATAGGGATGGACATAAAGGGTGCACGCATGTGGAGTGGTGCTACCGATGCTACTGTGAATAAGCTAGAGAATGTGGCATTTGTGAGAACTCACATTGAGATGATTGCTCATTTTTTCGACACCAAAGAAGTTTCGGAGATATGGATTACTTTTCCTGATCCACAGATGAAAAAGATGAACAAAAGACTCACCTCGACCCGCTTTATGAAAAAGTACGCCGAGATATTGCAAGACAATGGTATAGTTCATCTAAAGACCGACAGCAACTTTTTGTACACCTACACTAAAGCTATGGCTGCAAAGAATGGGCTTGACGTGCTTTTTGATACCGACAACTTGTACCACTCGGATATAGAGAGTGAAGTATTGTCCATTCAAACATTCTACGAAAAACAGTGGTTAAGCCGAGGGCTGAACATTAAGTACCTCAAGTTTATCTGCCCCAAGAAAGAGAACTGGACAGAACCCGAAGTAGAAATAGAATACGATGAGTACCGTAGTTTTGGCAGGAATAGAATTTAGAATGCAATTTACAAAATAGATTGAAAAAAAAATGCTAAATTGCATCCATTCTAAATACCACTAGACTAGCAAAAGAGAATTTTATTATAATCATAACAATAGATTCACCTGTGTGCTCCAATTTAGTAAAGATTGGTAAACAGATGAATTGATAAACTAAAGGTAATATGGCAATTTATCCAAATCTAATTTTAGATGCCCTTAAACATGTACGCTACCCTGGCACCGGCAAAGACATTGTGTCGTCGGGTATGGTGGAAGACGACATAAAAATAGAAGGTATGAAAGTGAGTTTCTCATTGATTACCGAACGTCAGAACGATCCGTTTATAAAGTCTGTAATAAAAATGGCAGAGCAAGCTATTTTGACACATGCAGACAAGGATATTGATATTAAAGGTAACATTTCGGTAAAATCGAAACAAGCCCCTCGTCCAGCACTTTCGAAACTATTGCCCAACGTGAAAAACATTGTTGCAGTTGCATCAGGTAAAGGTGGTGTTGGCAAAAGCACTGTTTGTACAAACTTGGCTATTGCACTGGCTCAAAAAGGATACAAAGTTGGCTTACTCGATGCCGATATATTTGGTCCTTCTATTCCCAAAATGCTTGCATCAGAAGGTGCTTCGCCCATGTTGGAAAAGAAAGATGGTCGGGATTTGATAGTTCCCATCAACAAGTATGGGGTGAAGATGCTGTCGATTGGGTTCTTTGTTAAAAAGGACGATGCAGTTGTGTGGCGCGGTGCTATGGCTAGCAATGCTCTGAAACAGCTGATTGCTGATGCTGACTGGGGAGAGCTAGACTATTTTCTTATAGACTTTCCACCAGGCACAAGCGATATACACCTTACATTGGTGCAAACACTATCATTGACTGGTGCAGTAATTGTGAGCACTCCGCAAGATGTAGCTCTGGCCGATGCTATAAAAGGCATAAGCATGTTTACGGCTGACAAGGTGAACGTACCAATTTTAGGATTGGTCGAAAACATGGCTTGGTTTACACCAGCAGAACTACCTGACAATAAATACTACATCTTCGGGAAAGATGGTTGTAAGAAACTAGCTGAAGAAAAAGGCTATGCCCTACTAGGCCAAATACCTTTGGTGCAAAGTATTCGTGAAGGTGGTGATGAGGGCAAACCTGTTGCATTGAACACAGACAGTATAACGGGTATGGCTTTTGATGCACTTGCAGATAATGTGGTAGAGGCAGTTGATAAACGTAACCGTGACTTGCCTCCCACCAATATAGTGCAGGTAACAATGAGATAATGGAAACACACGAGATGATTCATTATAAAGAGACGCAGCATTTGCGTCTCTTTATTTAATTAAAAAACTGCTTGACTAATGAACTGTACCAACACTTTCATGTTATAGCTTGGTACAACAATTTATAAAAACTATTAACATGAAATATTTTAGAGGAAGTTGGTTTAATAAGATAGACCCAATCATAACTGGTTGGATGAATAGAAATGGTTTGTTTCTGTTGCGGATAAGTATTGGGATTGTTTTTGTGTGGTTTGGTGTTCTCAAGTTTTTCCCTGGAGTGAGCGCAGCACAAGATTTAGCTATTCGTACCATAGAGCTACTGACTTTTGGACTGGTGCCAGAGATACTCATAATAAATGGCTTGGCATTGTGGGAAGTGGTAATTGGTATAGGCCTTATCACGGGTAAATTTATGAGAGAGACACTACTACTGCTTTTCTTGCAAATGATTGGCACATTCACTCCTGTTTTTCTATTTCCAACGGAAGTATTCAACCAAATACCCTATGCGCCTACCTTGGAGGGACAGTATATTATAAAAAACATAGTAATTATAAGTGCAGCTATAGTTTTGGGGGGAGCTCTGAGGAAGCGTATTGTTGTACCTCATTGAATCTTGCTGAAGAATCTGTAGTGTAAGTGAAACAAAATGCCACTACAAACATTATGCAAGAACAGATGTTTATACTATAGACACTTTCTTGTATTAATAGTGTTTTGCATGCGCAACTGCGCATACTACATAAAATGAAACACATTAAAAAATTAAATTATGGCATTAAAAGAAACATTACAACAATTAGGTGCGGAGCAAAACAGCCCGTGTGTATCAATCTCTATGAATACGCATCGTGTACGACCAAAATCAGAGCAGGACAAAATTTTATTGAAAAACTTATTGAAAGAGGCACACGATAGAGTATCTAAAGGATACGATAAAAAATCGGTAGATAGCTTGTTGCACAAAATAAGCTCTGTGAAAGACAAAATAGATATGAGTGCAAACTTAGACAGTTTGCATATATTTTTATCAAACGATACGGAAGAAATTGTAAAGTCTCCATGGGAGGCCTCTAATGACAGAGTGAATATCTCCAATAGGTTTGCCATTCGCCCTCTGATAAAAGCATACAATAGAAGCGAGCCTTATTTGATTATGGTTTTGTCTCAAAACAAAGTAACCTTGTATGAAGCAGTAAACGATTCTATTATACAAGAGGTAAAAAATGAGGATTTCCCTTTCACAGAAAACATTCCGGCTACACTCTATCCCGAAAAACTGGGCGATGCCAAATATGTAGATGACCTGACACGTAATTTTTTCAATGAAATAGATAAGTCGCTAGTTAGAGTGCACAAAGCAACTGACCTGGAGTGCGTAGTTGTTACAACAGAAGAGAACTACTCTAAGCTAATGCAAGTGGCTGACATGCCCATGGTATATCATGGTTATGTATCTGTAAGCTATAACAAAGAAACACCACATCATGTAGTGAAAGATACGTGGAAGTTGATTGAGAAACTGCAATCGAAAAGAAGGGGCGAAGCTATTGAGGAGGTGAAGAAGGCTATTTCTCAAGGAAATGTTCTCACAGACTTGCAAGAAATATACCAAGCAGCCACGAATGGTAGAGGCGATCTATTGGTGGTACACCAAAACTTTAGACAACCTGTGATGATGAATGACAATGGCACATTTAAATTGATAGATGACCCTACAACCCCAGGAGCTGTTGATGATATAACTAGCAACATAGCCTGGGAGATAATTTCAAAAAAAGGAAGAGTCATCTTTACAGAGCAAGAAGAAATAAAAGACTTGGGAAAAATTGCACTGAAGACAAGGTACTAAATTACTCATAAATTAACTCATCCCTACTTTTATATTGTCGTTTCAATATAAGGTTGGGATGATTTTTGTATATTCGTTGCTAGATTGAAGAAACTACAGTGTTGCTCTATTTTTTTGCAGATTAAAGCATGATACAGCAGCACCTTATTTTGAAAAAACTTAGTATAAAACAATATGAAACACCCTTTTTCTCAATTTAAATTCTGCCCTAAATGTGGGTCTGGACAATTTAATGTTAACAATGAAGATTCTAAGAAGTGCAATAGTTGTGGTTTTGTCTATTATTTCAACTCGTCAGCTTCAATAGTGGCAGTAATAGAAAACACTAAAGGTGAGGTGCTTGTTGCTCGCAGAGCCAAAGATCCGGCAAAGGGAACACTAGACTTACCTGGAGGTTTTGCTGCAAGACACGAAACAATTGAAGAAACAGTTTGCCGCGAAGTTCTAGAGGAGACACGCTTAAAGATAGATTCTCTGAAATACATGTTCTCTATTCCCAACGTTTATGAATACTCTGGATTTAAAGTGCATACAATGGACCTGTTCTTTGAATGTAAGATAGATGATTTTAGCAATTTAAAGGCACAAGACGATGTATCGGAATTAATTTTTATACCCAAACAAGAATTAAACCCAAATGACTTTGGCCTCACGTCAATCAGAAAAGGAATTGAAAAACTACAAACATTAGCTATATGAAAAAAATTATTTTGTTGTTGAGTGCAATCGGATTGTTTTCGTTTGCAAACGCACAAAGAGCAGCTACACAGGAAAAACCCGAGAAGCTGTTCGACCACGGAAAAGAGATGTTCTATGAAAAGAACTATAGAGGTGCTCACGACCTATTGGCCGAATACATTGAGCAAGCTACAGATGCCAAGAAAATAGAAGAGGCCGAATATTATATGGCAGCCTCTGCTTTCTATAGAAACACTCCAAACAGTGGCGACATAATGAAGGAGTTTCTGAACAACTATCCTGAAACTATCCATCACAACCAGATGAAGTTTCTCATTGGGTCTTATCATTTCGACGAAAAAGATTGGAAGAAAGCTATCTTTTGGTTTGACCAAGCAAACTTAGACTACCTGAGCCTGGAAGAACAAGAAGACTTTAGTTTCAGATTGGCTTATGCAGATTTGCAAGCTGGAAACAAAGATAAAGCAGCACGCTTATTTGGATTGCTGGCGCAAAACAGCAGAAAATATCAAGATGCCGGAAATTTCTATTACGGATATATTGAATATACCAAAGGAAATTATGACAATGCGCTCAGTCGCTTTCGGCTTGTAGCTAACAATCCTGAGTATGGACAAGAGGTGGCATTCTATACAGCTCAATCGACTTTCTTGAAAGAAAACTTAGAAGATGCCATTCGCCTATCGGAGGCTTTTGTGAACAGATACCCTCAAGGCGACCATGCAACAGAAATGTATCGGATATTGGGTAACAGCAACTACCGCTTGGGGCGTGCATCACGCGCAATACCTTATTACGAAAGATATCAGCAAAGAGTATCGGAACCCCTTCGTGGCGATGCATATTTCTTGGGGCTCTCTTATCTGGAAGCAAACAAATTATCGGAAGCAGTGAAAATGTTTCAGTATGCAACTCTGGAAAGCGATGCATTGGCCCAGAATGCTCATCTGTATTTGGGACAGACCTACGTGATGATGAAAGACATACCCAAAGCTCAAATGTCATTTGCAACTGCATCTCGCTCCAACTTTGATGCAAAGGCACGAGAAACAGCGATGTTCAACTATGCATTGTTGACACACCAAACCAACTTTTCGGTTTTTAGTGAATCTATTACCTTATTTGAAAAATTCTTGCGCGAGTATCCCAATTCGCAATATGCCAACCAGGTGAACGATATTCTGGCAGAAACATTCCTTACAACAAAAGATTACAATGCAGCCCTTGCAGCAATAGACCGAATTGATAAACCAGCACGTAGAATATTGGAAGCAAAACAGATGGTGCTTTTCCAACTTGGTACACAACAATTTGTGAATGGCAACACAAGCCAAGCAATTGATTTCTTTGACCGCTCTATAAATATGGGCAGCTACGATAAGAATGCACGTACAAGTGCCTACTTCTGGCGCGGAGAATCGAAATATAGAATCAATAACTTTTCTGCTGCTGCCGCAGACTTTCAGACTTTCACACAAGAAGCCACCAAGGCTGATGATAACTATGCCCTCGGTTTCTATAACTTGGGTTATGCTAGGTTTAAACAAAACCAATATGCTGCAGCACGCACAGCTTTCCAAAACTACATAACAGCACAAAGCAACAAAGACACGCCAGAATATGCAGATGCGCACAACCGCATTGGCGACACCTACTATTTTAGCAGAAACTTTGCTGAAGCAGAGCGCTACTATAGCTCGGCATCTACTCTAAACCCCGCAGCGGCAGACTATGCAGCCTACCAACGAGCTTTTGTGATGGGATTGCAACGCAACTACCTGGGTAAGATAAATGCACTGGACGAACTGATGCGCGCTTTCCCCAACTCTCATTATTACGACGATGCACTGTTTGAAAAAAGTCGTTCGCTGGTGATGCTGAACCGAGAAAATGATGCCGTAAGTGTGCTCAACAAATTGCTCACCGAATTTCCTCAAAGTCCACTTGCTAGGCAAGGTGGTGTGCAATTGGGACAATTGCACTACAATGCTAGCCGCTATGACCAAGCAGCTGCATCGTACAAAACTGTAATACAAAACTTCCCTGGTTCTGATGATGCACGATCGGCTCTGCAGGCCCTAGAAACTGTGTACAAAGACATGGACAACATAGATGCTTATGTGAAATATGCCAACGCATTGCCAGGTGGTATGCGTATAACACCGCTGCGCCAAGACTCGCTTACCTACATGGCTGCCGAGAGTTTGTATATGCGCGGAACCAAAAGAGATGCCGAGAGCTCGCTCAACAAATACTTGCAAAGCTTCCCCAATGGAGCTTATGCTAGTGATGCACACTACTATTTGGGAACAATAGCCGACGAAAATAACGACATACCCAAGGCAATGGGGCACTTAAAACAGGTGATAGATGCCAACAATGGCAAGTTTCTTGAAAATGCTCTGGCTTATGTTGCCGAAAATGAATATAACGGAGGCAACTATCAAGAGGCTTTGGCGCATTATGCTCGCCTGAACAATGCTGCACAATCTCTTGCTCACAAACAAACAGCCCAATTGGGTATGGCGCGTGCAAACGCAAGATTGAACAACTATCATGAAGTGACTCGTGCAGTAAATCTTTTGCTCGAAAACAAAAATCTACCGCCCGAGACTACCACCGAGGCTCACTATCTGCGAGGAAAGGCTTACCAACAGGTGAGAGAAGTGGATAAGGCTATGAACGATTTTATAGTAATAGCAAAAGACACCAGAAGTGTGTATGGGGCCGAAGCTCAGTTTTTGCTGGCAGAGACATACTACAATTGGAAATCGTATGACAAGGCAGAGACACAAGTGAAAGAGTTTATGCAAAAGACTACGCCTCACCAGTATTGGTTGGCGCGTGCACTTATTGTGCTGTCTGACACGTATTATGCGAAGGGCGACAAGTTTCAAGCACGTCAGTACATAGAGAGTTTGAAAGCTAACTATAATGG
>CAYVLC010000096.1:0-9744 GCA_964452155.1 uncultured Dysgonomonadaceae bacterium
AAACGTTGAATAATCAAAATTTTAAAGGTGTCGAATTCGACATCTTTAGAAAACAAGCTGGATTAAACAGCTTCAACTTGACTCCGAAAAAATGGATAGAGGCAACTAATGCGATTGCAATAATTTCAAAATCCGGGAGATATGGTGGAACTTATGCTCATAAAGACTTAGCGTTTGAATTTGGCTCTTGGATTAGTCCGATGTTCAAACTATTGTTGATAAAGGAATATTAACGATTAAAAGAAATTGAAAGCAATCAATTTAATCTTGAATGGAACGTCAAACGAATCTTGTCTAAAGCCAATTACCAAATACATACAGATGCAGTTAAGGATTGCATTTTACCTGAGAGGAACTACAATAAAGATAAAGAGTGGTTGATATATGCCGAAGAAGCCGATTTGTTGAATGTAGCTTTGTTCAATTGCACTGCCAAAGATTGGCGGGAGGCAAATCCAGATAAAACTAAAAAGAGGCTGAATATTCGCGATTTTGCAAGTATTAATGAACTAGTTGTTCTTTCGAATCTTGAAAATATTAATTCTATTCTAATTTGTAATAAAATTGATAAAACAGAAAGATTTAGGCAATTAAGAGATATTGTTCAAATCCAATTAAAATCACTTGATGAAAGAGATTTTATGAAAGCATTGAAAAAAGTTTCGGATGATATTTATATTGAGAATAAAGGCAATTTAGAGTAGACAATTATGAAGTAATCTTTAGCAAAAGATAAAACAAACACAACTACATGACCAATAATAAATTGTCAAACTTTGTTCTCCTGCTTGCACTGCTTATACATGTAGGAGCATTGCATTCTCAGTCACTGCAAACTATTTCTACAATTGGGTTGGGAACAAACGGACTAGATTTCTCAATTGAATTACCCATAGCCGAAAAGTTTACAATAGAACCAGCTATTGCTCTTGGGCCCAGTTATGACTTTAGTGGTAGAGATGGCATATTTCCAAAACTGGGTACACATTGGGCTATGTCAAAGCCAAGCGTTCATCTGAGCTCAAACAGTAAGTTTTTGTTCGATAGAGCAAGACGATTGCGCAAGGGTAAATCATTGCTATTTAATTCAGGAAGTTTTATTGGCGTGAAAGTTGAATATGTTACCAAACCTTTGACCAATGATAAGTTTCATGGTCAAACCAATACCTTATTAGCTAGCCTAAACTTGGGCATACAAAGCAATATTGGTAGGTATTGGAGATATAGCTTTTCTTGGGGATTGGGTTATGGTCGCAATCTAGTGTATTCATACGGCACTTTCTATCCTGCTTATGACTTTAAGGTGGCTTATGTGTTGCCTTTATTTAGTAAGAAGTAGAGTTTTATCTGCTAGATACAGGTCATACCCTAGCTGGGGGGACGAAAGCGAACAAGCAAATTTATTTTTATAATCTTAAGCCTCTATTTGAACAAAACCTTAGCCCTATTTGTCTGTAGGGAACAACCATAAGTCAACACCGGCTATACTATTTTTCTTTACACAAAAGACCCCATCAAATGGAATTACTGACCTCTCTTCTTGCTCAGACAGGCATCTTTATTGTTCTGCTCATATTCGTTTTAGGTATAGCAGCATTCATACTTTCCACCATATCGGGTGGGGGAGGCGCACTGGTATTGGTGCCCATTCTCAATTGGTTGATTGGTGTGAGCAATACTGCCCCAGTGCTCAATCTGGGGTCGTTCTTGGGGCGTCCGGCTCGGTTAATAATTTTCTGGAAACACATCCAGTGGCGTGTTTTTCTATACTATGCCCCGGCTGCCATAGTGGGTGCAGTGATGAGCTCATGGTTGTTCTCCAGTTTTCGAATTTGGTGGTTGCAGGTTGTGGTAGGGTTGTTTCTCATCAGCACCATTTGGCAGTTTCGTTTTGGCAAGAAGGAGAAATCATTCCATGTCAGTCTGTGGTATTTTGCGCCCATTGGCTTGTTGGTATCTGTGCTAAGCACAATTATTGGAGCATTGGGCCCTGTTCTCAATCCGTTTTATCTCAACTATGGCCTCGAAAAGGAACAGTTGATAGCCACTAAAACAGCCAACTCTTTCTTGATGGGTATATCTCAAATAAGCAGCTATGCCTTTTTCGGATTGTTGCACAATCAGTTGTGGGTATATGGTATTGCTTTGGGCATGGGTGCAACCATCGGAAATATTGTTGGCAAGCGGTTCCTCTTTACCATGAAAAGAACTACATTTCGCAAATGGCTCATTGCCTTAATGGTGGTGAGCGGGGTGTTGTTGATATATGGTGTATTGAGAGGCGCGTAATCTGCCGTATGAAAATACTGGTAGTATTTGTAGTATTGATAGATGCAATGAACCCTACAGACGACGCAATTAAATAGAGTCTCTACTCTTGACTCTACCTATAAATGGAGGTAAAGGTAGTACTATCAATATTTATTTGTTTGCGAAGAGTTTAATAGATGATAGAATCTGTGCGGAAATCCCCAGCTCTATTGTACTTATAGCTCCTCAAGACGTATGTTGCGTAACTCAGCTTCAGTCTTCCAGCTACAAATGCCTAGGGGTTTAGATAGATTCACATCGTTTCTGATGCTTAGTGCACTCTCTTCGTAAGCATAATCCACCATTTTTTCATTGTCAATCCATGCTTCAATCTTATCTGGAGTAACCCTTAGTTTGATTGTGTACCACGTGTTATTTTCAAAATCCTTCACAGCTCTCGTTTCATTGTTAGCTGCACTCTCTTCATTTATATCGCTAAGACCAACCACCGAACCGCCCCATCCACCAACAATTAAACTACAAAAACTATCGTTGACGGGGAAGGTCAATCCACAGAAAAAATCGTTACCCGAAGCTCTTTGTGCATCCAAAGTAATTTCGTAGTTCATTGTCGGAATATCTCTCGTTGAGGTAATCCCTGTGCACCCATCTCCAAAATCTAAGACTATCTTTCCATCAGAAACATATACAGCACCTTGTGGCCCGAATTGGGTTATCTTCCATCCATCTAGCGTTTTTCCATCAAAAATTGAGTTTTTATCAATCTGTTCCAGGTTGTTTTCGTTGGACATTTCTTCTTGTTTGTTTTCATTGGAAGGGTTTGTGCAATGTGTGAACAGCAAAATTGAGAAGAGGATGAAAATCTGTTTTACAATACTATAAATAGGTCTCATTTTTATTGGTATTTATGTTTAATCAACAAAAATACAAATTTTATCAGAGATAAATAAGTTAATCATGTTATATTAATTGGCGACTACCCCCTAAAACCCGCTCTTGTGAGTCTTTTATAATAGAAGTTTTGTTTCAATCTCAAGTCGAGTTTATAAAAAGCGCATACGGTGCTTGTAGGTGTGTATTTGTTAATCGTACGTATAGAGGCCTATTTTCTTTCACCTTCATACACTTGCCGTAATAGGCGTGCTTCCACCAATAGCTCTCGAGACACGCGTGCTATGTTGTGAATTAGGGCAATACGTTGATTTTCGGTGTCCAGTTTTATATGGGCTATCTCGCTTTCCCATTCATTTGTTTGAGCAATATGTTGGCCAAACAATTCGTCATCTACGTGGTGCGACATCGTTTCTGCCACAAATTGTAAGATATTATTTACATAGCAACAATAGCGCAACTCGTCTTCGTCAAGTGAATGTTTTGTTTTATGAATGTGTACACCAAAAGCAGATATGTACGAGAGCAAAGCGTGGTTCAGGTTGGTCAGCCTGAATGCTTTTTGTTGGTACTGACGCTTACTTTTTGGTTCAAGGCGCATATCTTTCCATGCCGATGTGAGGGCATTGTCGGCATTGTTGGCAGTGCGACGTATCTCTAAATATTCTGTTTCGGTAACCAAATCGTCGTAAATAGCTTCAAAATAGTCTTTGTTCTTGGCCACAGCCTTAAGTAACAAAACAGGTAGTTGCTTGTATTGCCAATCGGGCCATATAAACCGTACTACCAAAAAGGCAAGGAAACCGCCAATAAGTGTGTCTATGATGCGTGGCACCATCACCGCAATACCCACACCAGCAAGCAGGTTAAAGGCTGCCAACACGTAGATAGTAATAAAGATGGCTGCAATGGTATAGTTCTTTTTCAACCAATAGAAAAAAGCATAAATAGTGACAAGCAACAGCAGTATTTGCCCTGTGAGAGTTGGTAGCAGTTGCGCCAAGGCCACACCAAGTATTACACCCAATAAAGTACCAAATATTCTATGAAAAAGTCTCTGGCGCGTTGCACTGTATGTTTGCTGTACCACAATCAACGATGTGAGTAGTATCCACGCACCTTTTTCTATGTGAAAAAGATGCATTGTGGTGTAGCCTAGTAGCAAGCAGAGCGTTAAGCGAACAGCAAACCGAAAACGTGGATGTCGGGGTGTAAGAATGGCGGAAAGAGGTTGACGTTTTGGACGCTGGAAATGAAAATCGGAAATCTCAACCTGCTGCTCCATCTTTTCTTCGTTGCGCAGACTTTGTTCTAGTCCGTACAGGTTGTTCATTAGCAAAGACAAAGTAGAATAGTGCACTTCGTTGGTTTCTTTTTCGGCAAGTAGCATGTTTTTCAAAGCTGTTACTGTCCACACCAAAGAGATAGGATGTTTGTAAGGTTCGCTCGTAAGTAACGATTCGGCAAACAGGTGCATGGCAGCTGCAATTTGGTGCATCAACTGTCCGAATCCTTCAATTAAATCGGCATTTTTGACCTGTCCACTCAGAATATCGTATTGCTCGTGGCTCGATGTGGCACGCTCTTGCATCTCTTGCAGCAAATACCATTTGCGATAATAGATATCTATTACATCATGCATCTTTGCGTCCGACTCGGCAGAATAGCTATATAAATCTCTTTTACAAACTTCTATTTGTTGTGCTAATCTTATGCTTTGTTGAGCCAACTGATTTCTTATCTTCTCTTGTTCTTGTGGTTTGCTAGGAAAAAGTGTGGCTTTCATATCTATGTATTCCGCCAGATAAGCAAATCCGTTAGAAATTTCTCCGCGCAACAATCTCAATGGTCTAAGGTAAAGTAGCAACACCGATATAGTGGAATAGATAGCAGCACCAATTAAATACAACAATGGTTGATGAAACCACTGCTGGCTTGTGCCAGCCCCCAGCATTGTATAGGTAATGATGAGCAAGGTGCCAAACGTAACCCCCTGCAGGCGTGAGTTGACGCCTGCTAAAATAGTAAGCGTGAAAACCATTAGCCCCAAAACAACACCAAACGCAATTGTGTAAGGAATCAATAGCCCCACAATGCTACTCGACACCACAAACAACACTAACATAATGGCCGACGATTTTAAGCGTCCACGTGGATGCACATCCGTTTCGCCCAGCGCCATTGCCACTACGCCCAGTGCCAAGGTGGTGGCTATAAAAGTGTTATCGAATAGTATTTCGGCAATAATCACTAAGATAGCAATAGAAACTGTCACTTTTAATGCCCAAAGGTGAGGTGGATTTTTCCAAAATACGTTTATCCATTTCTTTCTTATAGTATCCTTTATCAAATGGAGGTAATGTGTCATGGGGTGCTATTTTTTTATGTAATTGGTACTACAAAAGTAAGAATTTTGTACGAGTATTGATGTAAGCGATTTGTAATATATGTGCACTTGTAGTGGCTTAGCTGCATGTAGGCTATTGCTTAGGTCAACAATTATTTCTCACCTTCAGCATCTTCAAAAAACCCCTTGGCACAACTTTGCAACTCGTGTCTGGTGGAAGACAAATGTCGTTTCCCTTTCATTAATAAATAGACACTTATGATACATCAAGTCACACTAATTATTGTCATTCAAATGGTTTGCGTAAATCCATTCTCTCATAGCATACCTAAAAGGAAAAAAACTCAAGGCAGCCCATTATGCAGAATAGTTTTTCCAGTTTTGAATTTATTTAAATCTTCATTTTATTTAGTGCTGATTCTTATTCCTCAAATATACAAATTAATCTCAAGTATATAGGCTTTAATCGTGCTATTGGAAGAACGGAACAATAAGGGCACGCCTTTATCTTTATATCTATACGCTATTCAAATTTCCTTTAGGTATAGTATTGCTATTCCTTTAAAAAAACTTACTATCTTTATACTTTATATTCACACACACAATAAAACATACTATACAATGAGAAAAACAATTCTTACACTATTAATCGGACTATTTGTTTCGTTTGCTTATGCCGATGAGGGCATGTGGATGTTGCACTTGTTGAAGCAACAAAAACTGGCCGAGATGCAAGCTATGGGCTTAATGCTCCAAGATACCGATATTTATGACCCCACTGGCAGTTCGCTCAAAGATGCAGTAGTGCAATTTGGTCGTGGCTGTACTGGAGAGGTTATCTCATCGCAAGGGTTGGTGCTCACCAATCACCATTGCGGATATGGAGAAATACAAAGTCACTCTACACTCGAAAACAATTATTTAGAAACAGGCTTTTGGGCCATGTCTAAAGCCGAAGAGCTACCCAATCCGGGACTGACCGTTACGTTTATCGAAAAAATAGAAGATGTGACCGATTTTGTGCTCAAAAGCCTCGAAGAAGATAAAGCAGAAGATGTGGACGGAGTGTTTTTTCTTTCACCAAAATATCTCAACAATTTGGCCCGCGACATGGTGGGTGTGAAGTATTTGGAAGAGAACAAAGGGATAGATGTGGAGATAAAACCATTTCACAATGGCAATCAGTATTACATGTTTACCAAAAAGATTTTCTCAGACATTCGTTTAGTGGGTGCTCCACCCAGCTCTATTGGCAAGTTTGGTGCCGACACAGACAATTGGACTTGGCCACGCCATACGGGCGACTTCTCTGTGTTTCGTATCTATGCCGACAAAGAGGGCAACCCTGCTGAGTATGCTGCAGACAATGTGCCATTGCAACCCAAACGCTGGCTTAAGATTTCTACAAAAGGGGTAGAGGAGCACGATTTTGCTATGCTGCTAGGTTTTCCGGGTACTACCAACAAGTTTTACACCTCGTGGGAAGTGCAAGAACGACGCGATATTGACAATGAGGTGAGAATAAATATGCGCGAAATTCGTCAGCAAGCCATGTTGGAAGAGATGCTAGACGATCAAGAAGTAAATATTCAGTATGCATCTAAATACTCTGGTTCTACCAATGCTTATAAAAATGCTATTGGTACAAATTGGGCCATTGGTATGCGCAATTTTGAAGCACAAAAAAAGGAGCAACAAGAAAAACTAATTGCTTGGGCCAAACAAAACAACAAACCTGAATATGTAGATGCTTTGACAGCAATTGAAAATATTGTAACAGAGCGTGCCGAGCTGCGTTTCAGACTCTGGATGCTAAACGAAGGAATTATGCGTGGCATTGAGTTTTCTAAGGTACCTCTCTCTTCTGTAGATTCGTTGATAAAAGCAATTAAAGAGAGTGACCAAGCTGCAAAAGAAGAGGCAATGTTGACGCTGATGGACGATTACAGAAAATTTGCCGATAAAGACTATAGCAGCCTAGTAGATAAGAAAGTGGCCAAAGTGATGTTGCACGAATACCTTGAACTTCTGCCCTACGAAAGCCTGCCAGTTGCATTGCGCACCATCGACGATGATTTCGAAGGCGATGTAGATGCTTATGTAGATTATTTGTTCGAGAATTCTATTTTTGGTAGCGAAGAGAATATGCAAGCCTTTGTTGCAGCCAATCATGCTGTGGAGCAGTTAGAAAATGATCCAATGATCTGGTTTGCAAAATCGGTCAAAGATGAATCATCACAACTCGAAAAGGCTATAGCTGTGTACGACAATCCGTTCAACAAAGCCCGCCGAACTTACCTTAAAGGTATGCTAGAAATGGATGGACCTTATACCTATTTTCCAGATGCCAACTTGACATTGCGATTGAGTTATGGGCAGGTAAAAGGATATGCACCACGCGACTGCGTATATTACGGACACCAAACTACTTTGGAGGGTGTTATGGAAAAAGAAGACCCCAATAGTTGGGAGTTTGTGGTGGCCGATAAGCTCAAAGAGCTATTCGATGCCAAAGATTATGGTCCCTACCAAATGGCCAATGGCCAAATGCCAATCGACTTTGCTGCTACAACGCACACAACTGGTGGAAACTCTGGTAGCCCTGTAATGAACGCGAAAGGCGAATTGATTGGTATCAACTTCGACCGCAACTGGGAAGGTGTGGGTGGCGACATCCAATTCCTACCCGATTACCAACGAAGCATCATTGTGGACATACGCTACGTACTGTTCATCATAGACAAATTTGCGGGAGCTACACACCTCATTGAGGAGATGGATATAGATTAATTTTTTCTAATCATCGAGTAGAAGTATATAGTTTCATTTTCAACGAATTTAAAAAACTGAGCAGTTGGCACTATCTACTTCAGCTTTGTGGCTCAGATTAAATACAAATCTCCCTCTCCATCCTTTCCCAAAACCAATGGGGTTTTGGGAAAGGATTATATTTGATATATCATATCATACTAAGTATTAAAGCGATCAATAAAGAGGTAATTGGGTTTAAAAAAACAATGCAGAACTAATCCAGCTCTCATCCGTTTATTAAACTATACAATACAAAAAAGCCCTCTAAGAGTGAGAGCATCATAAAAAACAAAGACAACTTACTATATATGAAAAAGAAAACTATAGCACTATTTCTTATTATTGGTTTTGCTGCAACAGTGTTTGCACAAGACTATGTGTCGCCAACATACAAACAGTGGGTAACCAAATCGGCCGACTACATGGAAAAAAATCAATTGGACAGTGCAGAGTATGCCCTGAATAAGGCAATAATGGCCGACCCTAAAAATAAAAACAACTCGTGGCTAATGACTAGCTTGGGTACAATACAGCAACATTTGGGCAAAATGGATGCTGCCTATATTTCTCTTACGGTGGCGTTGAACAAACATCCCGAATCGAGCTTTATTTTGCACCAACGAGCAAATCTTTTGATGGAGATGGAAAGGTGGGATGAGGCAAGAGCCGATTACAATAGTATCCTCAGTATAGACTCACTCGATGTTGAGGCGCTTTATAACAGGGGTGTTTTAAAACTCGAGAAGAAAGATAGGATAGGAGCCCAAAAAGATTTTGAGGTGGCCGAACGTCATGGCGAATTTTCTCATTTCGGCCTGCTGGGCAAAGCCCTGTTATACCGATTGGATGAGGAGTGGGGTGAGGCCGAGAAAATTTACACTTCTGTATTGAATGAATATCCCGAAATGACTGATCTCTATTTGAAACGGGCGGAGTGCTATCTGCACCTCGATCAACTATCGAAGCTATCGGCCGACTTACAAACGGTATCATCTGCAGAATTTGCCAATCCTACCTATTACTTTTTGCGTGGACAATTGCGATTGAAACAATTTGATAAAGTAGCTGCTCAGAAAGATTTCGAGAGAGCAAAAGAGTTGGGTATGGAGATAGAGTTGTTGCGTCCCTGGATTCAGAAGACTCACTAAAAAACAATCTAATTGTACCTTCTAAAGATGAGGTTTGTGGGAATTAAAAGTAAAAACAAAAAGCTGTAGCAGTGCTATAGCTTTTTGTTTTCAATTTTAATTCCTCTAATTTCCAAACCTCTTTATCTCAATTTTGCGTTGCTTTATCTGCAGCTCTATATCGGGTATTTCGATGGGCTTATCGGCTATTACCACTACATCTTGTGGTTCAAAATTGGTATAAACATTTTTGGGTAAAGAGTTGGCATCTACCGATAATTGGTATTGGCCAACAGG
>CAYVLC010000097.1:0-9742 GCA_964452155.1 uncultured Dysgonomonadaceae bacterium
AGTTGCACAAGAAGTTGTAGATACATTTTTGGCAGACCTAAGAAACCATAATAGGGTTGAGATAAAGGGGTTGATATACGACTTCTTGGGCACAATTAAAGATTCGCCCAAAGTGAAAGAGGCATTTACTAAGATTGGCTTGATGCCTTACATTGACGAGTTGAGAATAGCAGACCAAACTCACAGCAAGTATTATACCAAAAGACGCTTGTCTGAGATAAAAATACAGAGAAGAGACACAAACAAAGCCATCAAGAAAGAAGGAGAACAAGCATTGCGCAGTTTTTTTGAACAGGTGGAAGTGGCCAACAGAACTTATCCGGAACTGAACTACGCTCCATTGATTGCAGAACTCAACAGTGTGATTGTTGAATACACAAACTTAATAAAAACCCGTGCAACTTATAATAAAAAAAGAGCCCTAAAAGCTAAGCAAGAGAAGAATGCTGCTTTGGCTAAGCAAACAAATACCGAAATGCAGCTGATGTGTGTAGATAAAAAACCAACGGGGGTGATTTACTTGAGGCCTTAACGGTCAATGGATAGTAATGAATAGAAATCTGCGCTCCCGCAGGCGCAAGTCTCTGACTTGTGACTTGGTAGAATCACTACCCACATCTTGAATAGCATGCTTTCGCATGTGAATAATTGGAACACGGATGACACGGATTGAACGGATGAATGCAGATAAATGCAGCGTAGCGTCCTGGGACTGTTGGAAATCTTACACAGCAAATGAAATCAACAAGCGTGAAAGTTGTAGCGAAAAACTATGGATGCATGAAAGCTACAATCACATAGTCAGGAATGAAGAGTCGATGAACTATATACGTAACTACATCAATCAGAACCCAGTAAAAGCTGGAATCACCGTATCAGAAGCTTCTAGCTTCTGAATATAAAAGCTAGAAGCTTTTATTACATTCCAAATAAAAAACCCAAAACAGTAGTTTCTTGTTCTCTTATTGTTATTTTTGTAAATGAATAACTAGAATACGAATAAATAGACTTAAATATATTCGCCTGTGAGCTTTATAAAAAGAAAATTCAATGTCTTTACCCTGTTTTTTATTGCAACAACCGTGCTGCTTACCATATTACTTGTTTCAACTAATTTCTCGAAAGACAAAGAGCTTGGCTATGATAGTACAGCAATACTTAATAGGGTTGTGCCCATACAAGAGTTGGCATTGGTAAAATACAACTACTCTGGGGTAATTGGCTACAAAGACTTTCTGAAAATACTGAAAATAAATGTTCCCTTGACCGAAAAATCGTTCCTCTTGAAATACAATGGTTATATAAAAGCTGGTGTAGATTTTGAAAACATGAAAGTGGCCGTGTCGGGCAAGGATGTTCACATCTCATTGCCAAGAGCCAGGATATTGGACACACTGATTGATGAAAAATCCATTAGAGTGTACAACGAGAGCATGAATGCTTTCAATCCGCTCACTATTGCCGATTACAACAAAGCCATCATGAAAGAAAAAGACAATATGATAACCGATGCCATATCGCAGGGCATTCTGAAAGATGCCACCAAGCAAGCCGAAGTAGTGCTAACATCGATAATGAAGGATATGGGCTTTGAGAACATAAAAATTACACAAGAAATAAAGATTCCACGACCAAATTAGAAAAAAATAAACTTATAAATAAACATCCGTCATGAAATTTACAACTAAGTTAATAATTTTTTGGGCTTCTGTTTTTTTGATTTTCCTACTTGGTATCATTTTTGTGATGACAGTGTTTTGGAGAGTTCATTTTAATTTTTGGCACCTGTTGGTTGCTTTTATCATTAATGGTATAATTCCACCCGCTATTATCACCTCTTTTTTCTACAATAGACTAGATTACATGGAAACTGAGAACGATAATCCGCCCACTTTTACAGGTACCAAGACAATGGAGATTCCTTTTAAAGGGCGTACCAGTTGTCCGTTTGATGAAATGATGCAAAAAGTTGACCGACAATATATTATATCATATTCCGATAGAAAAAAGAAAATTCTAAAATTTAGAACAGACACACGTATGCTCTCATGGGGCATAGGTGGCTATCTGAAAATGCTAGACGATGAAACCGTTGAGGTTTTTGTATATCCAGTATTCAAAAACTCTCGTAGAGAAGAGCTCACTTTAAATCAGACACTACGCGTGCTTTGCTCTATTTTTAAATAAAGCATCTTTAACAGCATGTCTTTTTATTACGGCTCTAGCAATCATCTGTTGGTACACACATCATTAAAACAATATTGAACCTGCTTTGGAACACATTCCAAAGCAGGTTTGCGCTTTGCAGAAGCACTTTCTCCTACAGTCTGTGCCGAAAAGAAAAGTAAAGTAAGAATATTAAGATAAAGTTGTGTCTTTTGCAATCAGTTTTATGCAATGGATGTTCGTAAACCTTTTTTCTAAGTGAAAAAATAATTACTTTTGCATAGTTAGTAAGCAACACACACAAACAAATTACTTTTGGGTCTTTGAAAGAAAAGACCACACATAAAAATACAAATGCAAAAAGATAACAACAGTATGATCAGTTTTGCTATGCAAGCTGGTTTTGGATTAGGTGGATTTTGGATTTTTAAATACCTATTTATAATAGGAGCCTCACAATATCCATCATTGAATTACGTAAATTCATTTCTCAGCTTTTTTACTCCTCTATTGCTGCTTTTTTATTTAATAAGGTTCAAGAATGTGAGCACCGACAATAAACTAAAATATTGGAGTGGTGTAAAACTAGGGATAATGGTTTTTTTCTTTGCCTCAATCATAGAGTCCGTCATTGTAATTATGCATATAGCATGGATAGACCCATCTTATATTTCCATTGTAAACGAACAAACAATAGAAGTGGCGCAAGCACTTAACTTTAATGACACAATGATGGACGAACTTAAAAGACAAAGCTCATTTTCGCCCCTACTCTATGCCTTCAGACAAATATTGAGCAATGTGTTTATAGGATTCATCCTATCGATCTTGCTAATGCCAGTTGCATCAAGAATAAACATAGACAGCAAGATTCTAAACAAGTAGATTTTTCAATTAATTATAGCCAACATGGATATTTCTGTAGTAATACCTTTGTACAACGAAGAAGAGTCGATTCCCGAACTACATAGCTGGATTGAGAGAGTGATGGAAGAGAATAGTTTTTCGTACGAAATAATATATGTGGATGACGGAAGCACCGATAATTCGTGGAGTGTTATCTCGCAACTGAAAGGAAAGTCTGACAACGTTAGGGCCATTAAATTTCAACGAAACTATGGGAAGTCTCCAGCATTACATTGTGCCTTTCAAAAAACAAAAGGCGATATAGTAATTACTATGGACGCAGATCTGCAAGATAGTCCCGACGAAATTCCTGAACTATATAGAATGGTGCGCGAAGAGAACTACGATGTAGTTTCGGGCTGGAAAAAGAAACGATACGATGGCACATTCACCAAAAACATTCCTTCAAAAATATACAATGCTACTGCCCGTAGAGTTACAGGTATTAAGTTGCACGATATGAATTGTGGCCTCAAGGCATACAAAAAAGAGGTGGTGAAAAGTATAGAAATCTACAACGACATGCACCGCTACATACCAGCATTGGCCAAAAATGCAGGCTTCACAAAGATTGGAGAGAAAGTGGTGACACACAGCCCACGCAAATATGGTAATACCAAATTTGGATTGAGCCGTTTTTTCAATGGCTACCTCGATTTGCTTACACTTTGGTTCCTTTCGGTTTTTGGAAGAAAACCAATGCACTTCTTTGGCCTCTTAGGTAGTTTAATGTTTTTACTCGGGTTTGCAGCCATCGTTTTTGTAGGAGCATCAAAAATATATGCAATGAAGCATGGTCTTGGTTATAGATTAGTAACCGATTCGCCCTACTTTTTTCTGGCCATCACAGCAATGATTGTGGGAACACAATTGTTTTTGGCAGGCTTCTTAGGCGAAATTATGTCGCGCAACTCTGCCGATAGAAACAAATATCATATTGAAGAAGAATTTTAAAAAAAAGACTCCATATTATGCATATCGATAAACTATTTTTACAACGAAAATCGGTTCGTTCGTTCTCAAACAAAGAGATAGATAAAGAGACAATCGTAGAATTGCTCAATGCTGCACGCTTAGCCCCATCGGCTGTAAACTATCAGCCATGGCGTTTCTTTGTATGTACTACAGAAGATATGAAGCAACGAATTGTAGAAAGCTATCCACGCAAGTGGTTCCAAAGTGCCCCACTCTATATAGTGGCATGTGCCGATAAATCGCAATCGTGGAAACGATCGGCTGACAACAAAGATCATGGCAATATAGATGTGGCCATAGCCGTGACGCACTTAATGCTAAAAGCAACCGAATTGGGACTAGGCACTTGTTGGGTGTGCAACTTTGATGCAAGCGTACTTACAGATGCGCTCAACCTAGACAATGTGTTAGAACCTGTGGCAATTATCCCCATTGGATATCCAGCAGAGGATGTTTCTTTTGAAACAGAGCAACCCAAGAAAAGAAAATCGATAGAAGAGTTTACCGAATGGATGTAGATCTCACTAGCAATTTATAACATTACAATCACATACTCCACCTCTAATGAAACACCTTAACAATACTTCAAAATATATTGTCCTTTTTTTTATTGCATCTTTATTTATAGGGTGTAATGCTAGCAACAAAAAAGAGGACTTCACCTACCACCAAGAAAGTGGCGAAATATTCCACACCTACTTTCACATCAAATACGAATATAGTCGTTCTGTGAAAGTAGAGATAATGCAGGCTTTGCAAAAGTTTGATCAATCGCTCAATCCCTTCAAGGAAAACTCCATTATTGGCAAGGTCAATAACAATGTGCCTGTAGTGCTAGACTCTCTCTTCGTAGAAGTGTTTGAGAAATCGATGGAAGTGTCTCGCAAAACAGATGGTAAGTTTGATATTACCGCTTCGCCTTTTATCAATGCATGGGGTTTTGGATTTAAAGATATGGACAATGTTACTCCCGAACAAATAGATAGCATGAAGCATTTTGTTGGGTACAACAAAATAAGAATAGAAAATGGCATAGTGGTGAAAGACGACCCTCGCGTACAAATAAACACATCGGCCATAGCCAAAGGCTACTCATGCGATATTGTAGCGAAGGTGTTGCAAGACTTTGGCATAAAGAACTATATGGTAGAGATTGGTGGAGAAATAACAATGAAAGGCACAAACGAAAAAGGTGACTGCTGGCGCATAGGAATTGACAAACCAACAGATGACGCATTGGCTATGCAACGAGAACTACAACTTATACTATCTATATGCGATAAAGCAGTGGCAACCTCCGGAAACTATAGAAACTACTATGTGAAAGATGGCGTAAAATATGCACACACCATTGATCCACAAACAGGATATCCATCGGAGCAAGATATATTGGGTGCAACAATTATTGCCGATGACTGCATGACAGCCGATGCTTATGCAACAGCATTTATGGCAATGGGTGTAGAGAAATCTGTAGAAGTAGCAAAAACAATGAGCGGCTTGCACTACTATTTCATCTATGTAAAACCCAACGGAGAGGTATCTAATATGTTTTCAGACGAGTTTCAACAATTTATGGTAAATTAGATGGGCGCACAAAGCAAGTAGATAAAAAGAGCAAGAATCAGATTGTGTGTTTAGTGCAAATAGTATAGCTTTGAAGTGATTGAAAAAAACTAGAAATATGGACACAAAACGTGAAAACATTGATTTTAATCGCATTGAGCTAGCTATAAACTATATTCGCACTCATTTCAAAAAGCAACCCAGCCTAGAGGAGATTGCTATGGAGGTGAATCTAAGCCGTCACCACTTTCACCGACTCTTTACGCAATGGGCGGGAGTAAGCCCAAAGAAATTTCTTCAATATACTACTATCGAATATGCCAAAGCACAGCTGGAGGAGCAAAAAACACTGTTTGATGTATCGATGGATGCAGGATTATCGGGCACAAGTCGTTTGCATGACCTATTTGTCTCCGTCGAAGCCATGACGCCTGGAGAGTACAAGAATGGAGGGAAAGACTTGACCATTTATTACTCTTACCCCACTACTATATTCGGCTCTGCTTGCATTGCATCAACCCCAAAAGGCATTTGCTACTTAGCTTTTGGCGATAAGACTATTGCTTACAATGAATTGGTAGAGATGTTTCCCAGTGCAAACTTCATCCATCAAGAAAAAACTATCCATCAAGAAGCTATTGGGTTTCTACAAAACCCCAAAAAGGCACTCAATCCCTTACAGCTACACATCAAGGGAACCGACTTTCAACTTAAGGTATGGAATGCACTTCTACAGATTCCTCTTGGACAGCTCACCACTTATGGCCATATAAGTAAGCATCTAAACAATCCCAAAGCCAACCGAGCAGTGGGCACAGCCGTGGGGTCAAATCCTGTCTCTTTTATCATTCCCTGCCACAGGGTTATTCGTACTAGCGGAGAGCTGGGAGGCTATCATTGGGGTTTGGATTTGAAAGTGGCTATGATTGGGTGGGAAGCTGCCAAGACATACTAACTTAAAAACCTTTTTGCAGTGGGCTTGTTCTCATAGAAGTAATAAGATTTGTTATTTTGTTTGCTAATTGATAATTGACAAAATAATTGTGTAATTTTGTTCTACCAAAGTAAGATAATAAACCATTAAGAAAGAGATATAGAAAATATGAGAAAATGGCGTATTGAAGATTCAGAAGAAACATACAACGTGAGCGGTTGGGGAAATAAATATTTTTCGATAAACGAAAAGGGAAACGTGTTGGTTACTCCTCAAAAAGACAGTTATGGAGTTGACCTAGACGAACTGATGAAGGAGCTTGACCTGCGAGATGTTTCGGCTCCTGTGTTGGTAAGATTTCCAGAAATACTAGACAGCAGAATTGAAAAGATAAGTACTTGTTTCAAGATTGCAGCACAAGAGTACGAATATAAAGCTCAGAATCATATTGTTTACCCCATTAAGGTAAACCAAATGCGCCAAGTAGTTGAGGAGATTGTTACACACGGAAAGAAGTTTAATATTGGCCTTGAAGCTGGTTCTAAGCCAGAGCTTCATGCAGTATTGGCAATAGATACCGATCGGGATTCTGTAATTGTTTGCAACGGATACAAAGACGAAAACTACATAGAGCTGGCACTTTTGGCCCAAAAGATGGGTAAACAAGTTTTTCTTGTTGTAGAGAAACTAAACGAACTTCATTTAACATTGAAACTAGCCAAGCGATTAAAGGTAAAACCAAATATTGGTATTCGTATCAAGTTGGCAAGTTCGGGCAGTGGCAAATGGGAAGAGTCAGGGGGAGATGGCAGTAAGTTTGGCCTCAACTCGAGCGAGCTGTTAGAAGCTATGGAAGTGCTGAAAGCACATAAAATGATAGACTGTTTACGCCTTATTCACTTCCATATTGGTAGCCAAATCACAAAGATACGTCGTATCAAAACAGCATTGCGGGAAGCTGCACAATTTTACGTACAACTATATCATCTAGGCTTTAAAGTAGAGTTTGTAGATATTGGTGGCGGACTAGGAGTAGATTACGATGGCACTCGCTCTTCGTATAGCGAAAACAGTATCAACTACTCTATTCAAGAATATGTGAACGATTCTGTATTTGCTTTTGTAGATGCAGCCGATAAAAATGATATTCCACATCCAAACATTATCACCGAGTCGGGGCGAGCACTCACTGCTCATCACTCGGTACTGATCTTCGAAGTACTCGAAACCACTACCCTGCCAGAATGGGACGAAGAGGTAGATATTCACGAAGACGACCATGAATTGGTGAAAGAATTGTACAATATATGGGATTCTCTCTCTCAACCACGCATGTTAGAAGCATGGCACGATGCCCAGCAAATAAGAGAAGAGTCTTTAGATATGTTTAGCCTTGGCATGCTCGATTTGAAAACTCGTGCTCAGGTAGAGAAACTCTACTTCTCTATTATGCGCGAAATAAATGTGGTGATAAGAAAAGCAAAGCACGCTCCCGAAGAGTTGAGACAATTGGCTACATTGCTCCCAGATAAATATTTCTGCAACTTCTCGTTGTTCCAATCTTTGCCAGACTCTTGGGCTATTGATCAAGTGTTTCCTATCATGCCCATTCATCGCTTAGATGAGAAACCCACTCGCACGGCAACTTTGCAAGACATTACGTGCGATTCGGATGGAAAGGTAGCTAACTTTATTTCGCAAGATGGGAAACAATCGTCTTATCTGCCCGTGCATTCCCTCAAAAAGGATGAACCGTACTACATGGGTGCCTTCCTAGTGGGTGCATACCAAGAGATATTGGGCGACTTGCACAATCTATTTGGCGATACCAATGTGGTGCACATAACCGTGGATAAGAAAGGACACAAAATAGAACAAATAATTGATGGCGAAACTGTAGCCGAAGTATTGGAGTATGCGCAATACAACTCTAAGAAACTTGTAAGAACAGTAGAAACATGGGTGATGAGCTCCGTAAAACAAGGATTTATTTCTTCTGAAGAAGGAAAAGAATTCTTGGCCAACTATCGCTCTGGCCTATATGGATATACTTATTTAGAATAAGACATACCTTTATTAAATCATAATTTAAAAAAGCCTTTTGAACTTGATTGTTCGAAAGGTTTTTTCACATTATTCTTGCCCTCTGATTTCTGCAATCCGCTACAATGTCTGCAAAGCAATCACAGCACAAGCCTCGGCATCGGCCAGAGCATGATGATGATTGGTGAGATTAAATCCGCAATAAGCGGCAACAGTGCTCAAGCGATGATTCTCTATATCACGGAAACGCTTCCGTGAAGCTTTCAGGGTGCAATGAAACTCATAGTCGGGATAATCCATACGATATGTTTTAAAAACTGCTTGCAAACAACCCGAATCGAAAGGACTGTTGTGGGCCACTAGTGGCAATCCCTCAATCTTGGGTGCAATGTTACGCCATACATCTGGAAATATTGGCGAATGAGCTGTGTCTTCAATCGTCAATCCGTGCACTTGTGTATTCCAAAAGCTATAATAGTTTGGCTCAGGTTTTATGAGTTCATAAATCTTATCTATCACAATTCCGTTTCTCACAATAACCAAGCCCACACTACATACGCTGCTGCGATCACCATTGGCTGTTTCGAAATCTATTGCTGCAAAATCTTTCATATCTTTTTTATTTAGGACGAAAAGCATAAATTGGTAGCTTTTCGCTTGCAAAACTAATTTATGTGTAAATATACAACTTGACTACGTCAAACAATGGCAAACTGTAAAAATTTCACTTCAGCTTACAATATTAATTTATGTATGTACAGCATTTGGTGGACAATTCACAGCTTTTGTCTATAATCTAAGCCCAATTGAGTGAGCCTATATTTTTGTAAAGAACTATTGGGCTTATCTGGTAGAGTCATTTCAATTAAAACCGTTTCTAGAGAAGGCTTTAAATAACTTAATCACGTGAGTTCGGGATAAGATTATCACCAGATACTTAATTGGTTTGATTTTTCTACTTCAAATTTAATTGAAGGCTTTTTAGGAAAAAAGCAATATGAGACAAGTGCTGCAACTGCAATTATATTCATGATGAAATTATGGAAAGTACCACAATGAAAGCAAACCATTACAGTTATGATTTCGCTTTGAGACATCATCTGTGTTTGTCAGTTTCATATTCTTTGCAAAAGTCGTCTGCTATACAAAAAA
>CAYVLC010000098.1:0-9712 GCA_964452155.1 uncultured Dysgonomonadaceae bacterium
ATTTTCTTATCGAACATTACTTTTAGAATATGAGAATGGCCCGAAATGAACAACTTTGGTGGATTGGCAAATAGCGTGCTCCGTATTCTGGCATCGTATCTGCCAGGGTAGCCCCCAATATGCGTCATGAGTACATCTATTCCATCAAGTGTAAAGCGATTGACTTCGGGATACGCTTGTCGTAATTCCTGACCATCAATATTTCCGAATACAGCTCTGAAAGGCTTCAAGGCCTCAAACTTATTTGCTACTTCTAGTGAGCCAATATCTCCGGCATGCCATATTTCGTCACAATTAGCAAAGTGAGTGATGTATTTATCGTCCCAATAACTGTGTGTATCTGATAAAAGTCCTATTTTTTTCATCCTATATTTGTTTATTAAAACAAAGTTATTAAATTTACGTTACATAGCATGTAAGACTATGCACGCAATTGATGAACTTAGGTACATGAAGAGTCACAAAAATTAAAGTAATCAAGTTATGGACAACCAAAACAAACCTACATACAAATACTTTAAAAGAGATATCAGCTGGCTATCATTTAACTACCGCGTTTTGCTTGAAGCAAAAGATAAATCGCTACCCGTGTATGAGCGCATCAAGTTTCTGGCCATCTTTTCGTCCAATCTCGAGGAGTTTTACAAAGTACGTGTTTCGGGCTATCATAGCTCTCTGCTAGAGGCCATAAAAGAAGAATCGGTAGAAGAGGCTTTGGAAACTCTTTCTGAAATAAACGCCGAGGTAATGCAACAAGAAGAGGAGTATTACCGAATATTTAACGAAGAAATACTGCCCGAACTAAAAGAAAACAACATTATTCTCCATCAATCGGAAGATGTATTGCCTTTTCATCGTGCCTTTGTGACTAAATACTTCAACGAAGAGGTGTTTCCCTATCTCACCCCCATGATTATTCAAAAAGATTATATCCACTCTTTCATTCTTGATGCACGCATCTACCAAGTAATTAGTTTATTGCCACGCAAGAAAAAAGAAGTGGAGCCAAACCCTAGTCAATATACGTATGCAATCATGAAAATACCGTACACAAAAGTGCCTCGGTTCATTGAGTTGCCTTCGCACGATGGGTTGCACTACATCATGTTTATCGATGATATCATTAGAGCAAACCTTGCAAGTGTATTTCCTGGCTATAAGGTGGGCAAATGCTACAGCCTAAAGATATCGAGAGATGCAGATTTCTCGGTAGAAGATGAAGATTATACAAACCTAGCCGAAAAGATTCTGAAGAAAGTGCGCAATAGAAAAATTGGTGCAGTCACACGCTTTCAATACGACAAAGCCATGCCCAATTACTTCTTAGAATATTTGCAAGATACTTACGAGATAGAGGAAGAGGAGTTGTTACCATCGGGGCGTTACTTAAATCTGGATGATTTGATGAAGCTACCCAACCCAAGCAACAAAAAACTAACCGCAGATTTGCCTCCGCCGCTGCGCGTTCCCGAATTTGAAAAGAACTCGTCGTTGCTGCGTGTTCTTCGCAAGAAGGATATCATGATGTATTTCCCCTATCAATCTTTCGATTATTTAATTCGGTTTCTTATGCAAGCAGCATTCGACCCGAAAGTATTGGAGATAAAAGTAACCCAATATAGGGTAGCTGAAGATTCGGCTGTGATAAATAGTTTGATTAGCGCAGCTAAGAACGGAAAGAAAGTAACCGTATTTGTTGAGTTGAAAGCCCGGTTTGATGAAGAGAACAATTTTCGTACAGCCGAAGCCATGCAACAAGCAGGCATCAAAATTATATATAGCCTACAAGGCCTAAAGGTGCATGCCAAATTGGCGTATGTGCGCAAACGAAGCAAAGACCCTAGAGTTCCAATAAAAGGATATGCGTACCTGAGCACCGGCAACTTCAACGAAAAGACGGCGCGTATATATAGCGATATGGGATTGCTCACATCTAACCTAAACATTATAACCGAAATAGATGAACTGTTCAATATACTTGAAGGCAAACCACAAACAATACAGTTTGACCATCTGCTGGTTGCTCAGTTCAACATGTTGCCAATGCTCCGCACAATGATTGACCGAGAAATAGCCCATGTGGCAAATGGTAGGAAAGGTAGAATTATATTAAAGATGAACAGCCTGCAAGACAAAAAAATGATTGCAGAACTATACAGAGCAAGCACGGCAGGCGTAGAGATTGATTTGATTATTCGTGGTATATGTTGCCTAGTACCCAACCAATCCTACAGCAAGAACATTAAGATAACACGCATCGTAGATTCTTTTTTAGAGCACAGCCGTATATGGTATTTCCACAACAATGGCACCCCTACCTATCATCTCACATCGGCCGACTGGATGGAGCGAAACTTGCGACGCAGAATAGAAACAGCCTTCCCCATCTATTGCGAAAAGCAACAACAACAAATAATGGACATACTCACCATTCAGCTAAACGACAATGTGAAGGCTTGCTGGATAGACGAAAATCTGAACAATATCTATAAAACTAACGAAGAGCCAAAAGTGAGGGCACAACATGCCACATATGAATACCTAAAAGAGATAACCGAAACAACCAAATAGGGTGTTGCTTGAACATCTAGCAATTTAGATTGTTGAATATTTTGTATTAAAACCAAAAAGCATATCTTTGCAATATGAAAAAGTTTTTATCCATATCACTGACCTTCTTGCTGGCTATCGTAATTACGTACGCTGGTTCGGGGATAAATGCTTATTCGTTCTGTTGTGAAGATTGCCACACCTTTGGTGTTGAAGCAATTGTAGGAGACAAATGTTGCGATATACACGATGACGAATGCTCTGCCGAACAAGAAAGCAGTGAGAATGCAATTTGTGACAACTCGCACCAACATTGCTCGCTCGACCGCTTGGATATAGACCTACAAGACGCTCCCTCTGAAAACAATCAAACCCTACTATCTATCAAACAACTAGATATTTATTTCACAACACTGCTCTTTCCATCCAACAGAATAGAGCCAGACGAAACCATTACAGGTTATGTCTCGCAAACCCAAAAACCTCCCAACCTGAGCGAAATCGTTTACTTCACGATGCTCGAAACACTTATAATTTAGCCTAAAACAGCTGTTTTAAAACTTAGTACGAATAGATTGCTATTCGTATGGTAGTGTGTTTTGCGAAAAACATACGAAGTGCTGTTTTACAATTAAATTATAAGTTATGACCAAGAAAATAATTCTATTCTTTTTACTATTATCATCGTTTTCGATTTACGCAGCCGACAAAATAAAAGGCTACGTATTTGATGAAGCCAAACAGCCAGTTATTGGCGCAAATATATATTGGGAAAAATCGAAAAAAGGCACAGTTACCAACCTCGATGGCTATTTCGAAATAGATCCGCCAAAAGGACACGAACACCTGATGGTAAGCTACACGGGCTATTCTACTCAAAGTGTACACATAGATAATAACGACGAAGAGTTGTCTATCTTTCTGAAAGAAGACCTTGAGCTGCAAGAAGTAGTGATAAGCTCTCGCAATGTGGGCACTGTGTCGCAAAGAAACTCGGTGCTGCAAGAGCAAAAGATTACCTATGCCGAAATATGCAGAGCAGCATGTTGCAATCTCGGCGAGAGTTTCGAAACCAATCCATCGGTTGATGTGGCATATAGCGATGCTACCACAGGTGCAAAACAGATTAAACTGTTAGGCCTTGCTGGTACTTATGTGCAAATGCTTACCGAAAACTATCCTAACTTCCGTGGTGTTGCTTCTCCATTTGGTTTAGACTACGTTCCCGGAGCTTGGATGGAAGGTATCTACATCTCAAAAGGGACTTCGTCTGTGAAGAACGGATACGAAGCACTGGCAGGACAAATAAATGTGGAGTACAAAAAACCAACTACTGCCGACATCCTCTCTATCAACCTTTTTGCCAACGATGCCCAACGCATGGAAGTGAATGCAGACGGCAGTTGGCACATCAACGAGAAACTATCTACTGGATTGTTTGCGCACTATTCAAATGACACGAAAGGCCATGATGGCAATGATGATGCATTCCTTGATTATCCCAAAACAAATCAAATCAATTTGATGAATCGCTGGAACTACTCATCAGGTAAGTATATGGCACAATATGGGGGACGCTTTATTCACGAAGAGCGAACTGGCGGACAAGACACAAAGCAAGTAGCAACCAATCCGTATGAAATATCGTTGAAAACAAATCGGGGCGAAATGTTTACAAAGCAGGCTTATGTAATGAACGATGGAGAATTGCCCGAAAGTATCGCATTGATAGCATCTGGGTCTATTCACGACCAAGAGTCGATGTTTGACACCAAGCAATACGACGTAACACAAAAGAACCTCTACGCTAGTTTGCTCTACGAGAAAGACTTTTCGGCCAAACACAACCTGAGCACAGGTCTGAGTTTGAACTACGATGAGTTTAAGGAACTACTAATGACCACCAACTACAACCGTCGTGAAGCCACACCAGGTGCCTATGCACAATATACCTACAACCTAAACGACAAGTTTATACTACTAGCAGGACTAAGAGCTGACTACAGCTCTAGGTATGGCACTTTTGTAACGCCTCGCTTGCACCTCAAGTACAATCCTTATGAGTGGGTGCACCTGCGTGGCTCAGTTGGTAAAGGATACAGAACTGCCAATATATTGGCCGAAAACAACTACCTGTTGGCTAGCTCAAGAAAAGTAAATATTGCCGACAACCTAGAGCAAGAAGAAGCTTGGAATGCAGGCCTGAACGCTACATTCTACATCCCTATTGCAGGTAAGCAATTGACCGTGATTGGCGAGTACTACCAAACAAATTTCAACAACCAAGTAGTGGTTGACATGGATAGCAATCCGCATGCCATAAGCTTTTACAATTTAGCCGATGGCAAGTCGTACACCAATAGTTCGCAAATAGAGATGAGCTACCCCTTCTTCAAAGGATTCACATTTACTGCTGCTTACAGATGGACACACTCTACATCCGATTACACCAATCAAGAAACAGGCGTGGTTACGCGTAGAAACAAACCATTGCTGAACGATTACAAAGGACTGGCAACAGCATCTTACCAAACTCCATTGGGCAAATGGCAGTTTGATCTTACGGCACAGTTTAATGGAGGTGGCAGAATGCCAACACCCGATGCAATGAACCCACTTTGGGCCGAAACATTTGCATCGCACACGGTTGTGAACGGGCAAATAACCCGATACTTCCGCAACTGGAATATATACCTAGGTGTAGAGAACCTGTTCGACTATCGTCAAGACAATCCGATAATTGATGCCGCCAATCCACGTAGCAACAACTTTGATGCTACTATGATCTGGGGGCCAGTACATGGTCGCAAAATTTATGGAGGGTTGCGATTTACTATTCCCAGATTCTAATTTTTGACAAATAAAACCCAAACTGGCTCCAGCCAAACACCCAATTAAGAAAACACTTTAAACAACATAAGACAATGAAGAAATTAGTTACCCTATTAGTTGTATTTGCTTGTTTCACAAGCATTGGTTTTGCAAAGAAACCAAAAGTAGAGAAGAAGAAAGAGACTGTTGAGATTCGTCTCGATGATATGTGCAACAGCTGCGTGAATAAAATAAATAGTTACATAGCCTTTGAGAAAGGCATCACAGCGTTGGATATCAATCAAGATAAAATGTCTGTCAATGTGACCTATTGGGCCAACAGAACAGACACCACTAAACTGAAAAACGCTTTCACCAAAGTGAAACTAAATGTAGAAGAGATGAAAATGGTAGAAGAGCCCAAAGAGGAGCAATAGGCCACAACCAATAAGCTCTGCAATACACCAAGAAAAACGGATGCCTTAGACGGGGGCATCCGTTTTTTGCTTTAGGCTGGTTGGTTCTCTTGGGCAAGAATTACAGCAATCTACCAATCGCCAAAAATCTCTAGCAAGGTTTTGGCTTATTATTTTGTATCTAAACATTCAAAAAGCTATCTTTGGGCTATGTTTAAACAAAAAAATATAATCGAAAGTACAGTTTGCTTGCTCATGTTGCTCATTGCTCTTTCGTGCGGACATAAGCAAGATAAACATCCAACAGATACAAGTGTACCAGAGGAAGACAGTCGTTCGTATGCCTACGGAATATGTGTTGACTCACTGGCGTTGAACCATTACAAGATAGAAGAAGGAGATCATCTATCCTCCATCTTACAGAACTTGGGGTTTGCGGGCAATGATGCCGAGCAGATAACCGCAACTATATCGCCCCTCTATCCTCCATCGAAACTACAGATAGGAAATACGTATGCTACCATCGCTACACCAGATTCTATACAGGCTATACAGTACCTTGTGTTCGAAAAATCTAAAACCGACTATGTAGTTGTAGATATCTGCTCCAATAGTCCAAAAGCATACGAATCGTGCAAGCCGAAAACCTTGCAACGCAAATATGTAGAGGGTACAATCACCTCATCGTTATGGAACTCAATCATCGAATCGGGGTCTTCTCCCATGTTGGCCCTTAAAGTATCTGATCTATATGCCTGGCAAGTAGATTTCTTTTCTATCAAGCAGGGAGATTCTTTTCGTTTGATCTACGATGAAGCATGGATAGACGATACAACCTTTCTGGAAATAGCTTCTATAGAAGGCGCACAGTTCATTCATCATGGAAGGGAGTATATTGCGGTGCCCTTCCAACAAGATTCCATAAGAGAGTACTTCGATGAAGAGGGCAACAGCTTGCGAAAAGAGTTTCTGAAAGCACCGCTCGATTTCTTCCGTATTAGTTCTAGGTTTTCGAACTCCCGCTATCACCCCGTGCTCAAGAGATATAGGGCACATCACGGTGTAGATTATGCTGCACCCACGGGTACGCCTGTGAAAACAGTAGGCGACGGAATTGTGATTGCAAAAGGATATCAAAGTAACGGCGGTGGCAACTATTTAAAGATTAAGCACAACTCTATCTACACAACCACCTACATGCACCTAAACGGTTTTGCCAAAGGCATACAAAAGGGAAGCTCCGTAAAGCAGGGACAGATAATTGGCTATGTAGGTTCTACTGGTCTCTCTACCGGACCTCATCTCGATTATAGGGTGCACAAAAACAATCAACCCATCAATCCGCTTACTATGGAGGCTCCCCCCTCCTATCCGGTGAAACCCGAATTGCGGGATAGTTTTATGATAATACGCGACAAGATACTCTTGCAGCTAGACAGTTTGCAATATGCCGCACGGTCCACTACTATGGCACCCGACTCTCTGAGCCTACATAAGGAAACCTTTACACAAAACTTTTAGGATGCTCCATGTAGCCATAAGCCTCAATTGGCAATCTGCACGTAATATATCGGAAGCCAGGCTCGAAAGTTCAATTTAGAATGCATCACTTTTAAAGAAATGCCCACAGATAGATTTATCGCTACTAAATAATGTATATCTTTGTGCAAAGATTGCACTGCTTATTGTAAGCACTAGGTATAATTAAAACACTCAATAATATAACTACCCAAGATGAAGATATTAATCGCACTCGCAACTGCATTATTTGCGCTCACGCTTACTGCCCAAGAGATAAATGGTACTTACTATGAAGGGCCCGACTCCATCTCATTCGACGATAACAGGGTAAAATTTAGCGTGAGAGGAAACGATGCCTTAGGCGTGGTATTCATAGGAGAAGGAACCTATGAGATATTGGACGATTTTGTGCTGATAAACACCGCGGAGTACCACGGAGCAAAAACAAAAATAGAGACCAAGCCTGCCGTTAAGAATGACACCATCCAATTGCAACTATTCAATGAGAGTGGCTATTCGATAAAAGGAGTACGCGCAGAGTTTCTAAACAAAAAGGAGCATCCTATTGGTTTGGGCATAAGCAATGAAAACGGAATTGTTCTCTACAAATTCGATTCGAAAATAACGGGTATCAGAGTTGCCGACTTGTTGTACGACAAAGCTACCTTCGACTACGTGGCAGACACCGACTACACCATTCATTTGGTGAAGAACAGGGTGCTCGAAGACAAAATAGTTGTCTTTAAGCTTGTTGACAAGACAGACATGCGACTAACAATGAAACTATTGTCAACCGACTTCAACAAGAAGAATCCTTCGGTTGCTCAATTAAGAAGACTCGACAAAAAAACCATGGCAATTATCGACCGCTCTCGCTCGTTTGAGAAGCCTGAGCATTAACTATCCAATCAGAGCACTTGTTGTCTGCATGCCTACGGGCAATAGTCTAATAAAACGGGCAATACTGAGCTCACTCCCTAGGAGACATCACAAATGAGAAATATAAACGAATACGAAATAATGGCCCCCGTAGGTTCATACGAATCTCTTATGGCAGCCATACAAGGAGGCGCAAACTCTATCTACTTTGGAATAGAGGGATTGAATATGCGTGCCCGATCGGCCAACAACTTCAGCACAGAAGACCTCTATAAGATTGTGGAAATCTGCAACGAACATGGGCTCAAATCGTACCTCACCGTAAACACAGTGATATACGATGGAGATATAGGGCTGATGCGCACCATTATTGACGCTGCAAAAGAAGCAAAAGTGTCGGCCATCATTGCATCGGACGTTGCCGTCATGATGTATGCCCGCACAGTGGGTGTGGAGGTGCATCTTTCTACCCAATTGAACATTACCAACACAGAGTCGCTTAAGTTTTACGCCCAGTTTGCCGATGTGGTAGTGCTAGCGCGCGAGCTGAACCTAGACCAAGTGGCACAAATATACAAAGACATCAACGAACAACAGATAAAAGGCCCTGCGGGCCAATTGATCCGCATAGAGATGTTTTGCCATGGGGCATTGTGCATGGCGGTGTCGGGCAAGTGCTACTTGAGTCTGCACGAAAAGGATAAATCTGCCAATCGCGGAGCGTGCAATCAGATATGCCGCCGGGCATACATCGTGAAAGACAAAGATAGCGATATAGAATTGGAGATAGACAACGAATATATCATGTCGCCCAAAGACCTCAAGACCATTCATTTTATGAATAAGATGATGGATGCCGGTGTGCGCGTATTCAAGATAGAGGGCCGTGCGCGCGGACCCGAATATGTGAGACGCGTAACGGAGTGTTACAAAGAGGCCGTGGTGGCCTATTGCAACAATGAGTTTACCGAAGACAAAATAGAGGTGTGGACAGAGAAACTGGCTACGGTTTTCAACCGAGGCTTCTGGGATGGTTATTACCTAGGCCAACGATTGGGCGAGTGGACACACCGCTACGGATCGGGCGCAACCAAGCGCAAGGTGTATATTGGCAAAGCCATCAAACACTTTGGCAATATTGGCGTGACGGAGTTTTTGATGGAGACACAAACCCTGAAACCAGGCGAAGAATTGCTGATAACTGGCCCTACAACGGGTGCCATATTCCTGACCCCCGATGAGATTCACGTGGATATGAAACCCGTCGAAGAAACGGTGAAGGGAGAGAGCTTCTCCATAAAGACTCCCGAGAAGATTCGTCCCAATGACCAACTGTACAAAATGGTGACGGCTGTGCGCCGAGGGACGGCGCATGAGCGGTAATAAAATACATCCAAATACGTGAACGACTAACTAATGTCGCCCCTGTAGGGCTCTTACAATACATTACGAACATGACCCAAGGCGATGCCTTGGGCTGAAATATGCCAGCCTTACAGGCTTCAGCTCACTAAGATTCTTAAGCAGCATAGGTT
>CAYVLC010000099.1:0-9684 GCA_964452155.1 uncultured Dysgonomonadaceae bacterium
AGCTATTTATGAGAAACCTTCTTAATTATATTTTAAGGAACAGTGCATGGTTTCTGGCTGTACTATTGATTGCTTTGAGCATATACATGGTGGTTGAGCACAACTCTTATCAGAGGAGCGTATATCTGTCGTCGGCCAACAAAATAAGTAGCCAACTCTATGGTGTGTCTAACAATGTAACATCGTTTTTCAGCCTCAAACGAGACAATAACGACCTGCTCCAACGCACTGCCGAGCTTGAGGCAACGGTGCAGTTGCTCAAAAAACATATTGTGCTACTTACAGCCGACACAAGCACCATTGATGCATTTACCCTGGACTCTATTGCGCCCACACAATTCGAATTTATTCCGGCCGATGTAGTCAACATAAGTATATCTAAAATCAACAACTACATTACCGTTGACAAAGGCTCGCTCAATGGTGTGCGGCCCGACATGGGTGTGATATCAACCGCTGGTGTGGTGGGTGTGGTGCGAAATGTATCGAAACATTCGGCCGTTATCATCCCCATCATCAATCCGAAATTTAGGCTTGGGGCAAAATTGAAAAACTCAGACAATTTTGGCTCCATAGCTTGGGACGGACGCAATGCCGACGAAGCCCAACTGAGGGAAGTACCCAAGCACGAAGTATTTGCCGTGGGCGATACAGTGGTGACGGGGTTCTCTCGGATATTTCCCGAGGGGATAATTGTGGGCTATACCAAAGAGGTAGGTATATCGCCCGACGACAATTTCAATACATTCAACATCAACTTGGCCACAAACTTCCATACCCTGCAGCATGTGCTCATTATAGACGATAAATATCACCGCGAGCGTACCGCCCTAGAGACAAGTATAAACTAATGAAACTAGACTACCTATACGAAGCCTTGCTATTTGCACTGTTGATAGTGCTGCAAGTACTTGTTTTTAATCAAATAAGTATATTTGGTTTGGCCACTCCGTTTTTGTATATCTATTTTCTGTTGAAGCTTCCGGTGGGGCGCAATGAGTTTTATGTTATCATTGTAGGGTTTCTGTTGGGGCTGGTTATAGATATCTTTTTGAACACCCCTGGCATCAATGCAGCAGCCGCAACACTGGTTGCTGCATTTAGGCAACAGCTATTGCGCTTGTTCTACACCAAAGACGAAGCACAAGAACACATTCCGAGCATATACACGGCCCCAGGATCGTTTATCAAGTTTGCCATGGTGGCCGTTATTATTCATCAAACGGCACTCTATACGTTAGAGTCGTTCTCGCTCTTCAACCCACTGATACTATTGTTGAGATGGGCCTCGTCAATTGTGCTCACAATTATTCTGCTTCTGGCACTTGACGTATTTATGCACAAAACTCTGAAGGCCGATGAATAGAAAAGACCCATTCTTTAACCGAAGCCTCATCATTGCAGCCACGGTGGTATTGATTGCGGTGGTGTACATGGTGCAATTGTTCAATTTGCAGATAATAGACACCAAATATCGCGACTTTGCCGATAGTAATGCCTTTTACAAAAAAACGCTCTACCCCTCGCGCGGTGCAATGTACGACCGCAATGGCGAACTATTGGTGTATAACCAAGCCACCTACGATGTGATGATGGTGGCTAGGGAGATAAACAACTTTGACACGCTAGACTTTTGCAACACATTGGGCATAGACGATTCTACTTTTATGCAACTAGACAGCCTGATGCGCGACCCTCGCAAAAACCCAGGCTACTCTTCGTACACTCCACAACGATTTATGTCGAAACTAAACGTGCGCGAGTATGCCATGTTGCAAGAAAAACTGTATAAGTTTCCAGGCATCTACATACAGAACCGTACCGAACGACAATACAAATATCCCAACATGGGACTAATACTTGGCTACATAGCCGAGGTGGACAAAAACACCATGGCAGCCGACCAATATTACGCCCGTGGCGATTTTGCAGGCAAATCGGGCATAGAACTATCGCATGAGGATGACCTGAGAGGCGAAAAAGGGGTAGAAATACTGTTGCGCGATGCGCACGGCCGCATTCAAGGAAAATACGAAGATGGTGTGCACGACAAAATGCCCGTATCGGGCCAAGACCTCACGCTGGCCATAGATATTGAGTTGCAAGCATATGGCGAATACTTGATGCAGAACAAGATTGGCAGCATCATTATGATTGAACCCAAAACCGGAGAGATACTGGCCATGGTGGCAGCACCCACCTACGACCCGGCGCTGCTAACGGGCCGCGATTTTGGCGAAAACTTTATGAAGCTTGCGCGCGACCCCTACAAACCCCTCATCAACCGAGCCGTGGCGGGGGTGTATCCACCCGGATCGACCTTCAAACCGGCACAAGGGCTTGTATTCTTGGCCGAAAACATCATTACCACCGATACCCGATATGGTTGTGCTGGCGGATATCCACCACTGGGGGGACGTCCACGCTGTCACGGGCACCCTACCCCACTATCGTTGGACCCAGCTTTGGCTACATCCTGCAACTCCTACTTTTGCTACGGGCTCACGGCCATGCTTTCTAATAGAACTATATACAAGGACATCAACGATGCCTTTGACCATTGGAAAGACCGCATGGTATCGTTTGGGTTTGGCAACAAACTCAACATAGACTTGCCATCCGAGAAACGAGGATTTATACCCAACAGCAAGTTTTACTCAAAAGTACACAAAACAGAAAACTGGCGTGCCGCCTATGTCATATCTATAGCCATAGGGCAAGGCGAGATTTTGACAACCCCCTTGCAAATAGCCAATTTTGCTGCACTCACTGCCAACCGTGGACACTACTATGTGCCACACGTGGTGAAAAACTTGAAAGATAAACCCATAGACAAGATTTATACCACCCGACACGAAACGGGAATACCCCGCGAATACTTTGAGGTAACTGTGAGCGGCATGGCGCACGCCGTAACGGGCGGAACGTGCCGCGGCATCAACCTTGCACCAGAGATTGAAGTGTGTGGAAAGACTGGAACTTCGGAAAATCCGCACGGCGACGACCACTCCTTGTTTATGGGCTTTGCCCCAAAAGACAACCCGCAGGTGGCCATAGCGGTAATTGTAGAGAACGGTAGGTTTGGTGCTAGCAATGCAGTGCCTATTGGCAGGCTGATGATGCAGAAATTCTTTAAAGACTCTATACCACCATCGGACAAATGGCTCGAAGACCGAATTGTGAACACGGTAATACTCCCCAACATGTATCTACGAAACAGACAGGCACTAGATGTACAATGATATAAGCAAAGAAAAAGGACGCATAGACTGGTGGACGGTATTGCTTTACCTCCTATTTGTGGTGGCTGGCTGGCTCAACATCTATGCAGCTAGTTTCGATTTGGAAAATGCCGTGAGCCTCTTTGACCTATCGGGCAGGGCGGGCATGCAGCTGGTGTGGATAGGCACATCGGTGTTGCTAGCCTTTGCTATTATGAAGGTCGAGCCCCGATTTTTTGACTCCTTTGCACTCACTTTCTATGCCGTGGGTATTTTGCTACTCTTGCTCACACTTGCCGTGGCACCCAACATCAAGGGGTCGCACTCTTGGCTGGTAGTAGGGCCTGTGCGGGTGCAACCGGCCGAGTTTATGAAATTTATTATTGCCCTTGCGCTCGCAAAGGTATTTAGCCGGCACGATTTTCGGCTCATGCAGCCGCGCAACTTGCTCCTCGTGTCGGCCATTATTTTAGTGCCCACACTTATTGTTATTTTCCAGAGCGAAACGGGCACAGCGTTGGTCTATCTTAGCTTTATCATCATGCTCTACCGCGAGGGTTTGCCCGGAGGCTTCATCTTCACGGGCCTTGCCATGATTGTCTATTTTGTTGTGGGTCTCAAATTCTCTGAAGAGGAGATTGGTATCTTCTCGCGCGGCGAAGTATATACGCTCTTTATCATCCTTATTTTTACTGCTGGTATGGTATGGAGTTATGTCAAGCGCAAGCTGGTGATGAGGGTTATATTGGGCATCATTGGCACGGTTTATTTGGGCAGTTGGCTCCTCTCTAGCAGCAGTTGGGCAGAGGTGGACTATGGCATTAGTGGTCTTGTGGCACTTGGGTTGGTGTCGCTCTATTTACTATTCCTGTCGCTCCGTTTTTGGAAACGCATCTACCTCATGATGGCAGTTTTTGCCATTGGCTCGTTTGTATTTTTAGAATCGGTAGAGTATGTCTTCAACGAAGTGCTGCAACCTCACCAACAAATGCGCATAAAAGTGACCCTGGGCATGGAGGAAGACCTCCTAGGGTCGGGCTATCACATTGGGCAGTCTAAAATTGCCATCGGGTCGGGTGCTTTTTTGGGCAAAGGCTACCTCAATGGCACCCAAACCAAGCTGAAATATGTGCCCGAGCAAGACACCGATTTTATCTTTTGCACCATTGGCGAGGAGCAAGGCTTTGTTGGTGCCAGTGCCGTGCTGTTATTGTTTCTGATATTTATTATGCGGCTCATTTTCCTGGCCGAACGGCAGAAAACTGTCTTTGGCCGGGTGTATGGCTATGGCGTTGTAAGTGTTTTTATCTTCCACCTCATCGTAAATATTGGTATGGTGCTAGGGCTAACGCCCGTAATTGGCATACCACTGCCATTTTTTAGCTACGGCGGCTCGTCGCTGTGGGGATTTACAATACTTCTTTTTGTGTTTTTGCGGATAGATAAGTCGAGGAAACCTTTTTGAATGGACAATTGACAGTTGACAATTGACAATTTTGGGGCTGCTCGCCCCCAATCTGCAAACTGTGTGCATCAAAACAAAAGTAAATTCACAAAAAAACCTACACATCTACCCCCACAATCCTACCTAATGGGCACAAAGAGCGGCCTTGTTAGCTAACAAGGCGCCTTTTCTGTGGCGATATGCCCATCACCACTCTTTACATACATGCTCTGCAACGCTGCAAAGCATATATGCGAAATTACATAATCACTTTACAACGCTGTAAAGCATATATGCAAAATTGCATAATCACTTTACAACGTTGCAAAGCATGTATGCGAAACTGCATGAGTACTTTGTAACGTTGCAAAGCAGTAAATTGAACATTTTTTATAGCTTAGTCTTGCAACAATTGTATATATTTGCAACAGAAGTACACTTTATTACACATCTAAGCACATGAAAGTAAGATTATACTACCTGGAACGCATGACGAAGTGGGAACTTTTCCAATTTATGAGCGATACTTTAGTTATTGCTGACATACATCGGGAAGGAAAGCCCCAAGCCTATACTATTAAATTGGAAGAATTGCACACAGCGTTTGATATTTTCGACGAAGAGTTGGTGCAAGAACGCCTCCCCACGCCCCATCAACTATTGCAGGCCGATAAAGAGAGGGATTATGCCATTCGCAAGATATATCAACTCATTGGGTACTATTCAGACTATCGGTACGATGCTGCCAAGGAGCAAGCAGCAAAAAGATTGAAGTCGGTTTTTAAATCGTATGGCACGGGCAGTGCCATTTCGCGCCTTTCGCAAGACATGCAAACGGCTATCATCAGCAACCTGCTGCAAGAATTGGCCAGAGACAAGGAGCAACAATACGTAGCTACTCTCGGTCTATCCGAGGCGGTATTGGCACTAGCCACAAGCAACAAGGTTTTTGATAAAGAACAGCAAAATAGGCGCAAATTGCAATCGGAATATGTGACGGGCCTAGTGCGAGATGCCAGAACGGAACTTCAAAACCAGTTTATGGAATTTGTAGCACTCATAAACGCTCTTGCAGTGGTAGAGGGACCCGAAGGATACGACGTATTGAAGAAAACCATTCGTGCAATGATACAAAAAAATGTGGCAGCGGTGCGCCAAAGAACCAAAAAGAAGGATGCCGAAGAATAGAAACGTTTTTTATACCATTTCGTGTTTTATAAATAGTTAGAGACGCCATAAATGGTTGTCTCTACAACACCTCGCATACGCCACATCACACACCGCCCAATATTTTTTCCATCACCCAATTGGTACGTGCTGCCGAAAGGGCCGTGCTCACTACCGCCACACCCTTACCTTGCAGCTGCTCCACAATGCTTTTGATGAGAAAGTACTGAATATTGTCGGGGTTGGCCTCTTTGTAGGCAATTGCACCCTCGGTAGTATGCAACACAATGTCGGTAAACATAAAGGTAGAGAAAGAGAGCGTGCCATGCGTGCCTACCAATTGGATGGTATCGGTACGTGTGTTGTAGGGTGCCACAAAACTCCAACAACCACTACCCACCATGCCCGATTGGAATTGAAATGTAGCCGAAACTGTATCTTCTACATCATACAAACGGGCAATATTGGCCGCATGACCTTGTGCATCTACAATGGGACCCAACAGATAGTCTAATAAATCTAATTGGTGCGAAGCCAAATCGTAGAAATAACCAGCTCCGGCAATCTCCTTCTTCACCCGCCATGGTAGGGTATCTTTGCTTTTATCTGATGCGTAAGGCGGAATAGCAAATTGTATTTGAACGGTGGAAATATTGCCCAACACTCCGTCGTCTATCAATTGTTTCACCCTAAGAAAATAGGGCAACGTGCGCCTGTAGTAGGCCACAAAGCAGGGCACGCCTGTTTCCTGGCTCACGTGCACCATTTCTTGGCACTCGGCATAACTTGCTGCCATGGGTTTCTCTACATACACCGGCTTGCCGGCCCTCATGGCCGCAATGGCATATTGGGCGTGTGTAGAAGGAGGAGTTGCCACATACACGGCATTCACCTTGGGGTCGTCAATGAGCTTTTGCGCATCGGCATACCATTTCTCGATGCCATGACGCGCAGCGTAATCTTTTGCCTTGTGGGCATCTCGCCGCATCACAGCCACTACTTCCGAACCCTCTACCTTGCCAAAGGCAGGTCCGCTCTTTTTTTCGGTTACACTACCGCAACCTATAAATCCCCAGCGTATCATATTGGTAGTTTTTTAGAGGTTTAAATATTTTATACTATTGCTGCGTGGTTTTGCCAACCGCATTTTGCGCAATTCGCTTGCGCCGATTGCCGTATCTATGTGTTTGCTAAGCGAAACGACTCTCGCTTGCGCCGTTTTATAATCTGTGTGTTGCGAAGCAAAAAAAATCAGGACAAGCAAACTACCATAAAACGAAACACGCACGGCAAAGATGCTCGTGCGTGTATTTGTTTTTAATAAAAATAGCTTATGCTTCGTCCCATTGCCTCCTTAAAAGTTTCAATGCCTCGGGCACCAATACTTCTCGGTCGCCCTGACAGCCACACTCAAAGCTTACGTACTTGTCGTACCCTATCATTTTGAGTGCCCTAAAGCCATCAACATAGTTGTCGGCCAAACCATCTTCGCCAGGCATGCTGCGTCGTTTTCTACTGGCTACATGCACATGTTGCAGATAGTCTGCGGCCGAAATAAATGCTGCACTATCAGAAGTTTCCTCCCAAGTCATGTGCCAAAAATCGCCCATGCAGGTCACCCCAGGGTTATTGATGTCGCGACAGATTGATGCGGCATCGGCCACTTGGCGCAAATAAAAAGTTTCCTTTCTATTTAGGGGCTCAAAGATAACGGTAGTGCCATTTTGTGTGGCAATAGTGCCCAGTTTATCTATCTCTTCGCAAAGGAAGTTGCGTGTTTCCATTGTGTGCGGCAATACTGGCACTTGCTGGTTGAAAGCAGGAACAAATATCACTCCCGTAGAGCCCAATTGGCCTGCAGCAATAATGATTTCGGTCATCGTGTCATGAAATTTCTTCCGAATAGCCTCATCTGTCGATAAAACAAAACCCTCAAAGCCAGCACATATTGCAGTCACTGCTATATTTCGGTCTTTAAGCTCTTTTTTTAGTTCAGGCACACGCTGCAGTAGTCCTCTACCACCGGGCTCAAAGCCCACCACTCCGTGTTGCTCCATATAATCCAATTTCTCACTAAGGGTTTTGCCAGGGGCAGTGCCTTCTTGAAAAGAAATTTTAAGCTTGGGAGTTTTGTTGTAAGATGTACTGTGAGTAATGCTTTGATTCTCTACAGCACCCAAGGTTGTGCTCCCTGCCAAAGCTGTGTTGCCAACCGATGCAAGAGCAGCACCTACCATTGAAGTCTTCAAGAATCGTCTTCTGTTTAGATTATCCATAGTTATATTATTTACTCTTTGGTGCTAATGCTTTTTGCAATAATATATATTGCAAAACCAAACGCTCGCGTGGCTTTATGAACCACGCGAACACAAGGAGATTATATTATTTACCCTTAGCTGTTCCAGGAACAGGTACTACAAACGAGCTCATATCCATCTTGCCCATATTCAAATCGGCAGGTGTGTAATCTAATGACGATGCAGTCATGTTATCCCAAGTTGTTTCCAATCCGGTATAGGCCGACTCGCGTCCCATCAGTGCAGCCATATTAGATATAGCAGTTTCTGATGCTTGCTCAATAGGAGTATTCTTGCGGATACTGTTTACCCAGTTTACGTGTTCTAGTGTGTAGGGATTTGTTTGCTTAAAGTTGGCTTTCTCGTCATCTTTATCAAATTGCCACACAACATTGCCTGCCAAATCTTTTATTATAGATTCGCCATTGGCTGTTGACCACGATCCTTTGGTACCCTGTATAAATTCGCTCACATTGTTGGTGCAACCATCAATCTGACGACACATACTATGAAGGTGTATTCCGTTTTCCATCGTAAAGTCGATGCTAAAGTTGTCATATTGGTCGCCAGTCATACGTCTGTGTTTCGAACCAAATCCAACAGCTTTCACGGGTTTCAAACCACTAAACCATGTAAACACATCAATGTTGTGTACATGTTGCTCTATGATATGATCGCCCGACAACCATTTCCAGTTTACCCAGTCTTTCACCATGAATTCAAAATCGGTCCACTCTGGTTGACGTTCGCGATACCAAAGCATCGATTGGTTCCAGTAAACAACACCGCCAGTAATCTCACCAATGGCTCCGTCCATAATTTGTTGGAAAGCCGCCACATAGCTACGCTGATGATGACGTTGAGTTCCAGTAACAACGCTTAGTTTTTTTGCTTGAGCTTGCTTTGAAGCCGCCACCACTGTGCGATATCCTACTGCATCTACAAACATGGGTTTCTCTAAGAAGCAATGTTTGTTTTTCTGCACTGCATATTCAAAGTGCGAAGCACGGAAGAAAGGAGGGCTACACTCTATAATAACGTCCACATCGGGGCTATCTATCACTTGCTTGTAAGCATCAAGACCTACAAAGCGTTTTTCGGCAGGTACGTCAATGTTTTTTTCGCTCTTCAACTTATCGGCCAAACTAGTAATGCGCTCTTCGAACACATCGGCTAGAGCTACAATAGTAACACCATTGGCCGAATTCAAAAAGTCCATTGCAGCACCCGATCCACGGCCACCACAACCAATAACACCAGCGCGCAATTCTTTGCCATCGTCGGCCAAATCATTCAATTGAGGTATGTAGTAACTTCCTGGCTCTCTAATGGCAGCCTTGCCACCTTTACTATTGTCGGTACTACACGATGATAGCAAGCCTGTTCCACCACCAACACCAATTACACCAATTGTTCCTGCCAATGCAGAGCTTTTCAGAAATGTTCTTCTGCTTAATTTGTTCTCTTTCTTCATGTTTATTTAATTTTTAAGTGTTAGAGCCTTCGGCTCAATGAATTAATTTGTCAATATAGATGGGTCTGGGTCACATACTAC
>CAYVLC010000100.1:0-9521 GCA_964452155.1 uncultured Dysgonomonadaceae bacterium
TAGTGCAAGAAGAGAGAACTGCTATATTCTATCACGATGCTCAAATAGTATCGGCTAAAGTGGAGCAGAAGAATGGGTATTACTTTTTGAAAAATCCAGTACGGATGCAGTAACGTTTTGCACAATCAGATGAAATAGAACATCCTGTGTTATTATATTCTAACAAACAAATGTTATTGGATAAATAGATAATTGTGCATAGAAGAAACTATTAAATCAACTACATCTCTTTATTGATATTATCAAAAAGGGATACTAGATTAGTCATCCTAGTTAAATTGATATTCGATAAAACTAAACATGAAAAAGGAGAACGCATAAATCTATGTTTAATTCTCCACAACATTTGCAAGGAATATACATAAGCCTCCAAATGACACGAATGTGTATTTGGAAGAAAAGACGCTGATCATTAAAACTTCTATTGCATTCTTTTTATGATACTGTATGATTCAACAATACCAAGCTCTCCTGCTTTTCGAAGATCATCTAATCCTGAAACTGTTTCGCCAACCGACAGCTTTGCTAAACCACGATTGAAGTAAGCCTCTGCAAATTGCGGTTCTAATTGGATGGCCTGGGAGTAATCTGATATGGCACCTCTATAATCCTTTTGAATACTCAATATTTCTGCACGATTATAATAGGCATATATAAAACTAGGGTCTAAGTTGATAACCCTCTCGTAGTCTTTGAGAATTACATCATATTCCAAAGTTTTCTTAGATACATCTGGCACAACTGATAGCCCTCCGGCTATTGACATGTCTTTATTAGCTAAAGGGAGTTTCATCCTGGTGGGCGATTCTACCAAACGATTTTTGGTTTCTTGCTCTTGCAAGTCAGGATTGGATTCTATTTGCTTAGAACGCGCCAGCGCTCGAGCAAAATAGGCGAGTGCAAACTGAGTATCCATGTCTATTACTTTGTCGAAATCTTCGATGGCAATAGCATAATCTTGAATAAGCATAAAATCGATTCCGCGACCAAAATATAAGCTAGTGTTATCAATAGTTTCATCTATCAATTTAGAATAATTCTGGATAGACCTAAAATGAGTTTGCACTTGCAGCTCATTCAACGAAGCTTCGGAATTGGTAGCTCTTATCTTCCATGTCAAACCCAAATTATTATTGGCCTTATCAATAAGTGCAGAATAATAGACCGGGCGCTGTACATCATAAGGCTTTTCATAAAAAGTGATAACAAACTTAGGCTCCAGCAATATCTCAGCATTGATGTTTTGAACTTTGCCTCTAGATTCACTCTTATATTTGGATTTCTCTTCAGCCTTTTTATCAGCAACAACTAGCAAGCTAAATTTATCTATATCTTTGTCCGTTTCTTCACGAGTACCCGCAGTTTTAGTTGCTTCTGAGTTATCTGCTAGCTCGAGCTCTTCGTTAGCTAAACGCTGCTTGGCTTGCGCCTCTTTTGCACGTCCTAATTTAAAATCTGCTTCAGCACCTTTCAAATCATTCATTTGGCGCTTTATTTGAGCACGCGAATAATATCCTTGAAAGAAATCGGGATGTTCACCCAACACCACATCTAAATCTCGTAGCGCACCTATATTGTCACTAATCTCAGCATTGAGCATAGCTCGGTTCAAATAAGCAATTGTGTTGGATGGCTCAAGTTCTATTACTTTATCAAAATCCTTGATTGCCCTATTATTATCGGCAACTTGAGCACGCAATAGGCCTCTGTTGAAACGAGCTATCAGACTATTTTCATTCATCTCTATCACACGATCATAGTCTGCCATAGCTCCACGCAAATCTTTGAGGTGGTAGCGAACCAACCCTCTATTGATATAGTTACCTTCAAAATAAGGGTCTAAACGAATAGCTTCGTCTAAGTCTGCCAAGGATTTGTTATATTCCTCTTGCTGCAAAAACAAGATGCCTCGAGCTGCAAAAGAATGCGATGTATAGGGATCTTTTTCTATCGTTGTGTCATAGTTTTGGATGGCACTTACGGTGTCGCCTTTTTCCAAAAACATGGCGGCTCTCATCAGATAAGCTGGTGTATAGTCTGGATATATTCTTAAAAGCACTTCAAAAGTTTGCTCTGCTTTCTCAAAATCTTTTAGTTCTATATTTACAATACCCATATTGAGGAGCGTTATTTTATCCTCAGGCAAGTACTCCAAGCTTTGGGCGTAGTCTTCAGCTGCACCTTCATAGTTTTCTCTATTTTGACGTGCTGCACCTCTTAGCTGATAGGCTGCCAGCCAATATGGATTGCGCTCTATGCACAATGTGCAGTCTTCCTCTGCTCCTTTAAAGTCGTCTAGAAAAAACTTTGCCATACCTCTGTAGTAATATGGAGCAGCCAAATAGGGCTTGGCCCCAATCACTTGATTGAAATACTGTATGGCCAAAACATAATCCTCAAAGTAAAGAGCGTTTCGACCTATAAGCATAACCCTTTCTGTATTTACCTGAGAAGTTGCTGCAGAGAGAGACAGAATTAAAAAGAGATTGATAAATAGTCTTTTCATAATAATAAGAACTTCATAGAATTGAATCTTATGATTCTATGTTTGAAACATTCAAAGATACATAACCTCTGCCACCAAAAAAACTAAACTTTTAATATATAGACTTAACAAATCGACAATTAAAACGTAATAGCTACTCACTGGGCACTATATATAGAGCACTAAAAACGGAATTAGTTTAATACGTGTTTTTTAATTAAAACATAGCATGAAAAATATACAACAATTAGTCAACTAAAATGGTACGTTGCTCATTATCTTCAATTACAATTTGCACATTCACCACACTTGCAGGCAACAAAGGTTCTACAAGTTCGGGCCACTCAATAAAACAAAGATGACCACTGTAGAAATAGTCTTCGTAGCCAAAATCGTAGGCCTCCTCAATATTTTTGATTCGATAAAAATCAAAATGATAAATGGATTGTCCGTCACTTTTTTCGTACTCGTTTACAATTGAAAAAGTTGGACTAGTAACTGTTTCAACAACGCCCAATGCTTTGCAAATAGCTTTAATGAAAGTAGTTTTACCTACCCCCATTTCTCCGTAAAATGCATAGACATTCCTACTACCCATATTTTTGATAAACTTGTTTGCTACAATGTCTATTTCCGATAAACTATTTAGTTGAAGCTTCATATATTTAATTTAATAATAAATACCTTAGTAATGAGTGCAAAAATAAATAAATAAACCGAGAGTGAGATATAAATAGACAAATGAGGATAAAAACTTTTAAGTTGGATGGTTAAAATCATAATATGTAGAGGAAATGTTATAGAATGAATTACTTTAGTTGCTTAAATTCACTATATTTGCTTATAAAATATATTCATTCAATTAACTTATAAATCAAAGTTATGCATCTATCCGAAAAATCACAACATTACATCATGCTCGAAGAAAAACATGGAGCACACAATTACAAACCACTACCAGTAGTTTTATCTAGAGGAGAAGGATCTCTGGTTTGGGATGTTGACGGCAAACAGTATTTCGATTTTCTATCGGCATACTCTGCAGTAAACCAAGGTCATTGTCATCCCAAAATTGTGGAGGCACTCAATACTCAAGCCCAGACTTTATGCTTAACATCTCGCGCTTTCTACAACGATTGCCTGGGGCCCTATGAAGAGATGATGACCAAGCTGTTTGGTTACGACAAACTTCTACCAATGAACTCTGGAGCTGAAGGAGTGGAAACGGCCCTAAAACTAGCAAGAAAATGGGCCTATCAAGTAAAAGGAGTACCAGAAAATGAGGCCATTATTGTTACTTGCAAAGATAACTTTCATGGAAGAACTATCTCTATTATCTCTTACTCAACGGATGAAAATGCTAAAAAAGAATATGGGCCCTACACACCAGGTTTCGAAGCCATAGAGTATAACAACACAAAAGCTTTAGAGGAAATACTAAAAGAAAAAGGAAATAAAATTGCAGCATTTCTAGTAGAGCCAATACAGGGTGAAGCTGGGGTGGTGGTTCCTGAAGATGGTTATCTGAAAACTTGCTTAGACTTGTGCAAACAGCACAATGTGCTTTTTATTGCAGACGAAATACAAACAGGAATTGCTAGAACAGGAAAAATGCTTTGCTGCGACCACGAAAATATTAGACCCGACATTGTAATTTTAGGAAAAGCACTATCAGGAGGTGTGTTGCCTGTTTCGGCTGTACTATGCGATAATGAGATAATGATGACCATCAGCCCAGGTCAGCATGGCTCTACTTTTGGAGGATTTCCTTTGGCTTGCAAAGTTGCAATGGCAGCCATAAAAGTAGTAATAGATGAAAATTTGGCTGATGAAGCTGAAAGATTAGGCAAAATATTCAGAGCAAGAATGAAAGAAATCAACTCTCCTTTTATCAAATTGATAAGAGGAAAAGGTCTCTTAAATGCTGTAGAAATAGAACCATACAATGGAAAAACTGCATGGGATGTATGCGTTGAAATGGCCAAAAATGGATTGCTAGCTAAGCCAACACATCAGCATATTATTAGGTTTGCTCCACCATTAGTTATTTCTGAAGAACAACTAAACGAAGGATTAGACATTATAGAGAAATCAATAAAAAAACTTGAGCAAAATGCAAACGGCTAAGAAGATTTTAATGGTTCGTCCTGCTCATTTTGCTTATAATGAGCAAACAGCAACAAACAACTACTTTCAAAACAAAGCATCTATTTCAAATCTAAAAGAAATTGCTTTGCAAGAGTTTGATTGTTTTGTTGCTAAACTCCGAAGTTTCAAAATTGAAGTCATTGTAGTTCAAGATACTATGGATCCTCACACACCCGATTCAATATTCCCCAACAATTGGTTTTCGACTCACTCAACAGGAGAGCTAATTCTTTATCCTATGTTTGCAGAAAATAGAAGACTAGAAAGAAAGTCAGGAGTTTTAAAAACTATTGAAGAACATTTTAGCGCGTTTAAGGTTATAAATTTTACAGAATGGGAAAATAAAAATAGATTTCTGGAAGGCACAGGTAGTTTAATTTTAGATCATAAAAATCGTATTGTCTATGCATGTAGATCCGAAAGAACAGACGATATTGTTTTTGAAGACTTTTATACCAAAATGAATTTTGAGCCGCAGCTCTTTAACGCCTACGATGATAACCAAAAAATTATTTATCATACAAACGTTATGATGAGTATTGGCGAAAATATTGCTGTTATATGTTCAGAATCCATTATAGATAAAAGACGAAGAGAGAATGTTGTGAGTAGTCTGATAAATTCAAAGAAAGAAGTTATAGAAATTTCTTTTGAACAGATGAAGAATTTCTGTGCAAATATATTAGAAGTACGCAATTCGGAAAACAATAATTATTTAATAATGTCTGAGACCGCCAAAAAAGCTTTTACTAACTCTCAAAAAAAAGTTTTGGAGCAACATTGTGAAATAATATCATCACCCATAAATACAATTGAACAAATAGGAGGAGGTTCTGCACGCTGTATGATTGCAGAGATATTCTAAAATGAACAATAGAGTGATATCTAGTCAGAGTTAAGTATAAATTCAAAAAACAATAAAATGGCATTAAAAAAAGAGTTGAAAGAGTTTTTATTACGTGGCAATGTTATAGACATGGCTGTAGGTATAATTGTTGGGGGCGCTTTTGGAAAAATAGTTACATCATTTGTCAATGACATCCTGATGCCTCCTATCTCCTTGTTAGTGGGCAATACAAAGTTTACAGAAATGAAAATTGTATTCAAAGAAGCTGTAATGAGTGGTGAAGACGTTCTAAATCCAGCAATAACGTGGAATTATGGAAATTTCATTCAAGTACTTGTTGATTTTATAATTATAGGTGTTTCAATATTTTTTGTTATTAAAGGTATCAATAAAATGAAACGAAAAAAAGAAGCAGAACCAGCTCCAGCGGCTCCACCTAAACCAACTAAAGAAGAAGCATTATTGACAGAGATAAGAGACCTCTTGAAGAAAAAATAATTAAGCTAATGATGTAAAAGTTTTTCAAAACAAAAAATTCATTTTTATTGCATTTCTGTAATGTATTTCCAAAACCTAACAGGCATCTGCTGGCGTTGAAGTTTCGGATTCAAACGCTCTTTAATAGCTAGGTGCTGAAAATGAGTTTTCCATAGCTCCTTGAAAAACACTTCGCTTTCTGATGATTTATTATCATTTAATGATCCATTAGTGAAAGAATTCAATATGCTTTCATCAAAAGTGATTTCAATAATCTCATTCAAATCATAGTATAACCCAATGTACCTTTTTATATCAAATATAATCCATTGTTGATCTGCAAATCTTTTTTTGAAATGAGAAACAGCCATTGAAATTACATTGTACACGGGTGATACTGGTGCAAAATAAATATTATCTTTTGTTTGTTGAAACCTTAAAAATTGAATTATCTTTCTTGCTTCACTCCCAACTTTCTTCGCTATTTTCGAAACTCTGATTACGTCTGGGTCACCAAAATTCATTTCAATTGACGACGGGGCATCAATATTCTTACAAATATAACGAAACAGCAACATATTCGTTTCGGGCAATTCTGATAGCCAAACACTAAATAGCATCCTGCGTGCAAAAGATGATAATATATTTTCAAGCCTTTTCCAAACTCTACTACTTTTTTCAGTTTCAGTAATTATATAATAAGTATAATCGTAAAACAAAGGTTTCTGCTCAGATTCGCTTACAATTATGTCAGGAACTATTTTTTGTTCGTATGCAAAAAACACACAGGACAAAAGGCCTTCAAATGTATTATCGAAAGTAAAAATAACAATAGGCTTCATGCTTTCCAATCTATTGTTAGCTGTAAGTTGTTTGTCTTATCTATTTTTTGTTTCTTCCCAATAAGTAATTCTTTTACGCACTCAGGCTTTAATTCATTGACTGTATTCATATTTAATTCTCTAGTAGCAATAAAATATTGTGCCCTCTTCATTACAACTCCTATTTTTTTCAATTGAATAGAGTTTAGCTTCCCAAATCTCCGCGCAGCAAGAATTAGCTTAGCTGATTTAATACCTATTCCCGGCACTCGTAAGATCAATTCGTAAGGAGCTTTGTTTATATCAACTGGGAACACATCTGGATGTCGCAATGCCCACCCTAATTTAGGATCGACAGATAAATCTAGATTGGGATTATTCTCATCAACAATTTCATGAACCCTAAATTGATAAAACCTCATAAGCCAATCTGCTTGATACAACCTGTTTTCTCGAACTAAGGGTGGTGCTTTCAATGCGGACAATCGAGTATCGTTTATATTTACAGGTATGTACCCCGAATAATAAACACGCTTCATAGTAGGTCTTTTATACAAGTTAGAGGCCAATCTTAGAATTTGATTATCAGATTCGGAAGTTGCACCAACAATTAATTGTGTGCTTTGCCCTGCAGGTACAAATTTAGGGGTTGAGCGCATACGTTTCGAATCTTCACCTATCTCAAACATTCTCTCCTGAATATGCCGCATTGGAGAAAATATTGAAGCATAGCTTTTTTCTGGTGCAATAATCTTAAGGTTGCTTTCATCTGCAATTTCAATATTCACGCTCATTCTATCGGCATATAAGCCAGCCTGAAAGACCAAGTCTTCGCTTGCTCCAGGAATACTCTTCATATGAATATAACCATTGAAGCGATGCTTCTCCCGCAAATCTTTGACAACTGCTATCATCTGTTGCATTGTATAATCGGGATTGCGATGCACCCCTGAGCTTAAAAAAAGTCCTTCAATATAGTTGCGACGATAAAACTCGACCGTAAGATTCACCAACTCATCAATGGTAAAAGCCGTACGAGCCAAATCATTGCTCCTTCTATTGACACAGTATGCACAATCATAAATACAATAATTAGTCATCATTATTTTGAACAGAGATACACATCTGCCATCAGCAGTGTAGCTATGACATATACCACTATTAGATACCGAACCTATGCCCTTATTTGCATTCGATCGAGATGACCCACTAGATGAACAAGATACATCGTATTTAGCTGCATCTGTCAAAATTCTTACTTTATTGAGTGTTTTATCATTAATCATTATATGCAAAATACAATAAAAACCTGAAACCTCATCGCAAATGGATAAATAATAAATATATAATATTGAAGATTTTGTATTTGACTTATAAATATCAAACTTTAAGAAATAAAATAAATGCTTTAAATTAGAAATGCTACAGGTAGTAGCAACTAATATTTTACAAAAGTCAACTCTACAATTTCTGGAATGCCTTTTTTATCTAGTACACGCACTCTGTACTTTTGGGCATTAACCTCTTTAAAGGCTGACTTATCTCGATATCTAGCTTCATAACCTGTATATAAATGGACCCATTCGTTGTTTACAAAAGCTTCTACAACATATTTTTGAATAGATTTATCATAACCAGCATGCATTGAAAAATAATTGAACGTTTCTTTTTTGCCAAAATCTAATTCAACCCATGGAGTTTCGTCATTAACAGCAGCTTTCCAGCTTGTAAATAAATTTGAGTCAAGAATATTAATATCAGCAATTCCTTCCTTATCAAGAGTGCTTGATGATTTTACAGTTACATTTTTATGTGGTGCATGCACTTTTGGTATAGATAACAAAGGCTCAGAGAGTTTTATTACTTCACCTACCTCTCTTAAACGTTGAACAACATTTTCGTCCATCAAACCTTTATCATTAGGTGCAGCATTTAGTAAGTAATTGCTGTAATATTTATTAGTGTAGTTAAGTTCATTCACAATGTCTGTAAGTGGTTTTAGTTCTACATTTGCAAATTCTTTTTCCCAAAACCAAGCGGGTTGTAAGACAGGGCCCTGCTGAGATGGAAAAGTATTATCATAAGGAATGTGCTGGCCATGAGTAGCCTCATAATGAACTATTTGAGTGTAGGATAAATCTGCACGACAACTATGATTAATAACTAAACAATTAGGCTGTAAAGAATGAATATGATCAGCTATTGTAGCATAAGGAAGTTCTTCAAAATCTGGTCCTTCGCCCCATACAGAACCCCATCCATCAATTACAATACAAGTAATTTCGCCATAGTTTGTTAATAACTCAGTTAATTGTTGCATTGTAAAATCTATATTTTCTTTATTAATATTTCCATGCTGAACACCATGATGCCTGTCCCAGACAGAAAAGTATAATCCTACCTTGATATCTTCTTTTCTAAAGGCATCAGCATATTCTTTCACTATATCAATTTCACGGTACTCTTTTTCTGCCGATGCAATATCATAATTAGTTACACCTGTATCCCACAAACAGAAACCATCATGATGCTTGGCTGTAAAAACAGCGTAGTTCATTCCTGCTGATTTCGCAGCTTTAGCCCACTGATTACAATCCAATTCTGAAGGTTTAAAATCCTTAGGATCATGGAAAGGATAGGCCCATTGTTGAGCTTGGTATGTACCCATATTATAATGAATAAACATTCCAAATTTAAGATTTAAAAAGTCTAATACTGCTTGGTCTGTATTGTCAGTGTTTTG
>CAYVLC010000101.1:0-9474 GCA_964452155.1 uncultured Dysgonomonadaceae bacterium
GCAATGTATAGCGTGTTTGCCACCATAATAGGGGCAATATATGGAATACCCATCTTATGGTATTTATCAGTAAAAGGCATCAGTTTTGGTATGAGTGGTTCAGAGTTCGGCATTATTATGGCCGAACGAATGTATCCAATTTATGGAATAGGACTAATTGTTGGAACAATAGTCATAGTTATACTGTCAGCTACTATTGTAAGTTTTTTACCTGCACGTAAAATTGCTCGTATGGACCCTGTTGAAGCACTGAAAGGGAAAGTACAATGAGAATAGCAATTAGATTGGCATTTAAGAATCTTATAGGAGCAGGACTGAGAACTTGGCTCAACGTAAGTGTATTAGCATTCTGCTTTATAGTAATAGTTTTCTACAATGGTTTTCTTAATGGTTGGCAGGAACAAGGTCGTTTAGATGCGAAAAACTGGGAGTATGGCAACGGTCAGTTGTATCACGCAGATTATGATCCTTATGATGTTTTTACAATAAAGGATTCGCATGGTACTTTATCTGAAGCAGAAAGTGAAAACTTAACGCCTGTGCTTATACAACAAGCAACAGTATATCCAAATGGAAGAATGAACCCAACAATTATTAAAGGGATTCCTTTAGATCAGGTAGTTACTAATCTTCCTATCAGTCTGCTAACTAAAAGCGATGCCAACCTACCTGTATTGATTGGTGAACGCATGGCTCAATCTTTAAAGGTGGAGAAGGGAGATGATATTTTGCTCCGCTGGAGAGACAAAAATGGCACTTATGATGCTGCAAATATCACAATTGCCGAAATATTTGAATCTAACGTGACTGCTATCGATAACGGACAAATTTGGATGCCATTTGAGAAACTTAGACAGATGACAGGGTTAACGAATGAAGCTACCATGTATATTGCCAACGAGCAATATCAACCCAGCCAAATAGAGGGATGGGAGTTTCATAACCTTGCGGGTCTTTTAAAAGATTTTGACTCTGCTGTTCAAGCCGAAAGAATTGGTTCTATAATAGTCTATTCAATTCTTTTAGCCCTTGGGCTATTGGCTGTTTTTGATACACAGGTTCTTTCCATTTTCAGAAGACAAAGAGAAATAGGAACATACATAGCCTTAGGAATGACAAGACAACAAGTGACGAAAATATTCACAATTGAAGGCGGTATGTACAGCGTATTTGCAGGAGTAGTAGGCTTAATCATAGGAGCCCCACTGTTCTATTACACTTCAAGCCAAGGCATCAATATTGGGAATAGTATAGATGGCATGGGCGTTCATCTGTCAGATATTATCTATCCAACATTTGGAGGTACGCTTATTATAGGAACATTTTTAGTGCTCGTTTTTTCTGCCACATTGGTTAGTTTTATACCTGCACGAAAAATAGCGACATTAAATCCAGTAAACGCATTAAAAGGAAAAGTATAATGATAAAGTTTATATTTAAAGCAATATTAAGGGACAAAAACAGAAGTCTGTTGCCAATTACGGTAGTAGCTACGGGAGTACTACTCACCATTGCACTTAGTGGATATATAAGCGGCATGATGGGTGACATTATAGACCAAAATGCACGATTTCAAACTGGTCACGTAAAAGTAATGACAAGGGCCTATGCAGATAATGTTGATCAAATGCCCAACGACCTTGCTCTATTTGGGCTAGATGAAGTGCACAAAGAGTTGAACAATGATTTTCCAGATTACACGTGGGTAAACCGCATCAATTTTGGTGGCATCATAGATGCTCCAGGAGAGAACGACGAATCGAAAGGACAGGGACCTGCCAGTGGAATGGCTGTAGAGCTTTTCTCAGATTCGAGTGGCGAGGTGGACAGATTGAACCTCAAAGAATCTTTAGTGGCAGGCAAAATCCCAGAAAAAAGTGGAGAGGTATTGATTGGCTACGAGTTTGCCGATAAACTAAACGTGAAAGTAGGAGATGAACTCACCTTTATGGGGAGCACCATGTATGGAAGCATGACCTTTTCCAAATTTATAATAAGCGGTACTGTTCGCTTTGGTGTAGCAGCAATGGACAAAGGTACCATTATCATTGATTTTGCCGATGCACAACAAATGCTTGATATGGCTGACGGAACAGGCGAAATATTAGGATACTACAAAGACGAGCTGTTTATGCAAGACCAAGTCGAGGAGATGCGTGAAGAGTTTAATGCAAAATATGCAAGTAGCTCAGATGAATTTGCTCCGGTGATGAAAACTTTGGGTGAACAAAACGCAATGGGTAACTACTTAGATTTAGTCGATTCCGTATCAGGCATGTTTGTGGTCATCTTTGTGTTGGTAATGTCCGTCGTACTTTGGAATACTGGTCTTATTGGAGGTTTGCGCAGGTATCAAGAGTTTGGTATCCGATTGGCGTTGGGCGAAAGCAAAGGGCACATCTATAGAGCCATGATTTACGAAGCACTACTCATTGGTACAATAGGGTCTGTCATTGGCACAGCACTGGGTATTGGTGTTACATTGCTGATGCAACGCTATGGCATAGACATTAGTGGCATGATGAAAGATGCCACCATGATGATGCCTACAGTATTAAAATCGAAATTCACTCCTAAACTTTTATATATAGGGTTTATTCCTGGTGTGTTGGCTATGGTAATTGGCACCATGCTTTCGGGCATTGGTATTTACAAACGCGAAACAGCTACGCTCTTCAAAGAATTAGAAGTTTAAGTTCTCAACAATCAAAAAAACAACAAAAATGAAATATTTAATTACATTACTATTTGCACTGCTATCTATTACGCAAACCAACGCACAAGACGCCACCGCAATCCTCAACAAAGTGGATGACAACATCAACTCGACCACGAGTATTACAAAATCGGACATGATTATTTATGGGCGTAGAAACCAACGCACCGTAACTTCTGTTGGATACTCTGAGGGTAAAAACAAGTCTTTCTCCGAATACTTAGCTCCAGCAAGAGAAAGAGGAACCAAGATGCTTAAATTGGAAGACAATTTATGGATTTACTCCCCATCTACTGACCGCACCATTCAATTGTCGGGACACATGTTGAAACAATCGCTTATGGGCTCCGACCTATCCTACGAGGATATGATGGAAAACAGGAAACTCACAGAAATGTACGATGCCAAAGTAATTGGCGAAGAGACGATTGATGAAAGAAAAACATGGGTTCTGCAGCTGAATGCAAAAGTGGATGATGCCAGTTACGATAGTCGCAAAGTATGGGTTGACACTGAAAGATATGTTCCACTAAGAGAGGAGTTGTTTGCCAAAAGCGGACAATTGCTAAAGCGTACCGAGCTCAAAGATGTAAAGAAAATAGATGGCAGGTGGTATCCCACCAAAATGAATTATAAAGACATGCTGAAAGATGGCAAGGGGACGGACTTTATAGTTCTTGAAATTGAGTTTAATGTAGAGATACCAGCTTATATATTTAGTAAGGGGGCGTTGAAGAGGTGATATACTTCTCGCTCGCGCCAAATTTACAATCGGCTTGACATGTGAAATAGTGAGAAAATGTCACGTTGCATTTTTACCTACAACATACAAGAGTTAGAAACATGCCAGCAGGTATTAATCCCGAAGGGTATTACATGTTTATAGTACAATGGAAGAATAGTAGGTGCGACCGCGAGGTCATCGTATATCGATTCTCATAGCTGGGCTATAAATATTTGACCCCTAAGGTCGTGCTTTGTGCTGTCGCAGGACTCTGATAAGTGCCAACAAGAAAGGCAATTTGCTCTATTAATACTCCGTAGTTTCTTTCACACCCTGTCCAACTCTTTCATCATATAGGGGCGTCTTTTATATTTCTGCCTATAATTAGTTACGAGTTGCTTCACTATCTCTTTACCTCCCGCAAATGATTTCATCCTTATCAAAGTATCAGAGACTCTTTTATATGCATCTTTATCTGTTATTTCCGCTTGTCTTTCTGCATACGCAAGATATCTTTTAAAGATTTCTTTATCGAATTTAGGACGAAGATATTTCTCATGTCTCACTATATCAGTAACAGATCCTTTTTGGCACAAGATCCATAGGTCGTCCCACATTTTGTGCTCTATCAGAATCTCTGCCTTTAGAATGTTTATCCCGTAATGAGATCCATTGCCCAAAAATTCCAGAATCCACTCCAGCATGTTTTGCCAATCGGCATTAGGAGTAATTCTCTTTAGTATTTTATAATACTTTCTTTTGTCGTTCGATTGTGTAAAGAGCTCTTTGGTCAACTCTAGTTCTTTTTCTTTATCTCCCAGAAGTTGATATACAGTGAGCAATTCTTCTTTCCAAGAGTTTATTGTACCCCAATGGTTCTTCTTTACAGCAATTTTAATTCCATCATCAATCAACTTTATTGCAGATTGGCAATCATTGATACCAATCATCTCCTTCAATCTTATTTTACGAATTTGTGGAAAATGTAAAAAATCGGATATTACTTTGTTGGCTTCTTCAGATTGATTAAACTTATGTAGAATATGAATTTTCTTTTCTATCAAACCCTCCTGAGTATAGTCGCTCGAAGCCTTAATCTGTTGGTCTATTATTTGCAAAGTTCTATCAAATCCATTCTCCACGCCTGTCAAGAAGTAATTTCCAAGTGAATCTAAAGAAGTATTCAATCCAACGTCTGCGTGTTTCTTATCTTTTATCTCCTGCTCGTACCAGTCGAATAGTGATTCTTTCTGTTCATCCGAAAGAAGGTCTTGCTCCAATAAACTCTCCAGTAGATCGATGGCCTCGTCATACACCACTTGTACATCGCCTTCGTAATCAAAACTCTGGTCCCATCCATCAGGAATAGTTTCTATCATTTTTTGAGCAATGAATATGGCTTCGGCTATGTTTTCATATTTTATGTAGTAGCGCGCTTTTTCTAACACTGCATCCAACTCTTCACTAACCGCTTCTGCATCAAAACCAAAATCGTCATATTCATTATAGTAATCATACCGTCCGCTACGCCTGCTTGAATGATTAACGAATGCATTTTGAATTAGCTTTACATAATCTTCGTGCGGTTGTTGCTTCTGTTTTTTATCTGATTGCCTATTGGGAGAAAATCTCTCTATCAGCGCATTGTTAAATGCTACATCTTTTTTAGCATAGCTCTTTATAAAATCGACCAGCTTATCTTTTTCTGTAAAATTCAATATATCGACCAACTTTGTTATTTCTGTCATAGCCGTGCTTTTATATTAAGTTTTCGCTTTCATCTAAATCTCAAACTAGATAAAAATCACCCTCCTTTTGCTTCATAGATTTCATGTGTACAAAGCAATAGTCTGCCAATTAAAGCTTAGCTATCATCGTGATAATTAAGGGGTGCAAACATATACCTATAAACACATCTTATCAATAAAGTAGTGCAAGAAGGAATCTTGTAAGTCTATTATAAACTATTTTTCCCAAAGATATAAAAACTATAAATAACTACATTCGCAAATTTCTAATAATCTAAACTTATTGTGCAGTTGAAAATATAAAATACTCCTTTTCTAGCAATCTATCGATGGTCACATCACCTCAATTTAGATTATAACAAAACTATCACGAAAAAGAGAACCTAAAGTCATACAATGCAAAAATAATCTGCTTTTGCGTGAACTTTCTCATACATATTTAGTTTATACTGTAAACTACTTTATATTTGCAGTTCACTTTTAAAAACTATCATTATGCAAACAGAAAAATTATCAGCCGAGAAAAGCCTAGAGTTAATTACAGAAGTAATTACACAAGCGCGAAAGAAGTTCGAAGAGAACGGATTTATCTTTATGTTTTGGGGAGCAATAATCGCTATAGCTGCTATTGGCCAATTTGTGCTACTCAAATATGAATACTACACCATTAACTGGTATCCTTATTTTTTGATGCCAATTGGAGCTATTTATTCATTCTTCTACTTTTCGAGAAAAGAGGGACACAACAAGCACAACCAAATAAGCAGAATAGTTTCGTCTGCTTGGGGTGTCTTATCGATAAACATGCTTGTTTTGGGTTTCCTATTAGGCCGAATTTTAATAGCGAACCTAATCCCCGTGATACTTATACTACTAGCTGCAGGCACTGTCATTTCGGGAGTTTCGGTCAGAAGTAGATTGCTATTGTTTTCAGGTGTATTGATCAATCTTTCGGCCTTCGTTGGATTTTATATCCCAATCTTATACCAGCCTCTATTGATGGGCATTGTTGCGATTGCTGCCATATTCATTCCTGGAATTATACTCATGGTTCAATATAAAAGAAAAAGAAAATGTTTAAAGATTTAAACCCCTTGCTGCATTCACAACTCCGACTGGCCATCGTTTCTTATTTGGTAAGCAATGGCACATCTGATTTCAATGAATTGAAAGAAGTAACGAAGGCAACATCTGGAAACATTAGTGTGCAATTGAAAAAACTAGAAAATGAGCATTACATCACCATCACAAAAGGGTTTCTGAATAACTATCAGCGCACTTCAGTCGAAATAACTAAGATAGGCATTGATGCTTTTGAGGAATATGTGAAAGCTATTGGAGGGTATATTAAAAAATAAGGATAACTGGTAATAAATTGACAGTTGACAATTGACATTAAGACAGCTAGCTAGTGCTCCGTTAGGAGTAACACAGTCTGTAGTAAATGCCTAATTATATTGACACAAGCTGCGAGGTGCGGTCTGTAAGAGAGACAAAACTATGGTTGAATCTCAAAAACCGTTTCAGCCACCTTCAAACACAAGATTTTACAGAATATCCTTGCTGGGGCTACATCTTTAGAGATTTATGATGCACACAAAAACGAGACCACCCATTACAGGCAGCCTCGTCGGTTGGAGTGTTTGTTCACTTACATGAAGATTGCACCCGTTATCATCAATTCATTACTGAATTATTATTCTTTATCAGAGTTGGTTTCTGTGTTTGTATCTGTGTCCAAATCTTTGCTTTTAGTGGGGCGCTTACGTGCAATGAACACTTTGTTTACCCTTCGCTCTGCACCAGGAACCTCGCTGCTATTTTCGCTTTTTCTCTTTTTAAAATCAACTGGCTCTCTTCTTGGTCGATGGTCATCACTGTCTTTCTTCACAAAAACAGGACGATTGGTTACGTCGTCATACACAATTTTAGATCGGTCAATAGGTCTATGATCCCTTTGTGGCCTATCTTCTCTATTTCCACCCCTAGGTCTGTCACCGCCAAAGTCTTTACCCCTTTCTCTAAAACCACCTCTCTCTTCACCTCTGCTAGCATCTCTATCTCTATAGCCACCCCTATCGGAGCTTCTGCTAGCATCTCTACTATATCCACCTCTATCAGAGCTTCGGCCTCCGTCTCTGTCTCTAAACCCACCTCTATCTTGGCTTTGGCCTCTGTCTGAGCTTTGGCGACTATCTTTACCTCTGAATCCTCCTCTATCGCCACCCTCTCTTTCTCTAAAACTACCACGGTCGCGGTTGTCTCTTGGTCTGTCGGCACCTCGGGGGCCAAAGTCTTGCTTAAATTCTCTCTTATTTTCGCCAACGGGTCGGCTATCACGGTCGTATCTTCTGGTAGAAACCTCATCGCTAAAGCGATCATCACGCTTGCCAGCAAAAATCTCAAACTTACGCATCTCTACCTCCAAGGCACCATTGAAAAGGAAAAAACGCTTGGCAGGTTTCAACCCAACGGCATCAAAGTTCTCTTTCTTGTAGCTGAGCACATAGGCATCATAACCTGTAAATACGTGTTTCAGTCGCTCACCAATCATATTATACAATGCCTCAATATCGTCTATTCTTATGCGCTCGCCATAGGGCGGATTCATCATCAACACCCCTGCTGGTTGAGGAGCTTGGGTGTATTGCTGAAATGGCTTTACTTCGAGTGAAATCTCGTTTTTAAGTCCAGCATTCTTCACATTCTTTTCAGCTATTGATATAGCTTGTCCCGAAATATCTGTCCCTATAATCTTATAATCAAATGTTTTGGCTTCACTGTCATCGTTATAGATATCGCTAAACAAATCTTTATCGAAATCGGGCCACTTCTCAAAAGCAAAACCTTCTCTATGAATTCCGGGAGGTATGTTGAGTGCAATCATAGCTGCCTCAATCAACAGCGTACCCGAACCACACATTGGATCAATAAAATTACTCTCCCCACGCCAGCCCGACTTTAGAACCATGCCAGCGGCCAACACTTCATTGAGCGGAGCATCGGTTTCAGCAATGCGATAGCCACGTTTGTGCAACGATTCGCCCGAACTGTCAAGAGAAAGCGTACACTTGTTGTGTGCTATGTGAATGTTGAAAACAAGATCGGGATTGGTGACACTGACCGATGGGCGTTTATCGTATCTTTCAGAGAAATAATCAACAATTCCATCTTTTACCCGGTATGAGACAAATTTGGAGTGACGAAATATGTGTGAAAACACAACAGCATCAATCGAAAAAGTTTTATCGAGCGATAAATACTCATCCCAGTTTATCTTTTTGATCTCTTCATATACTTCGTCGGCATTGTTTGCCACAAAGGTATGAATGGGTTTTAAAATACGCAATGCTGTACGGCAGTGCAAGTTGGCTTTGTATAGCAAAGCATTGTCGCCTGTGAAGGAGACCATGCGGGTACCCGTTTCTACATTCTGCGCACCCAGTTCTATTAATTCTTCGGCAAGTACATCTTCAAGTTCGGCCATCGTTTTGGCCACCATTTGAAAGCTGTTGGTTGTATTCATCAATTGATTCCTCTTTTTTTATGATGCAAAGATAATGATTCTCTGATTATAAGCAGTTACTTTTTCATATTTTGCTAAACTCTATCAAATTATTATCTTTGCTCAAACATAATAAAAAGAAAACACAATGAGCAAGATTAAAAACATTATTTTCGATTTCGGAGGTGTTCTGGTTGATTGGAACCCCGTTTATCTTTACAGCAAGGTCTTTGAAAATGAATCGGATATGAATTATTTCCTAGACAATATTTGCACCTCGGATTGGAATGTGCAACAAGATGCTGGCCGCCCACTGACCGAGGCTACAGAGGCATTGCAAAAAGAATTTCCAGAACACAAAAAAATGATTGGGTACTTCTACGGACGTTGGGAGGAGATGCTAGGTGGTGTTTTCGAGGAAAATGTGCGCGTTTTGAAGCTATTGAAACAAAACTACCCCCTATATGGTTTGACCAATTGGTCGGGAGAAACCATTACCACTGCGTATGACAAATACGATTTCTTTTCGTACTTAGATGGCATAGTAGTATCGGGCGATGAAAAACTGATAAAACCTGATCCTAAATTATACCAAATCCTTTTAGACAGGTACAACCTTATAGCCAGCGAGTCGTTGTTTATTGATGATAATATCAAGAACATAGCAGCTGCAGAGAAAATGGGCTTCCAAACCATCCATTTCACAGAAGATATGGATCTGGAGAAAGAGGTGAAAAGAATGGGGTTATTATAGAATTAAGAGTTAAGAATTGAGAGTTGA
>CAYVLC010000102.1:0-6538 GCA_964452155.1 uncultured Dysgonomonadaceae bacterium
ACTTCGGGAATAATATTTTTGAAAAGATATGACTGGGGTGTAAACATATACGTAAATAATCTATTAGATACAATATTAATATAAAAGCTGTTCAACAACCAGCATAGCCAATAATCTCTCGTTGGCAGATGTCTCTCTATCTTTGAATACATAGGCATCTATTTTCTAAATACCACTGTAAAAATAAAAACAAAGATATATGCAATAGCAAGACATGCTAGATTGATAACCTTTCTGTTTTGAAATGCAAAGCTAATAAAAAGAAATGAGAGTAGTATATATGAAACAATAAGGGATTGAAGAAAGTTCTTATATTCAATGAAAAATCAGCCATACTGCACGCCACAAGACTTGCGGCTATAGCTTGGCTAGCTTTTTCTTTTTATTTTTATATCGGTATGTTCTATTGGTTTATGCAGCTTGTAAGGATTTCTTGTATCTACTTCTACGGGTTCTCTATCGGAATGAATGATACAGTAAGACGTTTTACCAAATGCATCTCTATCGCACCCTGGTTCAATACATGTAGTGTTGCCCAATAATGCATCAAACAAAGTAACGCACGAGGAGAACGATAGAAGGATGATAACGAACAATATCATCAAAGCAGCTTTTCGCAAAGAGATTATACCTAAGGTCAATACTTTTTTCATTTACTATTTAAAAAATAAAGAAATGTTTTGGCTTTGCTGGCGCAGGTTTCCGCGCTGTGCCTTTGAGGTTTAAGATAGGGGGCACAAGTCAGAGTCTTGCACCAGCGTTATTGAGTGCAGCAAATTGAATACAAACAGGTTTGTCTATTGCAATATCTTTATTGGTATTGGTGAGCAATCCGGTCTGCTTGTCTATACTATATACTTGTATCACATTATCGTCGCGTCCGGCAACTAACAAGAACTTACCATTGGGAGTAATAGCAAAATTGCGCGGATGCTTGGCCGTCAATTGATAACCAACTTTTGTGAGGGTGCCATCTTGTGCATCTATTGCAAAAATGGCTATGCCATCGGCTTGCAATCTGTTTGAAGCATACAGAAACTTACCATTGGGAGATATATGAATATCGGCACTGCCTTGTGCCCCTTCTGTGTCGGCCAGTATTTTTTGTTTTTGCTGCAAGTATCCCCTATTATAATCATATACGATTACCTCACCCGACAATTCGCCCAGTACATAAAAGTACAATCCGTTTGGATGAAATTCGAAATGACGTGGCCCTGTACCAGCAGGAGTAGAGAAGATGACAGTGTCGTTTTTCAGAAGAGCTGGCTGGCCTTCAAAAACTGAGGTAACCGATTTGAATCGGTATATTTTGTCAGTTCCTAAATCGGTTGCAAACAGATACTCCCCATCTGGCGAGTAGCGCACACTATGCAGGTGAGGTTGTTTTTGACGCACTGGGTCGTCTCCACTTCCTTCAAACTGATATAGATTGGATAAGGGGCTCAAAGTGCCATCACTTTTTACATTAAACTGCGATATACTACCACCACCATAGTTAGCTGTGATTAGGTTGTAGCCTTGTGCATCAAGGGTGATATAGGCTGGTGAGCTACCATAGGTTAGCTGCGAATCTATCAATTTGAGTTGTCCGCTCTCTTTATCGAACGAGAAAGCGTGTGCATAACTATCGTCTGCTCCATTTTCGCCAACTGAATAGACAAATTGTTCATTGGGGCTTACAACTATAAAAGATGGATTGGCCACTTCTACCATACTCACCGAGTCAGTCTCGCCAGTATCGGTATCAAACTTATACACATATATTCCTTTGCTCCCTTCGTTGGAAGTATAAGTACCCAGAAGCATATACATCTGGCCCATGTTTGCAATAGAATCATTGTTGGTATCGCTATTGTCTGCTTGTTCGGTTTTTTTCATTGTACAAGATGTTGCTATAAATGCAAGAAATAGTAAGTATGATAATTTTTTGATCATTTCTGTTGGTGCTATAGTTAATTTTTAAGGTGCTAAATTAATTATTTATTTCTATTCTAGCAACTTTCGAGTAGTAATAAGGGAAACAACTTTTTTTTGCAAACGGTTCATTAAATTGTTACTTTTGTTTATTAAGAAAACTACAATTAGTATGAATACAGATTTAAAAGGAAATGTTGCCTTAATTACAGGTGCTTCAGGAGGTATAGGAAAAACCATTGCCACAAGATTATCTAGTATGGGTATGCACCTGGTAATTACTGGCAGGAATGATGAGAAACTGGAAATATTGAAGAAAGAAATAGAAAAACTAGGAACTAAGGTGCATAAGATTGTATCAGATATTTCCGCTCACGATACACCCAAACAATTAATTACGGAAACCATACAAGTGTTTGGAAAACTAGATGTACTGGTGAACAATGCTGGATATGCCATTTCGAAACCCCTAGAAGAGACAAGTGTTGTGGAGTGGAACCAAAGTATTGCAGTAAATGCTCGAGCTCCTTTCTTTCTCTGTAAAGAGGCAATAACCTATCTGCGAGAATCGCCATCGGCAACCATTATCAATATTTCGTCGGTAGTGGGTAGGTTGGGTTATGTGAACCAGGCAGCTTACGCAGCATCGAAACATGCGCTGATGGGGTTCACAAAAGTGCTAGCCAAAGAGTTGCAACCCCTTGGAATAAGAATTCATACCATTGCTCCAGGTGGAGTTGATACAGATATGGTGAGAACTACCCGTGCCGACATCGATGAATCGAATTTGATACAACCAGAAGAAATTGCAGATATTGTGGAGTTTCTTCTAACACACAGAGGCAATGCAATGATTGATAATATAAATGTACGACGCACCAACAGTAGCCCTTTCGCATAAATTGATTCTTTGTCCATTTCAGTAATTGTACTTTCTGATATAAATAGTCATTATTTGCTATAAACAAACCTTTTCATCACAAACAGTACAATCAAGGAGTTACACCTACAAAGCACCTCTCCCAAAACCTTCTCTTTGTTAGAAAAATAATAATTAGTTGCGTATGTGATAGAGACTATGTATTTTTGCACTGTTTTTAAATTTTAATATATAACGAAATCACGTATGCTTAAAAAAATACTATCTATCTCCGGAAAACCCGGATTGTACAAACTTGTATCGACAAGTAAAACAATTACTTTAGTAGAATCATTGATTGACCAAAAACGCTTACCTATCTATCCTCAAGAAAAAATTGTATCTTTAGGTGAAATTGCCATCTACACTTCGGACGATGAAGTACCCTTGAAAGATGTGCTTGCAAAAATAAAAGAAACCGAAAAGGGTGGAAAGATAGCTGATAACAATAAAAGTAGCAACAACAAATTGTTTTCTTATTTCGAAACAGTGCTTCCCACCTACGATAAAGAAAAAGTATATGCATCGGATATAAAGAAAATAGTAAATTGGTACAATCTACTGATTGAAAACAACATCGACTTTGAACTAGAAGAGCCAATAGAAAAATCGGATGCCAACGAAAACAGTGAAAGCAAAGAAGAAGAAGTAGAAGAACAAGAAACGACCTCTGAAGAGGAGTCGAAACCCACAGAAGAATAAGGTAATAAAGGATTGTAGGGTAGCTGCTACATGCTATCGCAATTCTGTAACTGTGGGAATATTCATTACAATTTAAACCAGATTCTATGTTGAATTGGCGAAATCTTATTACTAGAGGAGTTGCAGGAGTTGTGTATATAACTATTCTGCTTTTTGGCATACTCTATAATAAATACTCTTTTGTGATAGTTTTTGGGGTGATTTTAGTATTTGCACTCGACGAGTTCTTTCGATTGATAGAACAAAAAACACCTCACCTAATAAGCAAACTGTTCAACATAATATCGGGTGTAATAATTTTTATTAGTGCCTATCTGTTTCTTGACGAGAAAAGCATCCTGGCATTGCCCATAAGTGCACTGCTCTATTTGCTGTCTCTCTTTGCATCGGCCATTCTTCTCAAGCGCACCGATATATTCAATACTATTATCTATTCGGCCTTTGGACAGTTGTATATCACACTGCCACTTTGCTTGTTGCTACTGATATCTTATGAATACAAACTAGCTAATACAATCTACTTTTATGCGTTTGTATTAGCTATTTTTGTTTTCATTTGGGTCAACGATACTTTTGCCTTCCTCACAGGCATTACAATGGGCAAGCATAAGCTGCTCGAGCGCATATCGCCCAAAAAGACAATTGAAGGTTTTGTAGGTGGCATATTTTTCACCATGTTGGCAGGTGTAGGTTTTTCTTTTCTCTACACAGAGTACAACATCTTTTTCTGGGTTGGTTTTGCACTTATAGTTTCAATATTTGCAACATTGGGAGATTTGTTCGAATCGCTTATCAAACGCACCTACAAAGTAAAAGATTCGGGCCATCTCATACCGGGCCATGGTGGCATTCTAGACAGAATAGACAGTCTTTTGATAGTTATACCAGCAATCTATGTATATTTGCTCATAACAAACTCTTTTATGTAGAGTGTTTGCATAAAAAAAGAAGAAAAAAAATGCTCTTCGTGCTAGATGCCCTGCAATTTTACAGCACCACTGTTTTTACTTTGTGAAAAGTGATTAAGTGAGCTGTTAAGCCTCCTCCTCTCCATATTTATTAGTAACTTTGTATGTCAAGAAAAAAAACAGTGCCAATTGATAAATTTGATGCTGTTTTTGTGTATTTGACATAATATGATTACATTATTAGTCTGTAATACTACAAAAATAATAAAGTATGAGCGAAGAAATATTTGTTTTAGAAAAAAATGATGTAAAGGCACTCATTAGAGACCGTAAAATCATACAACTTCGCGGTTATCTCACAGAGATGTACGAAGCAGACATCGCTGAGCTTATGGACGACCTAAACGATAAAGTGCTGGCTTTGTTGTTGTTTAGGATGCTCCCTAAACTGAAAGCTGTAGAGGTATTCTCGTATTTGAGTGTCGATAATCAACGTGAAATAATAAATGCCATAAGCGAAGACGAACTACCCTATATTATTGACAATATATTCTTTGATGATGTTATAGACATGATTGAGGAGATGCCAGCCGAATTCGTAAATAGAGTTTTAATAAATATACCACCCGAAAAAAGAAAACTAGTTAATCAGTTCCTGAAATATCCCGAAGACTCTGCAGGTAGCTTAATGACAATTGAGTATGTGAGGCTCACAGAAGACATGACCGTGAAGCAAGCATTGGATCATGTGCGAGAGATTGGATTGAAAAAGGAGACAGTATATACTTGCTATATAACCAATATGCACGAAAAACTAATTGGAATAGTGTCGTTGCGTGCATTGGTTACAGAAGATCCCCAAAAGAAGATAACCGAAATAATGGAAAAAGATGTCATTGTGGTAAACACACACGATGACCAAGAGCTTGTTGCAGATATGTTTAAGAGATACGACCTCTTGGCAATGCCTGTTGTAGATAATCAAGAGCGACTGACGGGTATAATTACTGTTGACGATATTATAGATGTTATGGAGCGGGAGGCAACCGAAGACTTCCAGATTATGGCCGCCATGACTCCTTCCGAAACAGAATATTTGGGCACCAGTGTGTTTGTTTTGGCAAAGCACAGAATTATCTGGTTGATGGTACTGTTAATATCGGCAACATTTACTGGCTCCATCATGAAAAACTTTTCTAATACACTAGAGTCATTAATCTTGCTAGGAATGTTTATTCCTATGCTCATGGACACGGGGGGTAATGCAGGAAGCCAAAGTTCCACTTTGATTATTCGTGGCTTAGCAACTGGCGATATAAAACTCACAGACGCTTTTCGTGTGTTGCGAAAAGAATTTTTTATAAGTCTTATTTGTGGTATTGTTCTATCGGCCGTAAATTTTGGAAGAATCCTAATTTTCGAACCTCAAGTGCCAGGTTTGGTAGCACTTACAGTTTCTCTCACCTTAGTCACCACAGTGGTTATGGCAAAAGTACTTGGAGGTCTGCTACCTATTGCTGCTAAAAAACTGAAACTCGATCCTGCAATCATGGCCGGACCACTTATTACCACAGTGGTAGATGCTATGAGTTTGATTATATATTTCAACATAGCGCAAGCAATACTACATATATAGCCTTAAGGATAAGAGCCACATGTTGCAAAGGGCCAGTAAACAGAGTGGCTCTGTTATTACCTTAAGCAAAATATCCAATAGTACAACATGGTTGAGAAAAAACTTCAAGCATTCTTATATTACTCAATTCAAATTGAGTAGGCAAGGCAAACATGCCTGCACTATCTAAAATATCAACTAACCTTTTTTTTTGATAGATACATCTATAACCCCCACCCTTTGAATAAGAAATGATGGGATAGCAAAAAAAATGTAAACAAACTGTGGCAATTGCTATTATTTTGAACTACCTTTATTGTTTATCTTTCATAAAGAAACTGTTGAGAGGCGAAACTGTTTTATGCAAAGTGCTTACACTCTCCTTGCATTATTAATACAGCTACAAACAGTAGCCTACAATAAAAAGAAAAATATAGACCCATTATGACAGAATTGGCTTCTTATGCACTTTTGTGT
>CAYVLC010000102.1:6638-9329 GCA_964452155.1 uncultured Dysgonomonadaceae bacterium
TTGAAACCGCTTATTGTGGATATATTGCAGGCTGTGTAAAGGGTAAATAAGAAAGATGAATATAAAAAAAATAGTTTGTGCAAAATGCGGCTCGGATAAGATTATCCCAGAAGCAAGAATTGTAGATTACGGTCATTCAAATATCAAAAGAGACTTAACCGTAGAGTTGATAAAAAAGAAAGGCATCATTTATAACGATGTTGAGAAAGGTGAACTATCAGCCAATATCTGTGGCCAGTGCGGTAATGTAGAACTAAACGTTAGCAACTACGAAAAGCTTTGGGAGGTGTATAGTAAAGGGAATGAGATTAGGTAGTGCAAGCGCATTATTTATTTTTAGTGTATTTGCCCTATATAAATGAGTAACTAATATAAAGAAGAGACCAAAGAAAACAAGGATTATGAAAACAAATAAAATAGCAACAAACAAGTCAAACAAAAGGTTATTCGGTATTTTACTTGGCGCAACAATTTTACTGCTTATACCTATTGCATTGCAATTAACGATAGGCACGGGAGTTGATGGTCAAGGTTTTAATTGGAAGATGAACGACTTTGTAATTTTCGGGTTTTTATTATACGGAACAGCACTATTATTTGAGCTTGTGATGAGAAAAGTGAAGAGTAGCAAAAAAAGAATACTCTTCTTTGGTGTAATTCTGCTAGTGTTTTTATTAATTATGGCAGACCTTGCTGTTGGCATTTTCAACATTTCTGGTTTTTCAGGTAGTTAAACCACACACACAACCTCTCTGCTTCTATGTGAATTCTTTATAGGTCCAAAAGTGGAAGGTATTGAATAGATGAAGAGAAGATGAATAGGATTGAAAATGGAGAGCCACACGATGCAATCGTCCAACTAGGTGATATTTTAGAATATGTAAATGATGACGTGAACAGTTAACAGTGTTAAGTAATAAAGACTTACATCTGCAACAATTACACTATAAATATTGTTTTAAGTTTGATACACAGACTTTTTTTCTAGAACTTACACGATGAAAAAGTGTGTGCTGTTTGCAATATCAAACTAGTAGACTTTATCCTTTTTATTATCGAAAAAGAAACATTTTAACAGGACAACATCATGAAAAGATTTAATTTACTCTGTCGAAAATTCTGTCGAAACTGTTTTTCGCTCTTCTATTTCATACCTATTGCTATTCTATTAGTAGTATTTGTGGTGCCGTCGTGTGGCACTACAAAACACAGTGCAGCACCAAAGCAAAAAGTAGAAATGATTAGCGACAATGATAGCACCGAATACTCATTAATTGTACTTGATGGTGGCTTTGAATCGTATATAGCTACCAAACCGTCTGCTCAGTTTTACTCTCAACAATACTTCGAAAACTGGAATAAGCAATATGTTTTAGAGTGGAATATACGTCATCGCAACCCTTTACGGTATGGTGGGTTTTATGAAACAGAAATTAATTATGACCCTATGGAAGATTATGGTCTCGAACTGAATTACCGTCTCTACTATTACTTTCAGTTTATAAAAGATAAATATGGCATTGTGTTAATAGATAGAGGAAGATAGAAGGCATAACAGTTTTTAGCGTTCTCTCATGTGGGTTGATTTATCAAAGAAGACACAGATAAATTTCTGCATTAGCATGAGAAATAGAGGATAGAAAACAATACCCACTCCCTTATCGCACATTCTCATATTATTAGCAATTACTTTCTTCTTGCTCTGGTAGGTTTATAGGGTTCTACATGAATTCCGATATGGGATTGACTTCCATACTTATCTTTGATGGAATCTTCAATTTCTGTTGCAATGTCATGTGAATGCTCAACAGACAAGTCTTTATCAACTTTTATGTGAACATCAAATGCATAAACATCACCTATTTTACGAGTTTTCAAATTATGAAATCCCTTTACCCCCGAGTTGTTTTCAATAATGCCTATTACATCATTTTCAATCTCTTCAGGAAGCGAACCTTCCAATAATTCCTTAATGCTAGGATTGGCAATGTCCCAGGCTACTTTCAAAATAAAAAAACTTACTATTACTCCAGCTATGGGGTCTAATACTCTCCACTTTTCGCCTAAAAGGATAGCACCCGAAATACCCAAAGCAGTACCAATGGACGAAAAGGCGTCAGATCTATGATGCCATGCATTTGCAATCATAGCCGGACTGTTTACTCTCTGCCCTGTTTTTTTGGTATACCAATACAAACCCTCTTTCACAATTATTGAAAGTAGTGCTGCATATAGCGCTATATAACCAGGTTGCTCTAACAATTCTCCCTGTATCGAATCAATTACTTTCTTTGAGCTTGCCCACAAAATACCTGCACCTACAATAAGCAATGCAAAACTAATCAGCATAGTTGCAAATGTCTCAAACTTCCCATGTCCATATCGATGGTCTTCATCTCGTTCTTTGGCCGAAGTTTTAATAAAGGCTATCACAATGATGTCTGTCACTAAATCAGATAAAGAATGAACACCATCAGCTATCATTGCGGAACTCTTTCCAACAACACCCGCAATTATTTTACCCACAGTCAAGAGTAAATTACCTGCGGAGCCAATCAATGTCACATTTCTTATTGTTTTTACTCTCTTATTTTTGCTCATAAATCATTGATCTAGCTTGCTAGTATTATTTTTGATGTTACGTCATTTGGTTTATAATCGGCAAATATACGCAAACTCTAAACATCAATA
>CAYVLC010000103.1:0-9196 GCA_964452155.1 uncultured Dysgonomonadaceae bacterium
AGCACACCTACATCTTTAGTTTTGTTTATGTGTACTGCTTCAAACCATGCACCCACGCCTACATCCCATTTGCCGTCAAGAGCGTATCTATTTTCAGGAATCTTTTCAAACAAAGGCATACCTGCTATATTTTCCGAACTTGCACTTCTGTGATGATAGGTTAGTGCAACTTCACCTTTAGGAACAGGTAGTTGCAGGCGTCCACCAAATTCAGGTCTGTCTTTATTGTTTTTAAGGCTTTCAAAGCCGCGTGGGTTTTCATTACCATACAAACCCCAAATCCAAATAGTTGCATTATTCAGAAAATAGTAACGAGCCAATGCTCCATACACACCTGTAGTAAATTTCAGAGGGTCGCGTGCATCCATTTCATCAAACCATTGCAAGGAGCGAAGCATCATGGCGGGTCCAAAGTTTATTTTTTGCAATCCCAATCTTAGTTCGTATTGTTGTCCAGAGTAGCGCGCCCATACTCTATATGGCTTGATGGCCCCATCTGTTTCGGCTCTATCAAAAGGTCGAAACAGCACAGAACCATTTATATTAGCCGACAGTTCAAAATCTAACAGCGATTTATTTTTGAAAGTATAGCCATAATTCATTTCTGGTAGGTATCGGCCACCGAAGAAGAGGTCTAAATCGTTGTCAGGGCTATAGCTACCATAGGCAGATGCTTCACCTTTAAACTCTAACTCATGTTGAGCATGAACGTCTAGGTAATTTAAAAAGAATATGAGTAGAAGTAGGGGAGCTATAAGCTTTTTCATCATGTCTATTATTTAGTGTCTGCCAGAAAACTCCTTGTTTTTATGTCTTTGATAAGAAAACGACAAAGACAAGGCTTTCTAAGTTTTTGAAAACAAGGAGTTTACTTTGGGTAAATGACTGCTTCAAAAACGAGAGTAACGCAGTATTTGGCGTTTTCTTGCAAAGACTATTTATGAAGTTTATAAAATGCCATAAAAAAAGTAATTGGTCAGTTCCATAATTAAATCCTGCTTTGTTGGATATAACTTAGAGAGATTCTCGTCCATCACCTTTTCGCTAATGTCTTTTAGCTGATACAATAGAAACTCTGGTTTAATGTTTTTACGAATTTCACCACGCTGTTGCGCTTCAATCATATCTTCAACAATTTCTGCATGATAACTTTCAGTGCTATCATTAATTAGCTTTTGCAGATCGGGATAATCATTATTATAAATGTCATTAAAGAACTCTTCTTCCATATTTTCACCTGCCGTTTGTTCTAAAGCAATTACCTGAGTTATTTTAGAAGCAAAAGGAATCTTCTGTTTCATAATAGCTCTGTATTGATCGTGCCACTCGTTCAATACATTGATAAGCAAATACTCAGCAAGGGCTTCTTTGTTTTTAAAGAACTTGTAAAAGGTCATTTTGCTTAAAGAGGCCTCTTTGCATATTTCTTCAATTGAAACTCTTTTAATTCCATACTTCCAAAACAATGTTTTGGCAGTAGTGACTGTGTCTTGAAATTTTTTATTATCTTTAAATTCTTCCATGATATGTAATATCGATAAATGTTTATTGAATGTTCTTATCATTGAACTATTTTCTATTAACTATACAAATGTAGTAATATCTATGTACAATCGTATAGTTTAGCTATATTATTTTTTATAATTAATGCTTGGTATTCCATAGCATGAAATAAAGTTACAGAAAACTAATACTGCAATATAAATCAATCAAAAATGTCAATAAAACAATCCACATTCCTAATCTTTCTCTGCCTTTTATTCGCTTCAAGCAGCCTCGCACAATCGCAAACCACAAAAGCGAACGATGAAATAAAGCTCGGCCTAGTATTGAGTGGTGGTGGTGCCAAAGGCTTTGCCCATATAGGTGTGTTGAAAGTATTGGAAGAAGAAAACATACCCATCACAATTATCTCAGGCAATAGTATTGGAACAATAGTTGGTGCACTTTACTCTATTGGTTTTTCAGCGCAAGATATTGAAGATTTTGTGAGAGAGCAAGATTGGGAAATGCTACTTTTTGATAAAGTGCCACGCAAGCTTAAAACTCCCTTTAAGCAAAATTATGAGCAAAAATATCTTTTAGAGTTCGACCTTGATACAAAAGAGAAAAAGTTATCGCTACCCTCAGGCTATGTGCAAGGAAACAATATATTGAACCTCTTTAGTGGTGTTACAGCAAACATACCCGACAGCATTCATTTTGCTGATCTACCCATTCCTTTTGCTTGTGTGGCTTATAACTTAGAAACCGGAAAAGAAGAAGTATTGAAACACGGACATTTGCCAACGGCAATGCTCTCGAGTATGGCCTTTCCAGGTGTCTTCTCTCCTGTCAGATTTAAAGATATGCACTTGGTTGATGGGGGAGTTATCAATAATTTCCCAGTGGATGTAGCCAAGGATATGGGGGCAGATATAATAATTGGTGTAGATTTGCAGCAGGAGAAAGATAAAAGTTCGCAATTTGGTTCTATAACGTCCATATTGATGGGAATTGTAAATCAGATAGAGGTGGAAAAGCACAATCATAATATTGAGCTAGCTGATGTAGTGATTAATCCTGAACTCAAAGGAATTTCAACATTCGACTTTAAGGCTAGTATTGTAGATAGTATTATGAAGAAAGGGGAAATGGCCGCTCGCGAGCAACTACCAAAAATAAGAGAGCTAGTTGCTGGTCGCAATATCAAGCGAAATAATAAAGATATAGCCTATAAGCACAGTGATGAGTGGCTCATAAGAGAAGTAGAAATAGAGGATAAATATCAAAACGACTTTAAGTTTATAACTACGTCATTAAATATAACCCCAAATACTATTTATACAACAAAAGAGATAGATGAAGCCACAAAAAGAGTGTATGCCTACGGCAACTTCGAGATGGTTAATTATAAATTGAGACCTAATGGCATGGGACATAATCTTGAGTTGATTATAAGAGACAAGAAAGAATCTAAACTGATGTTGGGAGCTGGATTCAATACTGTAGATCTTGCTGCAATTTATGCCAACTACTCAAAACAAAACTACTCTAATTTTATTAGTCTTATGATGGTGGACACAAAAATAGCCACCAATCCTCAGATAAAAATGAAGATGGAGTCCAACCGCATGCTCTTTTCTACTATAGGTTTTGAAATGGGTGCTCGCTACAATAAACTCAATTTGTATGACCAGGGGAGTAGATCGGGCAAGATGGATGTTGTGAATGTGGCAGCTTCGCTATACACCAGTAGAAGAATTGAGAATACAATCGATTTTGGGCTAGGCCTTAGCCAACATTACTTTAATAGTAATGCTTATAGTCGCAATTCTGGTAATCTTAACGATTTGTTTGATGCTGAAGCCGATGGGTTTTATTCTACCTTGTTTGGTCAATTCAGAATAGATAGCAGAGACGATGTCTATCTTCCAATTAAAGGGCTCTACTTGAACACAAAATTCTCTTTTCTAGTAAACAAAGGAGATTTCTCTAATATTGTGCCAATTTATCATCTTCAGCTAAACTCTGTAGTGTCGGTTGATGAAGATGTTTACCTGTTGGCCAACTTTCATCATCGAACGCTATTCAATATCAATAAACAATCTTCGGCCTATGCCAACTATGCTGCCAATACATACAACTCCTTTTCAGACTACTCTTTTCCGATACTGGGTCAGCGTGGCATCAGTTTTTTGCAGCCTGTGAGTACTTTGGGTGAGTTGGGTTTGAGAATTGAGCTAGACAATAAGAATTACATAATTCCCCGCCTGCAAGCATTATTGCAATTTGACGAATGGAAAAACATTGGCTTCAGTAATTTTAATTGGAGTGCTGGCGTTACCTATCAAACTACTACAAGACTTGGCCCCATTGACTTTACCTTGGGATATCAACACGAATTTAGCGACTTCAACTTTTTTGGCGGTGTGGGGTATCAGTTTTGAATAATACTAGATATGCAAGCAACATAGAGTGCCTAATCAGAAAAGTAGAATAAATAAAAAAAGCGGCATTTGCCGCTTTTTTTATTGTTAGGGAATTACTTTTTCTTTGCCCACCAAAGTGGTGTAGTAGCTAGGTCTTCACCTCCCAAGAATTGTAGTGCTTGACCATAGCTTTTGGGGTTTGTATTCTGCAACGAAACAGGATAACGTAAACGTTGAGGGAAAAACTCTCTCTTGCTTACTAATACACCTGCAGGCGTTGCGCCTGGTAAATTAGGTAAAATGTTTTCTGCTGCTGGATTTACAAAAAATGGCAAGCCCAATCTTCTGTGATCATTCCACGCTTCTAGCGGTTGCCAAGGGCAATTTGCTATATACTTCTGTGTAATAATTTTTGTTAGAACATCGTTATTTGTTGGTGAACCAAAATTGACAGGATAGGTATATTCCATTGTTCCAGAGGTCTGGTTGTATGGGTCATAATTTTTCATTACCTGCATAGAGGCCTCAGTAGTATGATCAATCTTAACTGATGTTCCCACTCTGTTGTATTCGGTTGATGAGAGATATTCGTCGGCAAACTGCGATAGGCCATGGTATTCGAAACTACTTCTTACTCCTGCCTCATAGTGCCCTTTTACAGAGCCTCCGGTATTCCAGCCATAACTTGCTGCTTCTGCCAACAAGAAATAAGTTTCCCATGGTCCAAACCACACTCGTTCTGTTGGCCCATCATGATATACTTTTGAGATTTGAGGCATATTGTATGCATTGAATAGTTTATTGGTGCGGGTTGATTTTATACCAGCATCACCATTGGTTAATCCATTAAAAGAGTATGCAGCATTAAAATTTACTTTCTTCCCACTTGCGTTCTCTATTTCTACTTTATATTCCTCACCTTCCGGATCGTAAGTAAACTGAACTGTTCCATCATCATATCCTGGCACACTAAACATTTTTAAAATCCGTGGATCTATTTTGTCAGGAATTCCATCAAAGAAATGACCTTTTACAGGACTATTTACAGCTGTAGCAATATTGTCTGGTATATATAAGCCGATGTATTCTTCTACTGGTTTTACGTTTTCATCAAAAATCGCCTTGGGTATTTTGTATAGTGAAGTTCCGCTTATATCAATTAGTTCTTCGGACATTACACCTCCCAGACCAAAAGTCAAGTTGGTCATTGTAGCAGTAATATACTGCCTGTTCCATGGTCTCGACATAACGCGTGTAAGATCTTTCCAGCCACCATCTTCTGGGACTACAGGCATACTTTCAAGTGTGCTTATAAATCCTGATAACCCACCAGCATCGCTAACCGCTTTTTCGAAAGCTGTTTTTGCATAAGCTTTGTCTGCTTCTGTAAGACGCATTGCAAACCTTAAGCGCAGCGAGTTGGCATATTGTTTCCAATTTACCACATCAAAACCCAACATATAGTCAAACTTAGCAACACTAGACATGTCAACACTTGCATCTAATTTGTTATGCGCATCTTGCAATTCGTCCAGAATAAATTGATAAGTTTCTTGAAGGCTATACGAGTCTGGATTTTCACCCATAAATGCATTTATTGATGGGTTTGGCCCAAAGTTGTCACTTACTTCACTTATCAAGTATGCCTTCCAGATTCTGGCCATTTGAACAAGATTATTGGTATAAGAATAGCCCGTTCCATCTTCCATAGATTGAGTACCTATAGTGACAGCCTGTTGCGCTAGATTAATCCAGCTACCAACATAATCTTTCCAATAGTCTTCAGACCATCCATTGTTGTCGCTTCCTCTTGTGATACCACCACCTGTTTCATAATGCGCTGCAGCTTTCCAGTTCAAAATAAACATACGTTCTGCTATATGAGGATTTTGCTGAGCCCTTATGATTGAATTATTTATGAGATATTCTATTTGAACTTTATCGGCACCCACATCAGTTGGGCTTATATTTAGTTCTTCGAAATCGCTACACGAAAAACCAACCATTGCGATGAAAGTAATCAACAGTTTTGTTATATTTTTATTTTTCATATTCTATTCCTCCTGTTAAAATTTAAGTGATACATTAAATGTGAAAGAACGCATTGTTGGAGGCGATCCCATTTCCATTCCTATCGCATTAGTTCCAACCCCCATAACAGACTCAGGGTCAACCCCTGGAGTGTTGCTGTGTATTAGCCATACGTTGTTCCCTATTAAAGATACATCTGCACCAATTATTGGTATATTATTGAACCATCTTGAAGGTAGCTTGTATCCTATCCTCACATTTCGAAGCCTGATACTAGATGCATCGTACGTAAACTCGTCAGTAATACCAAGGTTTCCAGTGGCAGCTACCCTATTCCAATAATCTTCTGGAAGTACTTTTTTTGTGTTTGCTGAATATGTTCCATCTCCATTATCCACAACTCCATCAACAACAAACTCAGCGCGCTCTCCATTTACAACAGTTTGTGAAGCTACGCCAAATGTGTGATTAAATACTGTAGTTCCTGAGAATATTTTCCCCCCAAACTTCATATCTAAAAGAAAGCCTAAGCTCAAGTTTTTGTACGAAAACATGTTGTTAATACCAAGCATCCAGTCTGGTTGTTGGTTGCCTAGATATTCCCAATTATTTCCTTTCAATGGCAGACCTCCATCATCTACAATTACTTTACCATAATGCGAGCTAGTTTCATCATCAACACGCATCATTTTTTTACCATAAATTTCGCCATACTTGCCACCAGCCATTGCTACAATTTTAAGGTCATCAACGGTACCTAAGCTGTACTCCTTAACACCTTCGACCAACTCTATCATACGGTTCTCGTTTTGACTCATGTTGGCATTAAGTGTCCAATTAAAACCGTTGTTGTTTCTAAAGATATCGGCATTCAGCATTATCTCTATGCCTTCGTTTTGGATATTACCAGCATTTATTTTTTTATCTTTATATCCACTAAAAGAGTCCATAGGCAGATTAATTAGCTGATTGGTTGCATTGGTTCTATACCATGTAAAATCTAATCCTAAACGGTTTTCGAAAAAACGAAAATCCACACCAAACTCATACGACTTAATTAGTTCGTTCACTACGTATGGATCAAACAAAATGCTCCCAGGAGAAGCAGTAGTTTGGTCGTGTGGCGAGTCGGCTTTTCCTATGCTATAGGTATTGTATAATTGATATGGTGAAAGGTCATTACCAACCTCGGCGTACGACCCCCTAATTTTTGCAAAAGTTAGCCATTTAGGTATTGTGCCACCATTTTGAGTGATCATATCAGTTACAACGCCAGAAAGACTTATGGATGGGTATAAAAAAGAGCGATTGTCTTTATGCATTGTCGATGACCAGTCGTTGCGAAGGGTTGCGTCAAGAAATAAATAACTGCCCCAGTTTAATTGAGCTGATCCATAAAGAGAATTAATCTTTTTTTCTGAGTAACTCTGCCAAACAGATGGTTTGTCCTCACCATTATTGAGGCTGAATAGGTTGGGTACTACTAAGCTTCCAGAATTTCCTCCCATTCCGTCATTTTTTTGATGCATCAGATTTCCACCTACAGTAAGGTATCCTCCAAGTCTATCGATTAAATTATCTTTTTGTGCTTTTACTAAAAAGCTGAAATTATTTTCAAATGCTTCAGAAATACTTTTAGAATAGCTCCCAGGCGGCTGTACAACGCCACCAGTATGTATTTTTTCCTCTTTTTTGGTAGTGTAATAATCAGTACCTGCTTTAATTTCAGTGTTCAACCAATTAGTAATATCGTAAGACAACGACATAAAACCCATAAAGCGATCCCTAGAATCAAAGTTTTTGCCATACTGAAGATTCCACCAAGGGTTGCCTTGAGGAGTACTTGCATCGTCCCACCAAATTTGTTTTCCATTAGAATCTATTGAAGGATTAAAATCTCTAATATCTAAATTTGTAGGTAATGTCCACAACGTATAAAAAGAGTTGTTTTGAGCTTGAATACCTGCTATAGGACGGTTTTCAGCATTCGACTTTACATAGCTAACTTTTGTGTCTATTTTGAGTTTTTCTTGTTCGTCCAACATGCTAGTTGCCCTAACATTAAAAGTTGTCCTATCCATATCTGTATGAGGGACTACACTTTTATTATCATAACGAGTAATTGACGCAAAAACAGAAGTTTTATTAATTAGTTTCGAGAAAGAGATGTTGTGATTGGAAACAACTCCTGTATTGAAAAAATTATCTATGTTATTATAACTTTCTAAAGGAGATTGGGTTCCTCTCCAATCTTCTACCATTTGACCCTCTATTTTTGGGCCCCATGAAACTCTTGAGAGTCTATTGTAATTGCCATAAGAACCCTGAGCAAATGTATTTTGTAATTCTGGTTTTGTCAACAAAGATTCAAAACCAAGTCGAGAGTTCACAGTAATTCCTGCGCCTTTTGTTTTGCCTCCTCTTTTTGTTGTAATAAGGATTACTCCGTTACCTGCTCTTGAGCCGTAAAGAGCGGCAGCAGATGCTCCTTTTAGAACAGACATTGATTCAATATCATCTGGGTTTAAGTCGCCAATACCACTACCAAAGTCACGTCCATTTCCTGTTCCCCACATATCTACGTCTGCACCATCGGTAAAATTGTCCATTGGCATGCCATCTATTACGATGAGAGGCTGGTTATCTCCTGTTAGAGAATTGTTTCCTCGAAGTACAATCTTAGATGATCCTGAGGGGCCACCAGCTCCTCTTACAATCTGCAAGCCAGAAACTTTACCAGACAATGCATTGGCGATATTTGGCTCACGAGAATCTACTAGCTCTGTACCGCCAACTTCTTGCATGGAATATCCTAGCGATTTTTTATCTCGTTCAATACCCAGTGCAGTAATTACAACTTCATCCAGTAATTCAGTGTCGCTTGTCATCAATACATCAATATTTGAGCGACCATTTACAGCAACAACTTGTAGAGTCATTCCAACATAGCTAAACTGTAACGACCCATCAGATGGTACACCACTAAGGGTGTAATTTCCGTCGATATCTGTCACAGTACCTCTGCTTGCATCTCCAACCACAATTACAGTGGCGCCTATAACCGATTCTCCTGTATCGTCGGTTACTGTGCCACTAACTGTAATGTTTTGAGAAAAAATAGAAAAGGCAATCATGTTCACCAAGAACAGAATAATTCCCTTTAAATAAAAAGGTCTTTTTTCTTTCATCTTCATTATTGTTTTAATTGGTTAATAAAATATTAGGTGATTATTGAAACCTCTTTTTTATAAAGG
>CAYVLC010000104.1:0-9153 GCA_964452155.1 uncultured Dysgonomonadaceae bacterium
AAATGACAATTAAAAAACTACTGTACACTATTCTTTTTATCTCCTTGTTTTGCACTAATGCAAAAAGTCAGACTATCACAGACCAAACTACAACCAATTGGAAGGGTTTTGATAAAATAGAATTCAAATTGAATGGCGTGGCCGCATATTATCTCGTACCCAAAGAGGGTGCAGAGGGCAATCCTTGGATATGGCGGGCTCATTTTCCTGATTGGCACACCGAAATGGATGCGATTCTTTTAGAAAAAGGATTTCATGTAGCATATATAAATACGAATGATTTATTGGGTGCTCCAGAGGCTATGATTATTTGGGACGACTTTTATGATTACCTCACAAAGCACAAAAAACTGGCTACGCAGGTAGTATTAGAGGGTGTTAGCCGGGGTGGATTGTATATTTATAATTGGGCAAAAAGAAATCCCGACAAAGTGAGCTGTATCTATGCCGAAGCTCCTGTATGCAATTTCAATAGTTGGCCAGGGAGCGCAGAAAATGAACACGACAATTGGCACAAGCTTTTAGCACTATATGGCCTTACAGAAGAGGAGGCACCAAACTACAAAGATCATGCAAAAGACAATCTTGAGGGATTGGCAAGTTTTAAAGTCCCCATTCTGCATGTTGTTAGTCTGGCCGATAAGATAGTTCCTGTAGAGGAGAATACCCTTCCGCTTGTAAATAATTATATTAAGGCTGGCGGTAGTGCAACGGTAGTGCCAATGTCTCGTAGAAAACAATCGTTAGCAGGGCATCATTTTCCAATAGAACATCCAGAGCGTTTGGCGCAACAGCTCTATTCTTATGCTATGCCAGTAGCAAGCAGGCTCAAAAGCAGCAACTACATTTCTAATTATGGCAATCTCGATAATGTTTTGTATAAACTTCAACACCAAAAAGAGGTTACTATCGCCTTCTATGGAGGATCTATTACCTACAACAGTGGGTGGCGCAACAAGACAATGCGCTATTTTAGAGAGCTCTTTCCAAGCGTCACCTTCAACTTTATTAATGCTGGTATTCCCTCACTAGGCAGTGTGCCTCATAGCTTTAGGATAAATGATGATTTGCTGAGCAAAGGAACTATCGACTTACTATTTTTGGAGTCGGCAGTAAACGATTACACCAATGAAACCCCCGAAAATCAACAGCGTAGTGCGTTCGAGGGAATCATTAGGCACGCATTACAACACAATCCGTTTATGAATATCATTACAATGGCTTTTGCTGACGAAGCTAAAGTTGCTGACTATACAAATGGGCTCATTCCTAAAGAAGTAAAAGTGCACGACGATATATCGCGCCATTATTCTATCCCATTCATCAATCTGGCAAAAGAAGTAGCAGACCGCATCAATAATGATGAGTTTACTTGGGAATTCGATTTCAAGGATGTTCATCCGGCAACTCTTGGACAGGAAATTTACTTTAGTACAATTAAAACGCTTTTGAGAAAGCAGTTTAAATACAGAACTATCCAAGACCGTACAATTGAAAAAACACGCCGGCCGCTTTTAGATTCTAACTACGAAAATGGTCGCTATGTATCTATTGATAAAGCAACTATTGTAACCGGATTTAGTATCATAGAGAGCTGGCGAGCCAATGATGCGTTAGAAAAGAGAAAAGGATTTGTTGATGTTCCCATCTTAGAAGGCACTACTCCGGGTAGTGCATTAACTTTCCATTTCGAAGGCAATGCTGTGGGCCTATCAGTTATATCAGGCCCCGATGCAGGAACTATCGTTTACTCTATTGATGCAGGCAAGGAGCAATCAATAGATTTGCATACACAATGGAGCAACCAACTTCATCTTCCTTGGTATGTTGTATTGGGCCACAATCTAAAGCAAGGCAACCACACCTTGCAACTCCGTATCTCAGACAAGCAGAATGCAGAGTCGAGTGGCAGTGCAGTGAGAATATTTAAGTTTCTTGTAAATTGATACACAAATTAAATCGTTATTTATACAACAACTATGAAACGTAGTAGCATTATTTTCTTTTCTCTTTTATTGTTACATCTTTCCACCCTATCAGGCAGCGTGAGTGCTCAAACCAATCTAATTGTTTCGCCCAGCGGCAACGACAACAATATTGGCACACTAGATAAGCCTTTGCAAACCATCCAAAAGGCCCTTTCTTTAGCAAAAGGGTCTGCAGACAAAGAGTTCAATATTCTTCTTCGTGAAGGAACTTACTATCTGGAATGGGCAATAGAAATAAAGGGGAGCGACTTTGAAAACAAAAGTATAACTATTGCTGGCTTCCACAACGAGCGCCCTATTGTGAGTGGGGGCATGCAAATATACCCCAAATGGGAAAAGGTGTCTGGAAAGAAGTATCAGAAAACAAAGGTAAGTAAAACCAACTTCGACCAACTCTTTATCAATGGAGAGAAGCGTGTACTTGCCCGCTATCCAAACTACAAAGGCGATGCTCTGATGAACGGAACAGCAGAAGATGCCATAGCCAAACAAAGAGTTCGTTCGTGGAGCAATCCCATTGGTGGTTTCATTCATGCTTTGCATGCCCATGAGTGGGGCGGCATGCACTATATCATTGAGGGGAAAGATGCAGATGAGCTGGTATATAAAGGAGGCTTTCAAAATAATCGTCCCTCGGCTATGCATCCACGGTTTAGGTATGTAGAGAATATCTTTGAGGAGCTGGATGCTCCGGGCGAATGGTTTATAGCTAAAGAAGAGAACATGCTTTATTATTATCCACACCCTCATGAGCGTTTGAATGAAGCTTTGGTACAAACATCAAATATCTCATCGTTGATAGAGCTAAGGGGAACACCCAACAATCCAATTCGCAACGTCACCATCAAGAACATCCTATTTTCTCACACCCATCGCACATTTATGGGCAATTACGAACCGCTTTTGCGAAGCGATTGGCAAATCAATCGCAGTGCTGCTCTGTTCATAGAAAATGTTGAGAGCTGTAAGGTGGAGCATTGTGAGTTTGCAAATTTAGGTGGCAACGCCATTTTTATCAGTGGATATGCTTTTGATTGTAGTGTCAAAAGCAATCATATCCACCACATTGGTGCCAGTGCTATCAGCTTAGTCGGTCATGCTTCGTCTTTACGATCGCCTTCGTTTGAGTATGGCCAGTTTGTACCTCTGGAAGAGATGGATACAACTCCAGGACCTAAAAGCAATCTTTACCCTCGCCAGTGTACCGTTGAGGACAATTTGATTCACAACATTGGAGAAGTAGAAAAGCAGGTAGCTGGTGTTCAGATTCAAATAGCAGCTCAACTCAACATCCTACACAATACCATCTATAAAGTTCCGCGTGCAGCTATCAATGTGGGCGATGGAGCTTTTGGCGGTCATGTTATAGAGCACAACGATGCTTTTGAAACTGTTTTAGAAACCAGCGATCATGGAGCTTTCAATTCATGGGGTCGCGACCGCTTTTGGCATCCCAATTATCAGACCTTAGATACATTGACAAGCAAGCACTCCTATTTGATTTTGTTGGATGCACTTTACACTACCATTATTCGGAACAATAGATTCAGCTGTAACCATGGTTGGGATATAGATTTAGACGATGGTAGCACCAACTATCATATTTACAACAATCTTTGCCTCACCGGAGGCATTAAGCTGCGCGAGGGTTATTATCGTACAGTCGAAAACAATATACTCATCAACAACACACTGCACCCCCATGTTTGGTTCAAAAATAGTGGCGACGTAGTGCAACGCAACATCATGATGAGTGCCTACCGCCCAATTCAATTGCAAGGATGGGGCAAGAAGGTAGATTACAACTTTTTTCAATCGCAAGAATCGTTGCACGAAGTAAGAGAATGGGATATTGATTCGAATAGTATTGCTGGAGAACTTTCGTTTCGCAATCCCGAAAGCAGCGATTTTACTGTTGTAGGCAATCAAGAGGCCTTTCAAATAGGTTTCGAAAACTTTCCAATGGATCAATTTGGAGTTTATTCAACTCATTTAAAGGAGTTGGCTCTGCAGCCCACTATGCCGGTGCTTATTATGAACGACTCATCCGATGCTGAAAAAGAGTTCAATTGGATCAATGCAACTGTTCGCGCCATTAGCGGCTTGGGAGACAGGTCGGCGTTTGGTCTGCCAGACGAAACTGGCGTGGTTGTCCTCACCATTCAGCCAAAGGGTACCCTTGCTGATGCGGGCATCCTGCCAGGCGATGTTATTCGCTCTATAAACGATACTTCGGTAAAGAGTATTCATGATCTTTTTACCACCACCGATAAAGAAAAATGGAAAAACGAACTAAAACTCACCCTATTTAGAAATCAAGAATTGGTAGAGAAGACTATTTTATTGAAACGCTAAGCTGCAAAAACTCTTTTTGCAAAGAGAGCTAAGAGAAACTGAAACTAGCAAGCAATTGAAAAAAGAGACTGCTTGTTAGTTTTTTTATTAACCCTCATCAATCGAATATTTTAATGATCTTACTGATGCTTGCATTGTATTTTTCGTTATTTTTGTAGGCATATTGCAGCTTCGCTGTCCCCAACCCTCTAAAAGGGGCTTTAGCGGCTGAGGAGCACGACGATAAGAGAAGTGTGTGGTATGAGGTGTGTGGTATGAGGTGTGTGGTATGGGAATGATAAAAACCTTGTCATATTGAAGGGAGTGAAGCTTCTGTTGAATAATTGACAATGGACAGATGACAATGCTATGCGTTTTGAGGCCTGTCATTCGGAGTTGGAACCAAATTTTTAATTAGGCAAAAAGAAGAGAATGAAATGAAATGGGTCTATCTGCAAAAGCATGTGTTTGCTAAAATACTCAATTTATAATCATCTATCTACCTGAGCATCTCTAAGGCACCCGACTTTTTTTGGTTGCTTTTTTGCGTCAAGGCAAAAAGAGTAAGTGGCTTGCCCCATGAAATCTGTGTTTATATTTCATTGAGGGTTTTAGGGCAAAGCCCTTTGCTATCATCCAACCTCCATTACTCTGTTTTGAAAAAATCTATCTAAAAAACATATTTTTGCTCTTAATTCTATATCACTTTAAAGAATACTTGTCATGATCTACAAACTGTCTGAACTTACAGAAAAAGCCAAGAACAAACCTAAAAGAAAGATTGCAGTAGCAGCAGCCGAAGATGAGCCTGTATTGGAGGCTACAAAAGCTGCCATGCAAGAGGGTATAGTCATCCCTTTATTGATAGGTGATAGAGCCGAAATTGAAAGAATAGCACTTGCTATTGATTTCGATTTGAGTGGAGTGCAAATTATTCACAACGACAAAGGCGCCACAGAGTCGGCCAGGATAGCTGTGTCGATGGTCAAGAGTGGCCAAGCAGATATTTTAATGAAGGGTTTTGTTAGTACAGGTGCCTTGCTAAAGGCAGTACTCGACAAAGAAAACGGATTGCGCAAAGGCAAAATACTTAGTCACGTTGCATTTTTCGAATCGCCCCACTATCACAAGCTTCTGTGTGTTACCGATGTGGCTATGAACATAGACCCCGACTTTGATACCAAAGTTCACATCTTGAACAACGCAGTAGAGGCTTGTCACAAAATAGGTATTGCCACCCCTAAAGTAGCTGTTGTAGCTGCAGTAGAAGTGGTAAACCCTAAAATGGAAGCTACAGTTCATGCTGCCATGATGAAAACCATGAGCGACCGCAAACAATTTACGGGCTGTATTGTTGATGGACCACTAGCTCTAGACAATGCAGTGAATAAAGAGGCTGCCAATCACAAAGGCATTGTGAGCACGGTGGCAGGAGATTGCGATGTGATTTTAGTGCCCAACTTAGAGGCTGGCAATATGTTTTACAAAGCATTGAACTTTCTTGGCGGTGCCACAGTTGCCGCTGTAATTATGGGTGCTTCGGTGCCAATAGTTTTAACCTCGCGAGCCGATACCCAATCAAGCAAAATGCTCTCTATTGCCCTAGCAGCTGCAATGGATTAAAAATCGGTAACTAACAAACAAAACACTTACTATTATGGAAAAAAGTCCACGAATACTTGTTATTAATCCTGGTTCCACATCTACCAAAATTGCTATTTATATGAACGGGAATGTTGTTTTTCTGAAAACAATCCGACATTCTGCAGAAGAGTTGAGCCAGTTTGCCAAAATAGCCGATCAGTACGAATACCGTAGAAACATTATCTACGAAGAATTGAAAAATGCTGATATCAGAATTGACTTAATAAAAATTGTAATTGGTCGTGGTGGATTTGTAAAGCCTATACCAGCAGGAGTTTACAGGGTGAACGAAGCAATGAAAAATGAGCTGATTGCTGGCAAGAATGGTGAGCACGCAAGCAACTTGGGTGCCCTTATTGCCGATGATATTGCCAAGCAACTACCCGATGCAAAGGCTTATATTGCCGATCCGGTGGTAGTGGACGAGCTAGAACCCATAGCGCGTTTTTCGGGGCATCCTCTTTTTCAAAGAGCGTCTGTGTTTCATGCCCTCAATCAGAGAGCCATTGCACGTGCCCATGCCAAATCAATCAACAAACAATACCAAGATTTGAACCTTATTGTTGCACATTTAGGCGGAGGTATCTCTGTGGGAGTGCATCGCAAAGGGCGTGTTATAGATGTGAACCAAGCATTGGATGGCGATGGGCCTATCTCTCCAGAGAGATCCGGAACTTTACCTTCTGGTATGCTCCTTAAAATGGCTTTTAGTGGCGATTATACTTACGATGAAATAAAGGCCATGATTACTGGCAAGGGTGGCTTGTTTGCCTACACGGGTCTCAACGATGCTTATGAAGTAGAAAAGGCCGCATTGGCTGGCGATGAAAAAAGCTACAATGTGATGGAGGCAATGGCGTACCAAACAGCTAAAGAAATTGGGGCATTTTCAACGGTCTTAAAGGGCGATGTAGATGCTATTCTGATAACTGGTGGAATGGCTAATAGCAAATGGTTTACCAACTTAATAATTGAGCGTGTTTATAAAATTGCGCCAGTTCACATTTATCCAGGCGAAGACGAAATGCGTGCATTGGCCGAGAATGCTGCTTTGGTGCTCAATGGCGAGGTAGAGGTAAAAGAATACGTATAGCTACCACTGTTGCTTGTATTGTGCACACACACAACCTTCAGAAACGCCTCATGGTGTTTCGAAGGTTTTTTTGTACCTTTACATCAATATGTATATCTTCAATCCCGACAACGATTTGGCCCTTGCCAATTTCAATCCCCATTTCACAGCACCTGCATCAGCACGCACCATGAGGCACGATTTGGCGCTGTTGCCAGTGTGGTATGCTCCCAGTGGGTCATTGGTTGTTGCAGAGGGAGATTCAAACAAAAAGTGGTTGCAAGCACTTAAAGATTTGCTGCCCATCAATAGCTCGCTTATCTCTTATTCGCAAGTAGCAGACTACGCTACTTGCGAAATAAAACCATGGGGCTGGAATCCCAGTCTCAGAAAAGAGCTCATACAATGGGGCATCAATCAAGAGCTACTCCCATCGATGCCTACCTTGGAGCTACTTCGCAACTATTCGGGCCGACAGCATGCTGTGAAGCTATTGAGGGAGCTCAAAACAACCAATCCTCTTTTTTGTGGAGAATCGTATTACTTTACAGATAGCAACAAACTGTTTGCTCATTTGCATACTACCACCTGCGACCAGGTCCTTAAAATGCCCTATTCGGGTAGTGGCAAAGGATTGGTTTGGCTCAGAAGTGCTATCACAAATAAGCAAACAGATTGGTGCAAGCGAGTTATCAAAATGCAAGGTGGAGTGGTGGTAGAGCCTGTTTTAAATAAAGTGCAAGATTTTGCTATGGAGTTCCAGCTTACAAACCTTGGTGCTCAATTCGCAGGCTATTCGCTTTTCCAATCTGCCACTTCTGGTGCTTATATGGGCAGTGTGCTTTTGACTGATGCCGACATCGAAGATAGGTTGTCGCAGTACATAGATCGCTCTATTTTATCAGTATTGAAAGACTTGCTTACAGCAAAGCTAAGCCAATATTTCCCTCACTACCGTGGCTACTTGGGTATAGACATGCTGGTGTGCCAAACCTCCCCTACAACCTATCAATTGCAACCCTGCATAGAGATAAATATGCGCATGAATATGGGGCTAGTTGCTCATCGCATCAACACCACATTTGTTCATCCACACTCTTCGGGGTTATTTTCTATCAACTATTTCAATGAAGAGGGCCAAGCTTATAAGCAACACATAGATAAGCAATTAAAAAATCCCCTTATTACTAAAAATGGTAAAATCACAAGTGGATACTTAGCCCTCGCCCCCGTTGATGAAAATACAAAATACATAGCCAGCATATCTATAAAAATGTAACATATTGCATTGAAAAGCTGGGCTATACATTGCTCACATGTTTTCAAGCCCCCCCTCTCCCACCCTCTTATTCTGTATCATTATTGAATTGTAACAAACTTTTTTCTGTCAATTACTGTTTAATGACAATAAGACACATCCAAAAATATGTTTGTGCTATTTAGAATAAAAGCTTTAAATTATGAAACTTAGAACATTTTTTATTGCAGGCCTTTTGCTTGCAATCGCTACAACCATCACTGCACAAAACTATAAAACAGGAATTGGTGCACGCGTTGGATTTTTCAACGGACTCACCGTAAAACATTTCTTAAACCCCAACAACGCAGTAGAAGGTATATTGAACTTCCGCTGGGATGGAGTTATTGTTACTGGACTATACGAATGGCAAAACCCTCTGCCCAATGCAAGAGGGTTTGATTATTACTTGGGTGTGGGTGGTCACATCGGATTTTTTGATGATTACAGATGGGATGACGACGACCACGATGATATGTCGACCATTGTAGGTATAGATTTGATAGTAGGTCTGGAATATACATTTCCACAGGCCCCTTTCACAATAGGGCTCGACTACAAACCAGCATTCAATTTCATTGGCGATAATCATATTTGGGCCGATGGGTTGGCATTGAATTTACGGTTCAATATAAATTAGTTTGTTGCTATAAATACTCTTTTAGTTGATTAGTTTGTTTAATAACCGCATTCTCTTAGAGAGGGTGCGGTTTTCTATGTGTTGCCTCTGTAAGTTTTACCACAGTAAAAAAGGCTCACCAGTAAAATTACGTGTTTTGTCTATTTCTTATTACACGCAAAGAACAGTTCGCACCTAT
>CAYVLC010000105.1:0-9052 GCA_964452155.1 uncultured Dysgonomonadaceae bacterium
TTCCTTTTAGGCCCACTCAAAGACCCTGCCACAGGAGAAGTGTTAATAACAGCTCACGGTCGTCCACTGATACATACCGCTGAAATTGAATTGAAATTTAACGTTGAAGATGAATGGGGACAAGTAGAACAAGAAGCAGGTGCCCGTTGCAATAAATGGGAGTTCGAAAACGGCCTAAATGGCGATATGGAAAACGACTTCGCTATTTTCCGTCTAGCAGACGTTTATTTAATGAAAGCCGAAGCACTTGTGCGTATGGGTAAGGACAATGCCGAAGCTACACGCTTGGTAAATGAAGTCAGAAAAAGAGGTTTCGACGACGCTTCAAAATTATTTACTGCCGTTACCTTAGACGATATATATCAAGAGCGCAGATTCGAATTGGCTTGGGAAGGTTATACCCGCCAAGATATGATTAGATTTGGTACATTCCTTGACCCAATACCCGGGTGGAAAGGACAAACTCCAGAAAAATGTCTAATCTTCCCTATTCCCCAAAGAGCATTAGATGCAAATGAAAACTTAACGCAGAATCCTGGTTATTAAAAAAAAGCCAGTCATAATTTTATAGATGAAAGAGGGTGGGCAGCTGTTTGCTGGTTACCCTCTTTCTTTGTTATTGTTGTTGTTTATATTGTCTCTTTTATAATGTGTAGGGTGGGGTTTGTGGTTTAAGGCTTGTCATCCCACAGCCAGCGGAAGTAACGTTTCAATTAATTACGAATTAAGATGTAATTGTATGTTTTTTGTCCTCAATTGGGCAATCGGTTTTTTTGCTCTTTCTTTTTAATGTGGTCAATAATCAAGGGGCCTTGCAAAAGATTCCTCACTACGTGTTGGTATGATAGGGATAAATAATTGAGAATTGAAAATGGAAAATGGGTCAAGTATGCGCTATGTGGTATGGGAATGACCTAATAAAACAATGTCATACCAAGTGTACTCTCTGCCCTCTCTGTGCCTTCTCTGTGGTAAAAAAATAGTCGTAGGCAATTAATACCCTAATTACTAGTCCCATGCAACTTTTAATTCTTAATTCACACTGCCGGTTTCTGAGCATACTCTAAGGGGTTTGAAAATGAGTGGAAGCGAAGAGAGAAAATCCCTCTACCAACTTATGTAGATAGAGGGATATTTCAAGTTAATTGCAGGGTTTATAAAACCAAGCGCGAGAAAGAGTGCTTGTTCTAATAAGCGTTGCAAACGCTTTACCACGTACTCCTCCCTGCAATCCTGAGAGGAGGGGTAGTGGTTTCAAATTTATGTAATCATGTCAAAGAACGTAGGCCTTATAGTGGCCAGTTGGTGGCTGTCATGGCCACTAGCGGGTGGGCGAGGGTTCTCTAGTCCCTAGTCTCTATTTCCTAGTTTCTTTCAAAAGATTCCTCACTTGCGTGTCGGAATGAGAGGGGTTTTCTAAGTTTTTTGCTCTTAACTCTTAATTCTTAACTCTTAATTCTTAACTCAATTACAGTTCGCACCTACGGCACTCCAGGCGCAGTGTGCAAGTGTTTACTACAGACAGTGCTACTCCTAACGGAGTGCTAGAAGCCGATGTTTTTCAGGATTTGCTCATCATTTTTATTATTTTGTTATTTGGAACATTAAAGTACACCAAAGCAGGGATGCTTTGGCTACATTCACTACGTGTAGGAATGACAGGGGAAAATAATTGAAAATTGAGAATTGAAAATGGTGTGAGGCATGCGGTATGAGGTATGTGGTATAGGATGACGTAAAAACCACTGTCATACTGAACGGAGTGAAGTATCTGTTGAATAATAGCAGGGTTTTTGTTACAGATTCCTCACTACGTATCGGAATGACATTGAAATCGTTTATCAGCTCTATGCAACTCCCCCTTCAGGGGCTGGGGGGTGGCTATTAAGGCCTTATAAAGGTTGTCAACTGTCAATTGTCAATTAATTAAGGCCATCAATCGCATTTTCCTAGTTCCTAGTTCCTTTTAAAAGATTCCTCCCTCCGTGTCGGGAATGACAGGAGTTGTTACGTCAACTCTTAATTCTTAATTCTTGATACTCAACTAGTATATTAGTTCAAAATTATCAACTATCAATTTACTGCCAGGCGCACCCACAAAGTAGTCGCCTTGATAGCTTGATGTGAATACTACAAATATATGTGTAGGTTTGTCAGTAGCAATATCTCCCCAGGTAGTCTCTGGCATCTGGTTGGGGTTGGTAGCTGTTATATCGCCATCGTGGCCATATTTTAGCACATGTTTTGCATACTCCTCTACACCGTCTGGTTCTCTATTGTTGCGTGCATATTTTATATCTACTTCTAGTGATTTCCATTCTGTTTGTTCTTCACTACTTCTGTACCAAGCAACTCCTAGTCGTATTGCTTTGTTGCCTTCTCTTTTTTCAAGAATTAGGTAGCAGTCCATGGCATCTTTCCCTTCCACAGGTTTTAGTTTGCCATTTATCAATCCTTTTGCAGGAGTGTATTTATAGTCTATTTTAAAAGCCACGGGTGTTTGCGTGTAGGGCACTCCAAAGACTGGGTGAGCATCTGTTACACTACCTATTTCAAATTTGCCCGTAAAAATGCTACCAGCTGCAACCCCTTTCCCCCCAAAAGCGGCTGCCAAGGCACCCATATTTTGTGTTGTCAATTGTGCTGCATTTTTTCCTGTAGCTGTTTTGTGAGGCACAGATGGCAACTCGGCTTCGGCTCCTATACCAATAGCAAATGCTGCTCCTTGATTGCCCGTAGCCCATGTTTTATTATCTTTATTTGCACCAATATCTATGTAGCGTGTGGTTCCAAACTCAGCCTCGTGCCACAATTCGAAACTGCTATTAGGAAGCTGTATCTTGCTAGAGCCACCACGTTGCACTATTGCGGTATATACTCTTGTGGTACCATCTTCGGCCATTACTGTGTATTGTACAGGTATAGAGAAGTCTTGTTTCTCGCCAATGGCCGGCCAGAAAGTGGCATAGTCCGACACTTTTATGTTTGATGCACTCAAGCTCCAGAGTTTAGTTAGATATACATCCTCTGGTACTTTTACATAGATGGTATCGTCTTTTATCTGTGTTGTACCAGATTGGCCTTCGATCTGAAAAATGAGCATATCATTATCGGAACGTTGTCCAAAATAGTCTTTTGTAGAACATGCTGTTATCATCAATCCTATCAAGAATAGGAAACCGATTATTTTATTATTCATTATTGTCTGTTTTTTTAAAAATAATATGAAAACCCAAATCCTATTTTCAGGAGGTCGAATTTGAGGTTCAAGTCAGTAGATTTGTTTCGAGTATCATCTTTGCGATTGCTCTCAGACGGAGGGTTATTCTCTGGATACTGATAGCCTACATCTTCTTTTGAGTGCGAGAATCCTAAAATACCCATATTTAAATCGAATGCAAAATTGTCTGTCAAAAAAATTAGTATTCCGGGTCTTATGCTCACCCCCATGCTATGTTTCACAGCATACTGGCGTTCCAAAATGTTGCTTATATATGTTTCAGATGGGCCGCTTTTGTATCCGTAAAAAAGTTCGGTCTGATTGGTTACATAAAAAACATTGTTGGACGATACAGGAATATGGTTTTTAATAAATCCTAATACTCCATAGCTTCTGCTATAGTTGCGAATATCTCTTTTGTAGGAGTTGTTTAATAGGTTGGCTACCAAGTCCACTTTGTCTTCTCCAAACTGCAGCCCCAACCCAACGCTCACATTCTCTTTAAAGAAATAGGAGCCTTCTAAACGAATATTGAATGCACGCTGATCGAAATCTTCTACATCTACTACCAATAAGTCTATGTCTGATAGATTGTTTGATTTGGCAGATAGTGTTCCACCTAGTAGCCACGTACCTTTGGTCAGTTTTTTTCCTATAGAGTGTGCTACAGGTATAGCGAGCGTGTCTTTTTTGGTATCAAAAAGTCTTATGCCTTCCATCCCGTATGAAAAACTTACAGATAGTGTACCTAATAAGGAAATGAGTACTATTTTTTTCATGCTTTATATTTTTTTCGTGCAAAGGTAAGTGTTGACTGTGTTAATTTTTGATATATATATATATATAAATTTGCTAATGGCAAACCACTATTTTTTCAGTGTTAGCCCTTGGTTGCTATCTGCAGCCCTGTCTAACTTTTTTATACAATTTCATATTTAATATATAAACAATAATTGGAAGAAGAGGTTGCTTTCTTTTTTTTGTCTCTTAAATACCTTTTTTTTAATTTTAATCTCACATATATGATTGAAGATTGTTTTTACTATGTGTTTTTGTTGTTTAGTTTAGCGCTATTTCGTCAACAAACAGATAGGCTCTTTGGCCATGACCTGTGTGCCATTTTGGCATATTGTGCAATGGTTTTATGGTTATTTTAAAGTAGCGGGCTGTAGAGGCAGCAAATGCAAAGTGACGCTTTAGTACCTCTTGCCAATGCTCTTCTTTTACATTAAATTCTTTCTGGGAAAAAACTGTCTGGAAGTTTTCATTGTCGTCAGAGGTTTGGATGATAACCTCTTCGGCATCAAAAATCCAATCGCCTGTTACTACATTTGTGCCAAAATCGAGTGTCGATATTTTGGTGGGTTGCAATAGGTCTATCACCACAACTAAGTCAGAGTCTTGAAAACCAATCCACCGACCTGTCTTGTAGTTGCTATTTCCATGCAGTCCGTCCACTAGCAGAGGCCCACCATTAAAATTATAGTTTCTTGCTGGCTCGGTAAGTAAAATTACAGGTTTGTAAGATGATTTTGAAATCTCAACTCTTTCAGAAAATACGCGGCTACTTATCTTACCATTGTCAAAAGCAGCAGCTTTTATTTCAGTATCTTTTTTCAAACTAAACAGTCCGTCGTATCTCATAGACTTTGTTGTAGGTTGGCTTCCGTCTAGGGTGTAGTATATAGGAGCATTGTATAGTGTACTAAACTCTACATCCAAAGCATTTTTTTGGAAATTTGGTGTCAGACTAGCCTGCACATCATACACATGGGTAGCATAGTTATAGCCTGTTCTTTGGTATAGGTTGGTAAGTTGTGGCAGCCTTTGCAAGAAGTTGTTGTAGTTTTTCATTTCGGGTTGTGTCCATTGTACTTCGCTCATGGCTGCTAGGCGCGGCAAAACCATGTATTCTATGTGCTCCGAGTCAGCAATATATTCTGTCCATAAATTTGCTTGAGCTCCCAATATATGGTTTTTTTGTTGACACGTCAGCACATTTGGTGCAGGCTCTAGGCTATACACTTTTTCTACAAGTAGGTAGCCACCTATAGCAGTTGGTTCGCCGTCGGTATTTGCAGTTTGATAATAATCGAAGTAGGAATGCGAGGTAGGTGTCATTATTACATCGTGACCCATTTTTGCAGCCTCTATACCCCCATCCATACCGCGCCACGACATTACAGTGGCGTTAGGAGCAAGTTGGCCTTCCAATATCTCGTCCCACCCAATGATGCTACGACCGTGTTGGTTCAAGAATTTTTCGATACGAGCCGTTAGGTAGCTTTGCAGATGATGTTCTTTGTTGTGCTCGTCGCCTTTTATACCTAGTTCTCTTATCTTTGCTTGGCATTTTGCACACTTCTCCCAACGCACTTTTGGCACCTCGTCTCCGCCAATATGAATTAGCTCAGAGGGAAACATCTCCATCACCTCTGTGAGTATATTTTCTATAAAAGTATAAGTTTCTTCATTTCCTGCACAAAGCACATCGTCAAAAACACCCCAAGATGTAGCCACTTCATAAGGGCCCCCCGTGCAACCATATTGGGGGTATGCTGTTAGTGCAGCCAGCATGTGGCCAGGCAGGTCTATTTCAGGAATAGTTGCAATGTAACGCTCTTGTGCATAGGCCACTACTTCTTTTATCTCTTCTTGAGTATAAAAACCCCCGTGTGGTATGCCATCATATTGGCCCGTGTTATTGCCAATTACTGTCTCTTTCCGTACTGACCCTAGTTGGGTAAGCCTTGGGTATTGTTTTATTTCTACTCTCCACCCCTGGTCTTCGGTGAGGTGCCAGTGAAACCGATTGATATTGTGCATAGCAAGCAAATCGATAAATTTCTTAACAAACGATACAGGCTGATAGTGGCGTGCCACGTCAAGCATCATCCCTCTATATCCAAAACGAGGAGCATCGTTGATAACTGCGGGTGCCAATATAGTTTTTGCACCGCCACCGGGCATACTCTTTCGCAATGTTTGAATACCATAAAATACCCCAGCTTCGCTAGCACCAGTAATTATAATTTTGTCTTTTGTTACTTCCAGACGGTAAGCTTCTTTGTTCTCGTTTTCTAAACCTAGCAACAGTTCTATTGCTTTTTCGTCGGTCTTGTTTGTAGTAATAGTTGCTAAATTTAGGTAGTCTGCCAAAAACTGAGCATTGCGTTCCATCAGCTCGTTGCCATGTGTGTAAACAACTTTTGTTGTAGCAGTTAGTTCAAAAGGCTGTCCTTCTGTTGTGTTTATTTCTTGAGGGAGCGGGATTACTTGGTAGTTGGCTTCGCTTGTAGTAGTAGAGTTGCCACAAGCCATCAAAAAGCCAGCAATTGCAACTAACATTATTAGTTTTCTAATTTTTGTCATATCATAGTTTCTAAAAAAAATGATTAGAAAGGCATATCTTTTCTTTATCAATACTTTCACTACAAGACCTTCCTCTTTGTTCTCTTTTTTTTATTTCAATTTATCGATGGTTCTTTTCACTTTTTCAGCATCGGTAATGTTTTGTATAAATTCGTCTATAGACACAACCGTGCCGCCCATTTTGAGGTTAGGGTTGCGGTACTCCATTTTACTATCTATAGGTTCTCGTGCCGAAAAATGAAATTCTGTGGCCTTAGTTTCAGCGGCAAGTGTGGCTATGTTATCTTCGTTTACACCACTTCCGGGCATAATAATGATTCTGCCATTTGCCTTTGCAACCAATTGGGCCAATAGCGAAACACCCTGTATGGCAGTAGGTTGCTGGCCCGATGTGAGCACCCTGTCGCACCCCAACGCTATTATCTGTTCTAAACTCTCAAAGGGGTCTCTACACATATCAAATGCACGATGAAAGGTTACACTCATACCCCCTGCAGCCTCTATCAGTGCTTTGTTGCGCTGCATGTCTATTGTGCCGTCGGCATTGAGGCAACCAATTACCACACCATCTACCCCTAGCTTTCTGGCCATCTCTATGTCGTGCAACATGGCCTGGTGTTCCACTTCGGAGTACAAAAAATCGCCTCCACGCGGACGTATTATTATGTTCAACTTTATATTCAATAGTTGGCGTGCCACAGCAGTTTCGCCATACGATGGTGTTGTGCCACCCTCGGGTATGCCGGCACAGAGCTCCACTCTGTATGCGCCACCTTTTTGTGCCTGTAGGCAACTAGCCACCGAGTTGGCGCAAATTTCAATTCTGTACTTCATCATGCTATTTAATTGTAAATATGATACAAATATACAACTTAAAAGAAAGAGAATAAAGAATTAAGAGTTAAGAAGCAGTAAGCAGTAAGCAGTGAGCAGCAAACAGTAAACAGATGACAATGTATTTGTAGTATTGTAGAGACGACGATATATGGTGTCTCCCTGAAAATAACCTGCGGTTCCTTGTAGGGACTAGTGATTAGTAACTAGTGACAAGAGGAATAGTTGCTAGGTGTTGACTGTTGGCTCTTGAAGGAACTAGTGACTAGTGACTTGGAACTAGGAATTAGGAACTAGTGAACTAAAAACTTGGAAAATGCGATTGATGGCCTGCGGCCAAATTGTTTTTAACACAGTAAACCCATACCCACCTCACCAGAGAAGCGCCGTAGATAGGTGCGGCCTGTAAATTGTTTGTAGCAAAACTGTTTGATAAAACTTGACAGTAAAATGTAAAGCAAACAGACACTTTTGCATATCATCGGCTTTTACTTCAGCCGAAACTATATATATTACTTTCTATAAACTATTAGCCATTAAGTATATGTCCTCCATTTGGGTGCAATGTCTGTCCCGTAATGTAAGACGAATCGTCCGATGCAAAAAACAGAAAACAAGGAGCTACTTCGTTTGGCTGTCCGGCCCTCCCCATTGGTGTATCACTTCCAAATTTCGAGATCTCTTCTTCATCAAAAGTCGATGCTATAAGAGGTGTCCAAATAGGTCCCGGAGCCACTGCATTTACTCTAATACCTTTATGATTTAAACTTTGAGACAAACTCCTTGTAAATGCAAGTATAGCTCCCTTAGTAGATGCATAATCCATCAAATGTCCACTCCCTCTAAAGGCTGTAATAGAAGTGGTATTAATGATTGTAGCCCTTTTTTTTAAATATGGCACAGTATATTTAGACATCCAAAATACAGAGTAAAAATCTATTTCGAAAGTTTTCTTCAATTCTTCAGTCGTTATTTCTTCAATACTCTCATTCTCCCAGTGCATTCCAGCATTGTTTACAAGTATATCTATTTTGTTGTATTCCTCAAGTGTTTTATCAACAGCTGCTTTGCAGTTTTGCTCTTTAGAGATATCAGTTTTTATTAATAAGCACTTTCGACCCTCATTTTCCACTCCTTTTTTTGTGTCTTTCGCATCTTTATCTTCACTTAAATATACTATAGCTATATCGGCGCCCTCTCGTGCAAATAATAGTGCAGTTGCTTTGCCAATGCCACTATCGCCACCAGTTATGAGGGCAACTTTATTTTTTAACTTGTCGCTCCCTTTACCTCTAGGTTCGTGTTTTGCTTTAGGTTTTAATTGACTTTCCGATCCTGGTCGAGCTTGTTTTTGTTCTGGTCTTATTTTTTCTTTTTCTCCCATGATTTTCTGTATTATAATTACACATAACTATCAGTTCGCTAATTGTATAACAACTAAATGAATTGTTTTGTTAATGAATAAAATTCAATTAACACTAATAATTACCAGCTATTAGAAAAACAGAAAAGGGTGGGTGGGTGGCGTCTTGCCCTCAAGATACGTAGGGATTAGAAACTTGCAACTAAAATAGCTGCTAGGTGTTGACTGTTGGCTCTTGAAGGAACAAGTGACTAGTGACTTGG
>CAYVLC010000106.1:0-9015 GCA_964452155.1 uncultured Dysgonomonadaceae bacterium
CGAGCCGTCATACCCAATAATACATACCGCATACCTCACCACTCTGTATTGCAGAATGAATAAAATGAATACTGCGCCTCTTTTTAAATTGCCAAATAAAGCAACAAAGGAAACAAACTTCAATCATAGATTGCTGCCGTAAGCGTTACTTCTTTGAAAAGGGCCAACTCTTTCTTACCAAAAAATATGAAATAACACCTGGAACAACAAAAAATGCCAACACCAACCCTATAGCCACTTTGGAAACACCAGAGAGAGTGGCTCCGTAAGAGTGCATACCGCTCAACAGATAGTTTACCCCCAAGAAAGTCATCAATACTGAAAGGAAAGCAAGTTGCGAAAAGAGATTGAAGGTCCAATCTTGTTTTTTTTGTTTAAACCACTTATAGTGCAAAACAAGCGTATATACAATGGCTGTGATGAGTGCCCAAGTCTCTTTGGGGTCCCAGCTCCAGTAGCGGCCCCACGATTCGTTGGCCCATACAGCTCCGAGGAAAATACCAATTGTTAGGAATATCAGACCTGCTATCAATGACATTTCGTTAATTAGTGTAAGTCGTTTGATGCGATTGGCCAACAAAGGTCGGTTTCGATTTGTAATGAATGGGTATAAGATAAGGTTGGCAACCCCTATCATGCAGCTAATTCCCAAAAACCCATACGATGCAATGAGTACTGCCACATGAAAAGTGAGCCAAGGCGATTTGAGCACAGGCACCAATGGAGATATCTGTGGGTCCATCCAGCTCAGTCCCGAAACAAAAAGGGCAATACCTCCAAAGAGTGTAGCCAGAGCTAGGGCTGCCAGTTCTCGTCGGCCCAGTAGGAGACCTCCTAACACCGAAGCCCATGCCAGTGCCACCATCGTTTCGTAAGAGTTGCTCCATGGGGCATAGCCCGAAAGATACCAACGCATTCCCATATTGTAGGTGTGCAGGAGAGAGAAAAATATAATAATAATAACAACCCCTTTTTTGATGTAAGATAGGTAGCTGTTTTGTTTTCTTGTTTCGTAAAATGACAATAGCAACAACAGTCCACCCGCCAACAGATAGCCTAGCTGAGAAGCTTTTGTGAGATTTAGTTGATTATACTTTACCTCTGTGCTCATTCTCTTTTCCGACAAATCTAACCCTGTATTATATTTTTGCTGATAAGAGTGGATGTTTGCAAGTGCCACATCGGCTTTTGCCCATTGGTCTGATTGTAAAGCATCTTGCAGCTCGCCCCGATAGGCATCAAATAGTGTTGACACCTCTGACGAGACCTCCTTCTGAAAAGCAACAAGCTTATCGCCCGGAGCAAACCATTTGTGGTGAGTGGTATCGTCAGGCAGTGGAAAAATACGATACAACTGAGAGCGAAAGAGTAGATGTAGAATATTTACCTTCTCGTCTAGTTTTAAAATCTCCTTTTCGGAAAGAGAGCGTTGTGCAGGATTGTTTCTATATATAGTTGCTACCTCTTTTTCCAACAAATAGTATCCGTTTGCATCAAAAGCATCGTTATAAGAGATATAGGGTTGGTTCCAGGGGTAGGAAGGTGGCAACATTTTATAATCGACCGCTATAAGTGGCTCATTTACCCACTGCTGAGGATGCGCTACAACAGATAGAAGAAAATGCTCTGCCGAAAACTGCTTGTAGTTATCGTTGCCATATACTTTTCGTAACACCTCTGAGGCTAATGTGTGCAAGGGGACAATTCGTCCACTAGTAGATTGTGAGGGGAGTTTGCTCAGCTTTGTGGCATGTGTGGCCAGCGTGCTCTGTGTTGTAGCATGGGCACTTTGCAATGAAAATGAAAGAAAACCAATGGCTACAACAGACAATACGCTTCTCTTTAACTGTAGCCCCAGACGACGAAAACGAGAATGCTTGTTAAAAAAAACAGCTACAAGGCCAATAAAGAGAATGCCATAACCAAAATATGTGATAGTACGCCCAGCTGTATCATGGCTTACGGAAAGTATGGAGCCTCTTTCGTCTTGGTCGTAAGAAGCCTGAAAGAAACGATACCCTTTCAGGTCGAGTACATTGTTCATAAACACTTTTTGGGTGGTTATATTACCATCGACATATAGTCTGAGCATACTTTCGTAAGACGAAGGGCTTTGCGAGCCAGGATAACGGAGCAGTGTAAAATCAATAAGCTCTATCTCGAAAGGCATCCTCACAAGCTGTTCACCCACCCTACCCGCCATTACTACCTGGTTGGTCTTTTCACCTTCTCGCAAGTGCAACATTCCCTCTTTGCTGAAGAAATGGGTAATTGTAGCCCCCAACAAGATTACAACCAATGCACCGTGCACAGAGAGATATACCCAATGAGCAGCCTTATACAACCTATATTTGAGGGTGATGCCAATAAAATTGACAATCATAAGAAGATGAATCAGAAAAAATAGTGGCGAGTAGTAGATGAGTGCTTTAGCAGTGGGGGTGCCATGGTATTTCTCTACCATGGTAGCCAATGCCATGAGCACTGCATAAATAAAAAGCAGCCACAGGGAAGCTCTCTTTGAAGTGAAAAAGCGGATGAGGGGGTTTCTCATTACAGACTGTTATTTTAGGTAAGTTAATCTATTCAATAGTAAATAGTATTTGCTTCGAAACCCTTAGCTTTGCCCTTTTCTTATCAAAGTTTCAAGAAAAAAAGTTTGCTTGCAGACACTTAATAATAAAATATGCCACCTTTGTTCATCATTATCATAATAAGCATCTTAATGACATAATCAAATAGACAATAATCATCATTTTTATAGAGAAAAAGGCATTTTTTTATAAACCCAAAGATAGCAAAATTTGGTATTGCAAGCAATAAAATAACTGCTTGCAGAGACACTTTGCTATTTTTAAGCTACCTCCATAATGTCAAACTCTATGGGTTAACCCGTATTATTCACGGGGTTTAGCTTTGCGTAGATGCTAGGGTGCCGAGCTGCACCCATATAGGCCACAACCTTAAGGGGGTTTGCTGGAGCAGCAGATGCGTAAAGATAAAAGCGAACAATACGCAGAGTTGGGCTATTATAATGAAAATATAATAACAGCACAACTCTAAGTCACTGTTCTGGGCATTGACACCATAATAATGCACAATGACAGCTCAAAAAAGAGAGAAGTCATAGGGAGAAAGTTGGTTGACGTTGCCACTATGATTACTAGTAGTGAACGCATTATAAATATGAGTGTTAGCCCGCGAAATATATGAAGCACTTTAAGATTAAAAGCTAATGGAGATAATGCCTTACACCAACAATAATTAAATTTGTATAGTTAAAACAACAGAGAACAAAGAAAATGTGAAACTAAAAAAGTAAACCTTTAGAATTAATAGAATAGATATGCCCAAGCATTAAAAACGTTTCAAATATTGATTGAGAGAATAATGAAAAACATAGCTTTATTACAGATTTAACACCAGTTTGACTGAATTAAAATTCGAAATGACAATTTTTGAAATGAAATTACCAAACATGTTTAGTAATCGTTCAATTTAGGAATTAATCAAATTCGATAATTTTCAAACCCTCATCAGACTAATCTAGTTGAGTGTACTCGCTTTCTTTTGTTGAAAAGTAACCGAGTTTTTATGCTTATGCTATATCTTAATATCTATCTCAGCATCTGATATATTCAATTCAGGTTTCCTCCTATCGAAAATATTGGCTCCGTTGTCTTTACTTGACTCTATTTTGCCGATTTTTAAATTTCCATTATACCTACTTCCCATTTCAATTTCCAAGGCATCTGTATGAATGTCACCTTCTACTACTCCAGTAGCTTTTAAAATTATCTCTTTACTTTTAATATTGCCTTTGATATGACCGAAAAGGATAATATAATCGCTATCCATATTACCTTCTACATAGGCCTTTTCGCCTAAAATAATACCCTGTTTTAATGAAATGTTACCTTTTACATTTCCATCAATACGGATTATGCTATCTCCCGATATATCGCCTTCATAATTAATATCAGTTCCTAATACTGTATTTATGGGCAAAGAGTCTAATTTAGAAACACCTGAATTCTTTTTTGGGTATTTTTCTTCTTTACTGTTCATAACTTTTCTTTTCTTCAAAATTAAAATAGTTTATTGGATTTATTTTATTATTATTGAAATTAATTTCGTAGTGCAGATGTGGCCCAGTGCTTCTTCCACTATTTCCCAATTGGCCTATATATTGGCCACAGTTAATAATATCTCCTTTTTTAACGTCAATCTTATTTAAGTGGGCGTAGTAGGTGCGCAGTGTCTCACTATGTTTTACCTCAACACTTCTTCCATATCCACCGTTGTACCCTGCAAATGTAACAACACCTTTGCCTGTGGCTCTGATTGTATCTCCAATATTCCCTCTAAAATCGACACCCGAGTGAAAACCAATGCCCCTTCCCGTAAAGGGATTTCGTCTATAGCCATAACCCGAACTGATAGAACCCGGATGTGGCTTACCCAGCGGCAAACCTTGTAAAGTTTCTTCCAAAAAAACTAGCTGATTATCATAAAAATCACTGATATTATTGATGTTAACAATATCGATGCCTGCATCTAAACCACCTGCATTATTCAATTGTAATTCGCCAAGACCTAACTCCTCCAAGAAAAGATTTATTCTATAAGTACCCGAGTCTATAGAAGCAAATGTACTCATCACTTTTTGTAAGTCTATCTTACTTTGCACATATCTAGCTCTTGCAAGCCTGTCATGATATGACTGACTTGTGTTCTGGTAAATAAGAAATCCCGATACAAGAAAAATTGCCATTACCATAAAAACAAAGGCAGCAATATACCTCTTCCAATACATTAATAAATGAGTGGGTACTTGTATTACATTACTATTTTTATCCTTAGAACTGACAATTAAAACAGAAGTTTTATGCTTCATATCTTTTATAATAAACATTTTCATCAAATGTAATGAAAACTTTTCAAACAAAATGAAACTTTTTATGTTTGTTTAGCAAATTTAATAGTTAAAAGATGTTATACGAGCGATTGTTAGCCACCTAACAATTCAAAGTGACAATATATTTTATAACCAAATGAAAAAATATATTCTAATCAAGCAAAATAATAATAATAAATTTATTCAAAAATATACGCTAAATTATGTTACATAATTTATTTTCAACACCTTAGTACTATAAATAAGAATACAGCTATGTACTATGAATCATTCAAAAAAAAAACTCTCCACTAGATATTTTACTAACTAACCTAGCCGAGCATTTGCGCAGCACCTCGCAGAACTTCTATTTAAAAGACGACGATTGGCATCATATATTCCGTAAGAATGTTCTAAGTCAAATAAATGAGCAAAGACCTCCGTATTCTCAATTTTGAAAATAACGGCACACCAAAAGCCTTTATATGCCTATTGGTAGCTATGATGTTACTCAAAGAGAGCCAAGACTGGAGCGATGAGCAGTTATTCGTAAGTTGCCATTGCAACTTGCTGGTTCGTAGTGCTATCAACTTATTATTGTTGCTGTTTATGTTCACTAAACAATTTCATGCCTGAAATTGATCATTAGCGAGCAAATTATTCTCGAAATTACGACCATAAATTATAAAACAAAAAAATGCCTGACAACAACTCAATTTACATCTTTTTTTTTGAAAAACAGGTTATAGGAAGTTTGGAGACTCAACCTTTTGGACTTAGTAGCTTATAGAGACAATGTAAGTTGCCATCAATATTTCAAATTGTTTAGCTAAAAAAACTGAGAACAAAGAAAAGATAAAATATAAAAAAGCATAGTTTTATTATCTACTTTCTAGGCTTTCACTCTAATTCGTGATCACTTAAACCTGGTTTTATTCTTTTATAGATTTCTTTTATTTTCTCTTTTTTGATGTATAGAAATATTCCCAACGGAATGAGTAGTAAGAGAGCGATTATACCTACAGCTTTTATCCAAGAGATCATTATATTGTTTTCGCGCAATAGTTTAGAGTGTTGTGCCTCGGTATTGAAGCCTAGGTTGGCTACTTTGGCTATCTGCTGCAGCATACGAGCAGGAAGCAACCCTTTGGGAAGGTCTTGATGGCAAGCCATACAAGTTCCTGCACGAGCAAGAACACTTAGCTGCGCAGTAGTGAGGGGCATAGAAGCGGGCCAATGCGAATCTACTGTCTGCATCTGAACACCCTGTGGGTTCAATATTTGCATAAAATCGCCATGCAGCTCTTTTATGGCCTCAATCTGTGCCATTGTATGACTGCTCACATTATCAGCATCTTTGTCAACAATATCGGCATATTTAGCCATTTGAGGTGCAGCATCATAGCTGCCTCCATCTATGCCGTAACCCATGGCTGCACTATTCCCGTGGCAGTCTGCACAGTCGCGTGCCTCGAGCGAAGCGGTATGCGGATTTACGGGAGCTAGCTCCATGGCATTATAGCCTGCTTTGGTTTTATAGGTGCGGTTCCAAACAATGGTTTCGTCATCTTCTCCAATAACTGTGCTAATGGTTTGGATAACTCCTACTAGCGGCGAAACGCGCCCTTCGCCATTGATGCCAAGTGCGGGATTTTCCCAGCGCACATGGCTATAGTCGCCATAGGTGGGGGCACCAGTTTGCATGGCATATTGTTGGTGATAATCGGCTGTTGTGCCGTCTTTGTCATATTGCTCGGGCGACTGAAGCCAATCGATAGATTTCTTTGTATAGTCGATAACGTATTTATAGCCATAATACTGCGGCACCCAGGTAGAGTGGCAGGCATAGCACTCCATCTTCTCTATATGCTGAGGTACGTTTACCATTGCAGTGATGGCTTTTGTTTTGTTCTTCCAGTCATCGTTTTGCAACAATTTTTTTAGTGTAGGTGCTTCAAAATCGTACCCTCCGTCGGAGTGTACAATCACACTATTTCCCTTTCGCACCACATTGCCAAAAGCATTGCCTCTTGCAGATAGCAGATAGCCATCTTCTCTAGGATAGACTATTCCAAATTCTTGTGTCACCCTCATGGGTTGGTCGGCTACACCACGTGCGGGCATACCCTTTAAGTCTTTTCCGAATTCATCGCCGTATCCTATCGGTAGTTCCCATGGATAGCTTTCGGGAGTGCCATGACAGTCGGCACATTCCACCTCGATAGTAGCCAAGGTGGTCGATCCGATATTCCCATTTCCATGCATAGCATTGGTGGTATGACAATCTTGGCACAACAAGCCTGTAACAAGCTTGCCGTCTTTTTCTATGCGATGGTGCGCATCGCCTCTTATGTGTTTAAATACATATCCCGAATTAGTTTTTTGGGGCATTCCATCTTCATCAAATGGTCCCCTGTTGGTGCTAATTCCTAATGCCATCAACCCTTGGTAGGCATGACCAATGCGGCGTCCGGCAGAATGGCAAGCAGCACAAGTAGAAACTTGCACCCCCGACAGCTCTTGATTGTTGAGCGTGTAGGCCGACTTGCGAGAGCCCTGCATGGCGTGTACCAAGAGATGCCCCGTGAGGCTCTTGTCTATCGATGGATCTCCGCCTTCGTAATATCCCTCATTACTGTATATGCTATGACAGGCCGCACATCCCATTCCGCGGTAATGTCCGCGGTCTTGCATTCCTTTGTTGCTCAAGTGGCAAGCATTGCAATTGCGCAGATAGGTAAATGCCGCCTGCTGGGGCATTGCCTGCAATGTAGAAAGGTCGGCTTCGGGAATTTGTTTCAGTTGGCTGGGATATTAACCCGGAAAAGCCTCGGCCATCTCTTTCATGTATTGTTTGTAGCGGTCCGATCCAAATCGAGGTGTACTTCCATCGGGGTCGTCTATAGCATGATTGGCATATATGTGGTCATTGTTTTCGGTGTCTATTCCAAAGCTCCAAGTGATGGTTTTCATTTTGCCCGCATCGGTATTCATCAAAGAGCGATGCACATTGTAGGTATGATCCTCGTGACATTGTCCGCAGGTATTCTCGTTTACTTGTAGTGCACCTGGCACTGGCGTGAAATCTGCCAGCAAACTCCCTTTGGGAGCACTACTGTGAGCTCTATCAGCATCGCGAAGTTCAGAGGGAGTGCCTCCGTGGCACACCACACAACCATTGGGGTCGCCCAATTGGTCTCCTTTTGCCAGTATCTGCACCATCATTTGGGTATCAAGTGGACGTGTAGGTTCTATTCCTTGGTGGCAAGCTAGGCAGTTTGCCTCTTCTGCTGGAAAATGCAAATGGGGGTTTCCCGAAATATCTGGATGGTTTTCGGGTAGCAGCTCTTTTATATTGGCAGCTTCCTGTGCTTTAGCAGTGTTCCAATAGGAGTAATAATAATGACCAACTACCCCCATTATAACAAAGGCAATCAGTACAAATATTGAGTTCGTAATTTGATTTCTTTTTATTTTCATGACCCTTGTGCTGTTAAGAATGAGTATTAAACCTATTTGTTACAAATATTGTGAAAATATACTTCATTTCCTAATAAAACAGCTACATAAAACAATAGAAAATACCTACTTATTTGCAAATCTATTAAAAGTTTAAAAAAAAGGTTCATCGTTAATGATAAATATACAAACTAAACAACAGGGCGTGTCTTTGCATTTATATACATATAAGTGCTTGGTGTGCAAAGCATAGTTAACTATGAGCAAATTGTGTGGTTTTACGCTAAGAAAACACATTCCCCACCATTTTGGAATAGAAAAGACAAAACTGGTCATTTTTTTTGAAATATCGCTGAAATGTGACCCCTCACAAATGAAAAAAAGTACAGACTCATGTTTTCTTACTGCTCATAAATGAAAAAAAAGCCTATTCATGGCATTTGCTTGGTACAATATGAGGTTTTGGTACTCAAACGTGGCATTTGATTGCTCATATATGAGGTTTTGGTACTCAAACGTGGCATTTGATCGGTAAGAAATGAGGTTTCGGAACCGAAACATGACATTTGATGGGTAAGAAATGAGGTTTTGGACAGAAACATGCCATTTGAGGGGTAAGAAATGAGGTTTCGGAACTGAAACATGACATTTGAGGGGTA
>CAYVLC010000107.1:0-9010 GCA_964452155.1 uncultured Dysgonomonadaceae bacterium
ATATAAGTTTAATCCTTTTTTTATGCATTAGTGCGAATAGATTGAGAAGCACACAACATTCAATTTAGCAGAACACAAACAGATAAAACATCATTGCTCATAGAGTAGGGTTCAATATTAGTCGCAAGCACCTCAAAACAAATTGACTAGGCTTGCGCAGAGGTTTATCAAGAAGGATATTAAAGGTGTGAGATATGAGATATGGTATTAAAGCAGATTCATGCCACCTACCAATCATATATATAAAGTATTGGAGCAGATAAGTGCTATATTACAGTAAGATATAAGAAAAAATTCAGAAACATGACATTTGAAGGGTAGTTATGGCAAATAGGAACTTTGTTATAACTTATAAGGGATAAGACTTGCGAAACAGACTTTCTTATACTTTATGTGTTTTAGGAATAATGTTCCACACATTTTTCTGACCAATTGTAGCACAATATGTACCAGTTGTAAATTATATGAGGCGTACTGCAAACCTTATATATCTAAATTATTTTTTTAGTGGAGCCATTAGGTAAAAAAGAGATATTTCGCTTTATTAGCAAACCAAAATTAGACCCAAACCTTTATAGACTTCCAATAAAACCCTCAATGCTTCTGCGCAAAGCAGTACGAGAACCCGTAAACTTATTGACCATAATGGCAAATGCATATTTCTTATTACCATCTATCAAGTACCCAGCATAACATTGCACACCACCTATACTGCCACTTTTGGCGCGTATTTTGCCATCGTACTTGGTGTTTTTCATAAAGCTCTTCAATGTGCCGTCGCGTCCTGCAGTAGGTAGTGAAGCATAAAACTCTTTAGAATAATTGCTTTGGTTGTACATATACAAAAGCAAATCGCAAAAAAACGTTGCGCTAGCAGCATTTTGAGGAGCCAAACCACAGCCATCGTGAAGAAATAGCGAAGAGGTTGTTATATTCTTTTGTGTTAGATACTTATTTACATATTTAATTCCTTCTTTCAGTGCATCACTATAAATATCTGGGTTCTGATTACGTCCAATGGTGCGTATCAAATGCTCGGCATAATGATTGTTGCTTTCTACATTTACTTCGCACAATATATCAGAGAGGGGACGAGATTGATGAACATGCAGTACTTCTCCTACCCCATAACTAATATTAGAGCTATTATTAACACTATTACCATGCGATATATAGTCTGGCTTAGCAGTTCTCAGTTCTACAACATCAATGCTTTTCTTGCTTAATTCTGCAACTAACAATTCACCCAACATCAATCCAGGGTCTGGAATATCGCCTTTGATACTAAAATTAGTTCTACCAGCAGGAATGTTGCCACGCAAAATGCGTTGGTACGAAAAAGGTGCACCGTAGATATATCCATTATCGCTCCCTGTGGAGTTTAGTTGTAGATAATTGATAAATGTGAGCCCCTTTATTTCTGGATCGGTGCGAAGTATTTGTGGACTACTATTCCTATTGGTAGTATCAAAAAAGAGACTGTAGGTGTTGTCAAACACACTCACACCATAAGCACCTGCGGCATAATAGTTGCCCATATCCACCCATGTCCATTCGTCAGACACTCCATCGTAACCAAAAAAATTATCTACGATGTAGAGTTTCAGATTATCTATAGATGCTAGCCTTGCCTGAAGCTTTTGCGTCCAATCCATCAAAAAAGAATAAGGATTCTCTTTAAACACCGATGTACCCAATGTTGGGTCGCCCACGCCCATCACAAGCAGTTTTGATGGATCTTGGGCATCTAATGCAAGCATTGTTTCATATCTGAAATTGGGGCCCAACAATTCCAAGGCAGTTGCAGTAGTTACCAACTTCATGATAGAAGCAGAGGTAAGAGATTTATCTTCGTTGTACGAAACAATAGTTTTGCCAGTGGACAAATCTTTTACACATACACCTATTGAGGCATGTTTGAGAGCAGAGTTGTTTACGAACTGCTGCAACCCAGATTGAGCATGACCCACAAGAAGAATTGAAAAAGCAAAGATGATGAATAAAAAACATTTCATAGGTTGTCGTTGAAATATTGATTCTATAATATTGTACTCAAAATAGAGATAGAAAAATGCGTGTAGCTATTGACAGTAGGTTTAGCAAAAATTTCTTTTCTCTACTAGAGCTGACTCGATTTATGTATTTGTAGCATTAGTAAACTCATGGCCCCATAAAAAATAAAAGATAGCAACATCTCATTTTTTATCGCCACCAATGGCTTCTCATTCCACTACTTTTTTTTAGCTTGCTTGCTCAAGTACCCCATATAGTAACACATAGAAGCTGTGCCATCCATTGTTGGTTCGTTGGTAGAATAGTCGGCAAAATCATCGTGATAAACCACTGTATTGGACTGAAATGGTGCATACTTATCTTCTTTAGAAAGATAAACACCAATAAGGCTACCATAGATAGAGTTGTATATAGGTCCATCTACAATACCTCCTGTTATAGGCATATTGTGCAAATGTGTAAAAGCAGAGTGTGGGTCTTGGGGCGTATCGCCATAGGCAGGATAACCAACAATCATGCAAGCACCCCACGGATTCGTACCAAACAACCAATCGCGCATGGCTGTTTCTATTTCGAGGAAAGTTTCGTCACCCGTAATCTCATAATACAGTCTGCATTGTGTAATAAATGCAACAGTAAGATTGTTGGAACACCATATAAAAGGAATACCATGCATGAAAGCATTACCATTGGCCCGCTCTTTCACACGCCACAATCCGGTTTTCATATTCCGAATAAATTCTTTTTGAGCTTTTAAATCGTTGTTCTGAACAGCCAAATGGTAATTGCCCAAATTGATAAATGGATACCACTGATAATGGCGGGCAGAGTCGGCTCCCATCCACGGAGTCACAGGCTCTTGTCTTCCATAATTTACTGCATCATTTAGATATTCAGATTTACCAAAAGTAGAATACATCTCCATGGCAGCCAGTTGCATATCGTCGGCCCAATTATCTTCTTCGTAAAAATAGGGCGCACCACCTGGTGCTGTTTGACATACGCCTGGATTATCTGCTCCTTTTTGATAGGCATGCTTGGCCTTCTTTGCCAATAGAGTTGCATAGTGAGGATAGTACTCGGCAAGTACTTTTGCACCCAACGAAAAAGAAGAAGCATACTTTCCTAATGTAGATGCCAAGCCTGTACTTCTATTTTTATGTTTTTGTAAACCTTGAGGTTCTGGACTACAAAAATAAACAGGACGCTCCTTACCTGCACCCCAACCATAATCTACTTTTTGCTGTGTGGGCAATACAAACCCTCCATGATCGCGGTCATCAGCTAGTTGATTGAAATAAGTAGCACTATCGGGGTTCATTTTCACCAACCAATCGAGGCCCCATTTGGCTTCGTCTAGTATGTCGGGAATACCATTGGCCCCCTCATCGCCATTTGCCTTATGATTGTCTGCAAACGCCTCCGGATGCTGACTGTAGGCAAAAAGCATCTGATAAACGGCATTGGCCGAAGTTGTTACATATTGCAAGTAATCTGATGCATCGTGCCAGCCACCCGTAGTGTTATAATAAAGACCATTGCGCTCCCTCTCTGCATGGCCCACTGTTATTCCATCATGCACGTGGCACGAGTCTTTTAGAAATGGGTTGTATCCGCAACGCTGTTGGCGCATATACACAAGAGGAATTTCCGAAGCTCCGGCATATACATCATCACCAATCTTGAAAGAAACAGATATAACATTATTTGCAATTATACTGTAAGTACCTGGTGTTTTGAAATCGCTAAAGTTTAAACGTGCCGATGATGTAAAAGCTGGTTGTTGGCCCGTTTCGATTATATTTGTTCCTATGTAAACTTCTTTGCCTGTTGTTTTATCAACTAGCCGGAACTCTTTCAAAGCAGTATCATCCTTACTTATCCACACCGCCACCTTAATATCGTTTGTTAAGTAACCAATTTGATTGACCCTTATCCATGATGATGCAGCATAATGCAATGATACCACCACAGAAAACAAAAATATGAATGCTATTCTTTTCATAATATGGTAAAATTTCGATTTGACAAATAAATTGTACTGCAAGGTATAAAAAAAGAGATTATGAAAAGAGTAGATGAATACTATTAACATACCCTTTTTTACTATCCAATTACAATCTAATTTGAAAGAAGCATAGCAAGTACTACTTTCTTCTTATCTTTGCCACACAAACTCAATTGTAAAGAATAATGAACCAACCGAAGTACACCAACATCTGTGCAATTATCTCAAACCCTCTTTTGATAATAAAAAAAATAATTTTATTACTTGCCTTAGTTCTTATTTCAACCAATCTATTGGCACAACAAAAACATTCTACATTCTATTACCAACGCACCTCTTTGTTCGAAAAACTGCCATCTTCTAGCAACGACATTATTTTATTGGGAAATAGCATTACCAACGGAGGAGAATGGAGCGAACTCTTTGGAAACACGAATGTAAAAAACAGAGGAATCAGTGGAGATTTATGCATGGGGGTATATGACAGATTGGACGCAATAACAGCACCACAACCCGCAAAGATATTCCTGCTTATTGGCATAAATGATATTGGAAGAGGTACTGTTCCAGATTCTGTTGTGATAGGAATAGATAGAATTATAGAAAAGATACAGTTTCAATCGCCAAAGACAAGCATATACTTGCAGAGCATATTGCCCGTAAACGAAAGTTTTGGAATGTTTGTCGGACACACCAAGCACTGGAAAGAGATAAAACCTTTGAACACGAAACTCGAAGCATTGGCTAAAACAAAAAACATTGCTTACATCGACTGCTATTCAGAATTTGTAGAGCCTGGCACAGATAAATTAAATCCACTATACACCAACGATGGATTGCATCTCTTGGGCGAGGGTTATATGAAATGGGTAGAAATACTATCTCCACTTATAAATGGCCACACAAATATAGTAGAACACAATTTCGATTTTGCATCACAACAACTCTCCTACGCACTCCAGGTAATGGACCATGCAATACAAAATGACAAACGCGACAATGAAGCCAAACTTCGCAACCCTCAAGTTAGCCCGCGAACACTCAATAAAGATGGCACGCTAAAAATGGCACCCGCCTACGAATGGACTAGCGGCTTTTTCCCAGGTACATTGTGGTATATGTATGAAAACACAAAAGACCCAAAATGGGAAAAACTAGCAAGAGATTTTACTGCCACAGTAGAGAGTCAAAAATATAACAAAGGAATACACGATATAGGATTTATGATGTACAACAGCTTTGGCAATGGATTGCGATTGACAAACGATGCCTCCTACAAACCAATCTTAATGGAGTCGGCAAAATCTTTGATAACTCGCTACAAACCAAATGCCAAAACAATACGCTCATGGGATCACGGCGCAAAAACTTGGCAGTGTCCTGTGATAATTGACAATATGATGAACCTAGAACTCCTATTTTGGGCTTTCAAAGAGAGCGGTGATTCTACTTTTTACACTATTGCTGTAAATCATGCCAACACAACTATGAAAAATCATTTTCGCTCTGACTATAGCACCTATCATGTAGTAGATTACGATATGGAAACAGGCCAAGTTTTGATGAAGCAACAACACCAAGGCTTTGCCGACGAGTCAACATGGTCTAGAGGGCAAGCATGGGCACTGTACGGTTTTGCAACTATGTACAGGGAAACCCAAGACAAAACATACTTAGAGCAAGCACACAATATTGCCAATTTCATTTTCTCCCATCCCAATCTTCCAGCAGACCTTATCCCCTATTGGGATTACGGTGCACCCAACATCCCCAATGAAGAGCGCGATGTATCGGCAGCTACTATCGCAGCATCGGCACTATACGAGCTAAGCACATATGGAGGGAAAAATGCTAGCAAATACATAAAATGGGGCAATACTATTCTTCAAAACCTCACCAATAACTATCGGGCTACACTCAATTCCGATGGAGGCTTCTTGCTATTGCACAGCACTGGAGCAAAGTCACTAAACTCGGAAATTGATGTTCCTTTGGTATATGCCGACTACTATTTTCTGGAAGCACTGCTAAGAAAACAAAAGCTAGAAAGTGGCGAGGAGTTGTTTTAAAACATTTTTCTTAATCATATCAAGTGTTTTTTACTCAAGCACGCCCCCCCAAAAAAGGTACTGATCTCATTGATAATTTGCCCCATGAGTGATTCTACCCATGTGGCTATTCATGTTTTTATCTCATCGTAGTTGCGCCATTACTCTCAGTCACATAGCAGTATTAAAATCTCATACTTTTTTACACTACAGGACAGGCTGATTATAAATCCGCGCGAGCTAAGACCTTCAACAACAAGCATAAAACTACTAATTATAAAGCAGCTAGGCTAATTAAAAATAAAAATAGAAGATGTAACTAAAGTACAAACTCTTAATAATTGAGAAAGCTGTTGACCCGTGTAGAGCAACACTGCCCTTTAGTAAACAAATGCACAACTTCACCTAGGGCTATAGACAAGGCTCCAGACCAATAGCAAAAATATGCATTTTAATTTATCCTTTTTTCTATCAGAACAATAACAGTTCGCATCTACGAAGCTCAAGGTGTTATACAGAGGGATTACTACAGACAGATCGACTCCTACGGAGTGCTAGTTGCTTGTCTGTTTTTAAGATTTGCTCATTACTATTGCCTGCGTGTTTTACTTATCAGAAGATACAATGGTATTGCATGCTCTGTTTTAGCTCCATTTGGAGCGTACTGTCTGTAGTAATGTCATAACCATACCACCTCAAGCACTGTAAGTGCGGCCTGTAAGATAGAAAAAAGCTATGGTCGAGTTTAAAATCATATAGCAATAGTCAAACACACAATTTTGCAGGTGATCCAATATATGCTACGGCATATAAACATCTCACCTTAGGACACCAAAAAAGGCCATCATTTCTTCAATAACAACCTTTCTCAACTACTAAATATTATAACTGCTCCAACCTTGCAATAATGCAAAAGCATCTGTATCATTGCTTCTGACACAAAACATTAAGCTATGCATTTTAAGGCTTTAAACCCTCATTCCTGCCAATATCTTAATTTCTGTTTCCAACTCTTTCATTTTTGCTAGCATTGGATTGATGGCCATTTTCTTGAGCCTTCTTTGTTTTACTGTTTCTAGCATTTTTTCTTCCAATTCTTTTATAGAGGTAAGTGCTAGTTGCAATGTTTCTAACAATTCCTCTGCTTCTCTTTTTTGAGACCTCACAAGGTGGCTTTGCACTGCAAGCGAAAGGGTTTTCACCTGCTCTGTGTCGTCAGACACCTTATCTTCTGGCACTTGGTTTATTAAAGCATGTATCTCTGTCGATAAATCTAAACTCTCTTGTAATAATTTTCGTTTCATGTAAATAATTGTTCTTTAAAAAAAAGTTGTAAGTAAATATGTAAGTCAGTAGTAACAACTCTGACAGATAATAAATAATATATTATGGACGCGTCTCCAAAAAAAAAGGTCAAGACTTATCCTGACCTTCTATTCTTTCTATAGAAAAAAATTGCTTCTTTATGCTGGATGGATTGCTTCGGTAGGACATACCTCAGCACATGTTCCACAGTCGGTACAAATTTCAGGATCTATTACATAGATATCTCCTTCAGAAATAGCATCTACAGGACATTCGTCTATACAAGTACCGCAAGCAATGCAATCTTCATTTATTACGTAAGCCATAATGAGTAGTTTTTTTAATTAATTAGTATAATAGTTTGAGTGATTTCGTTTGAAACAACCTTACAAAATTACAATTTATTTTAGTATAACCTAAACTTTTGTGGGTTAATTAATAGTTAAGTCCTCGTAATGTACTCTAATCATCGATATTTGAAATTAATAATGAGTATGTTATACCAAGGTTGTGCTGAGTGACAATTAGAAGCAAAGGTGGTAGAGCATCTAGCTATTAATTTCGGTATATTTACGCCTTTTTCTAAAATAAAAATCAAAAAGCATTGACCCTCTATACTGTTGTGGTAAATTAGTTTGAATGGTTTTCTGCAAATTCTCTTTGCGCTTATGCATATAAGCTGGTCTCATGGTTATAAAATCGGTGTAGGCACTGGTCACCGCTCTAGCATGCTTCCATTTGCCTTGCACCACAAAGTGTGCAGCAGCTGCTGCATCCAACACAATTCGCACCAAAAGTATTTCTATAAGCCTCTTCATTGGGGCGTTTTTATAAATCATGAGCAGATTGTTGCGAAAATTGAGATGCACCTTTCGTGGACTTTCATTATCGAGCGATGCACCTCCCACATGATAAACTACAGATTGTGGCAAACAGACAATTTTTTTGCCCCGTGTTAGCAATCGCCAGCAAAGATCAATCTCTTCCATATGCGCAAAGAAACCAGTGTCTAAGCCTCCTACCTCCATATAATCGGCCCTGCGCATGCACAAGCAAGCCCCCGATGCCCAGAATATATGTGTCGGTTTGTCATACTGCCCCTTGTCCTCTTCCAACAAATGCAAAATGCGCCCTCTGCAATATGGATATCCATACCTATCAATAAACCCTCCAGCTGCCCCAGCATATTCAAACATAGATTTATTGACAAACGATAAAATCTTTGGCTGCACTGCAGCCGTTTCTTTGTATCTCTCTAGATGTTCTACCATAGGATTGAGCCAATTGGGCGATGTTTCTACATCTGAATTGAGCAACACCACGTATTTTGAGTCTATCTGTTGCAATGCCCTATTGTAGCCTTCGGCAAAACCATAGTTTTTGTCTAGCAATATAAGCTTTACATCGGGAAAAAGTTGTGTCATTATCTCCACAGAATCATCCGCCGAGTTGTTGTCGGCTACCACCACTTCGCAATCTTCCGTCTGGGTGTGCATCAAAACTGTGGGAAGAAATTGTTTCAACAACTTAGCCCCATTCCAATTTAATATAATCACCGATGTTTTTTTCATCGATTAGCCTTGTTTCCCGATTCTTTCTTCTTAGCAAACTTCCATCGGTTGTGTGTCCACAAATA
>CAYVLC010000108.1:0-8877 GCA_964452155.1 uncultured Dysgonomonadaceae bacterium
GAGTTTATCCTATTCAAGATAAATCAGCAAAAAGCATTGCCCCGTGCATAGTTGACTTTTGGTCTGTTTATCAGATGCCAGACTATCTACAAATGGATAATGAGCTTTCATTTAGGGGAAGCAATAGGCACCCTAGAGGACTTGGCTTATTGATGAGAATTGCTATTAGCAACCGAGTAACTCCATTGTTCATACCTGTGGCAGAACCTTGGAGAAACGGTGTAATAGAGAATTTCAACAATAATGTGCAGAAATACTTTCTTTCTCAGCCATTTACTTCTTTCGAAGACATTCAATTAAAAGCTAAAGATTTTACAGCTTTTCACAATGATAATCATAGATATTCATCTCAAAATAACAAGACTCCCAATGAGCTTCTCAGTGAAATAGAGTATTTTTCTAGATTAAATAAAACTATTGACTTATCAGAAAAACCATATGTTGATGAAGGCTATTTGATTTTTGTTCGCTTCATAAGAAGTGATTTGACAATTACTATTTTGAACAGCTCATTCAAAGTTCAAGAAAAATTAATTTACACTTATGTTGAAGCAATTATTCAGATAGAAAAACATCTGCTTATTATAAAACATAAGGGGGTTACTTATCATTATTTTGAATTTGTCATGCCTATGTCTTAACGCAATATGTAAACGAAGTGCTGACATTTTGCGTTCCTTAGAACGCGAAACCCTATAGGGTTTTGTCAACGATGTTCTGACACAGCTAAGGGCTTTAGATGTGTCAACGATGTGCTGATATGTAACAGCTAGGTGTTAGCCGTTGGGTGTTAGCGGTTGGGTGTTAGCGGTGAAATGCGGGAGTAGAGACACGAGACGCTGAACTCAAAAAAAAAACGATTATAGGCCTTAATGGCGTCTGTAACTAGTGACAATACCAGCCCGTGGTAATATGAGCAGTGTTTTGCAGAAAAGCAAAAAAACTCAGGTTTACAGAAACCTGAGTTTTTTATAAAGCATGTTTTTCTCCAACCAATCTATTAAATTATTACCTGTTGAGGAAACAACTTACATGCGTGCTTGTATGTCATAGCTACGATGCAAAAGGTGTTATTTTGTTTTTATATATTCTCTACTACACCCTGTCTTAGTATGTGAAAGTGGTGGACATATATTTCTGAGTTCATCACCAACACTTCTTCTTACATCATTCTATAAGGCGACCGTACATTTTACAACTTTCTTTTTTTCTATAAACTATTTATTTTATCTAATATATCATTCAGTTTCTCATAACTTACAGATCCATCGCCAAAGTTTATTGCAGCTCTCAGTGGCATAACCTTTACCATATTTGCAATCATTTTAGCTAAAATAGCCCCATATTACCAACAGTTTCAAATGCAGTTGCCTGCCTATCAAGGGCTTGTTTAGAGCCAATAAGCATAATTCGGTTATCGATAGCACAAAAATTGGGTTCGTTGGCATCTTCTTTATACCAAGCAGTTGGATAAACGTAAAAAACATCTACCTCCATTGCATTATCAGTAGGCAATGACAACCAGTTTTTGGTTAAAGAATAATCGATTTTGGAATCTAACTCTCTTAACTTTGATTCATTGCATGAAATTATTGCCATGAAGCAAAATATCATGCAAAACAGACTTAGCGATTTGAAATTTATTTTCATGATTTATTTATTGTTTTAGATAAATATGTAAGAAAAATATGTGGAACCAAATGTGTGGATAATTGTACTGCTACGAAATCTATTAAGAGGATTGAAATGTTTGTTTAAAAGCTCTTCTTCTCTAGAGCTGCTATGGGGTTTGGTTATGAAAGAGAGAAAACTTTGTATTTGCATGGCTTCATCAGAAATGCAAGGGCTGGTAGGAGCTATATCATCAATGCTAGCGAGATTTGTTGTATAAGAACTATACTGTTCTAAATAAAACATAGAATTGAGCTGTATTTTCTCCAATAAAGATATAAACCTTTGGTGAGAAAACACGCGCACCTCTTGGGTGGTAAGTTTAGAGTATTTCTTGTGTTTTTGAAGATGAGTGTGCTGGATAAATAAATTTATCCTATTTTTTTCAGTTTGTGTTAAGTATAAAAATTCTATTTTTTAAAATTTTTAATCAGCAAATAAGTCTTAAAACCCCTTTAGCATTGCTTTTAGCAACCATGAATATATAAAAATAACAGCAAAAAGCTCAAATACCTTAAACAAAAGTAGTAATTTAATTTCTAATTATACAAGCTTCTGCAAATTAGTTTTAAAAAAAATAAATAAAAGATGCCATTGAGCAACTTTATATAGATAGAGCTATAAAAAAAAGAAGAAGTGGCCTATAAGCATTAACCAAAACATACTATCTTACAAGTATTAGATATTGCGAGTATAATAAGTGTGCATGCAGCCTATAAACAACATTGGCAACACAATTGAACTATCTCTGGTTGTAACAAAGAATTATCGACCTATAATATTCGCAAAACTGATACCTTTATCGCTTCAAAATCAATTAATTACAAACACATCTAAACTTTTTTTGAAAATAGCTAGAAATAATACTCAAAACATGTTTTATAACATGTTTTTTTGCACTATCTTTGTGCGCTTTTTAAAAAATCAAGCATTTATATCGTTTAATTTATTGACAAAAATGAGAAAATTAATTTTATTAGTAGCCATTGCTACAACTATGTCTTTTGCAGCTTGCACAAACACATCTACTACTGAACAACCAGAAGAAGCAGCAGTTGAAAACGCTGAAGTAGCGATGGAAGAAACTGTAGCTACTGTTGACACTACAACACAAGTTGTAGCAGAAGAAGAAGCAGCTACACTAGTTGAGACTCTTGACTAATTTTTTACTGAAAGGAATACAGCCAGACAGTGTTTTTCAGTGAAAGACCAATTTGGAAGAATAGTAAGTCGCATTATCCATGCGACTTTTTTTGTATCTTACAATAATCGAATTAACTTTGTTGTTCGGTACTACTTAAGAACGAAAGATTACCCATTAAAAACGTAAAAGATGAAACACTATATTTTCTTAGCCTCTTTGCTATTTCTACTACTTGGTAGTGCTTGCACACAACAGAAAAGCTATATTGAAAAAGAAATTGTGTTCAACGAAAAGTTGACCCCTGAGCAAAAACTAAAACTAGCCGCTTACCTTGTTCCCACCCAACAACAATACGAGTGGCAACAATTGGAATTGACAGCCTTTATTCATTTCGGAATAAACACTTTTACTGGTCGCGAATGGGGCGACGGATCAGAAGACCCCGCACTATTTAATCCAACAGACTTCAATGCCGAGCAATGGGTAGTAGCCCTTAAAGAAGGTGGTTTTAAGATGGTAATTATAACGGCAAAGCACCACGATGGCTTTTGCTTGTGGCCCACAAAAACTACTGAACACTCTGTAGCTGCCTCTCCATGGAGAGATGGCGGTGGTGATGTGGTGAGAGAACTCAAAAATGCTTGCGACAAGCACGATATGAAATTTGGAGTATATTTATCGCCTTGGGACAGAAATGCCAAAAGCTATGGAGACTCACCCAGATACAACCAAATGTTTGTTGACCAACTAAACGAGCTATTGAGCAACTACGGCCAAATACACGAAGTGTGGTTTGATGGCGCTAATGCCGAAGGGCCAAATGGCAAGAAACAGGAGTATGACTGGAAAGCATTTTATCATGTAATTGATAGTTTGCAACCTTTTGCCGTGAAGGCAATTATGGGCGATGATGTACGCTGGGTTGGCAACGAAAGCGGCTTGGGCAGAGAAACTGAGTGGAGTGTGACTCCGCTACGTGCAGACATACATGAAAATGCTGCCGACGAAAACAAAAGATTAGAAATATCGAATACTGCAAAAGATTTGGGTAGTCGCAAGTTGATACAAAAAGCCAATTCAATCTATTGGTATCCTTCTGAAGTGGATGTGTCTATTCGTCCAGGTTGGTTCTATCACCCCGAGCAAGATGGACAAGTGAAGACATTGGAAGAGATGGTGAGTATTTATTACCAATCGGTAGGAATGAATTCGGTGCTACTACTTAATGTGCCCCCTGATACCCGCGGATTGATTCATGAAATAGATGTAGCCAGATTGAAAGAGTTTGGAGCGTATATTAAGAAAACATTTGCTGACAACAAGATGAGTGAATCGCACTCATACTGGAGAGGCGAGAATGGCGATTACAGAGAATATGAGATTAAAGAGGGTGAAATAATAAATACAGTTCTTTTGCAAGAAGATATAAAGAAAGGACAACGAGTAGAGGTATTCAAAGTGGAGGGCTTGATAGATGGTAGCTGGACTAAACTAGCAGAAGGAACTACCATTGGATATAAAAGATTGCTACGTTTTGATGATGTGAGCCCCAAGAAAATTCGTGTTACTATCATTGAAACTCGTTTTGGTGCCAACATAAGTGATATTGGAGCATATTTCGCACCACCTTTTACTGAAGATGGCCAAACTTCAGAGCTCAATCATATAGAAGGCGACTGGGCCAAAGTGATAGAGACAAACCCTCTTACTGTAGATATGCAAGGCGAAGGGATAGCAGTGGTAGGATTTACATACAACCCCAACACAGATAGTGAAATGGCCTACAAATACCGTTTCATGCTCAGCAATGACGGAAAGAACTGGACTGAACCTACCAAGAACCGTGAATTTGGCAATATTAAGAACAATCCTGTTGCACAATTCATTCATTTTGATGAAATGCAAACAGCTCGTTACTTCAAACTAGAAGTAGTAGAAGGAACAGAGGGTGGCAAGCCAACCATCGACTCAAAACAAATAGGCATACTTACACACTAAACTAAACAGATGAAACGATACAGTATATTACTACTTCTTATAAGCTGCACAACGATTTTGAGCTACGGACAAACAATGGACGAGTTATTCAAAACTATGCCCAATGAGTTGCTACCCGCATTCTCCGAAGCAAACAAAACAATGTTACTTGTGGACTCGTCGTTGGTGGTGATACCCTATGCATTGGGAGAAATAGAGCGATTGGACTACACCGATACTTTTCTATCGCTAATGACATCTAATGTGGGCACTATGCAAATAAAGATATTGCCATTGGTAAACAAAACGCAGATAATAGCGCTCATAAAGACCGTTTGCAGCAGTGTTTGTGATAGCGATATCCGTTTTTTTACCAACGAATGGGAAGAGATTGAAAAGAGCAGCTTGCTGCCAACAATTCCTCCGCATATTTTCTTCGATGAAAAAGAGTTGAACACCCCGGAGTTTAAATGGGCAGTATCGCAAATAGATATCTTTCCGCTTCAATTCGAGTTTAAAGATGGTGGCAACAATTTGCAGGTAAAGTTTGACATAGTCAATCATCTGTCTCCGCAAGATTCTTTGAAAATAAAGCCCTATTTGGTAAAAGAAACAATAGATTTATCGTGGAATAAATCTACCTTTGTTTACTAATTTGCATTTGATAATAGCTGCACATATACATAATTAAAAATGCACCCGTAGTTCAATGGATAGAATATCGGATTCCGGTTCCGACGATGCGAGTTCGATTCTCGCCGGGTGTACTATTTAGAGCTCTAAAGGATTGATAGAAACTGATGCAATAGGCACTAATTTTTTTTAGATAAAACAATTGAGCGGACGAGGCTACACCCCACCCGCTCAACAGTTTTCCTTTTTTATACCGATGTGTTTTCTACATCAATCCCCTCAACATTCCTTGATAGTACATCGGTTTTAAACCGTGTTTTTTAAGAATCCACCACATTCCACGTTCTATTCCAGGATCAATGAAAGGAATTGTTGGCTTAACTTCTTTTGCGTAATTATACGGCTTCACCTTTTCTCCATATACAAATTCTACCATCAAAACTTTGCCATACTCTGTAACAATAGGACAAGCCGAATATCCATTGTAGGCTTTTGTTGGTTCTTTTCCTTCCATTAGCGACACTAGGTTGGCAGCTGCAACAGGTGCTTGTATTCTGATGGCTGCTCCAGTTTTACTGGTAGGCAATCCTGCCACATCTCCAAAAGAAATTATATTTGGATATCTATTGTGAATGAGTGTAAACTCATTTGTATCTACCCAGCCGTCATACCTTAGTGAGCCTTCGGTAATTGTAAGCGGAGAGTTTTTTACAAAATCTGGTGCACTCATTGGAGGCACAAAGTGAAGAAAATCGAACCCTACCTCTACTTTCTCATAATTGGCATCGGCAGGAGTAGCAGCTTGAGTATCTTCGGGCAGAAGTTCAAAAACAGCTCTTTGATGGGCTGTATCAACAGATACTAAGCGGTGCTTATAATGTATCTCAACATTGCGCTCATCATAAATTTCTACCAATCTATCGCCATGAAGTTTTGGGGTCTGCAAATTAGTACCATTTGCATAATAATTGAAAGTTTTTCCTTCCCTTGCTTGATGGTCGCGTAGATAATTTTCGGCCATCAAACATATCTTCTTGGGTGCTCCGCCACATTTCAACTTGGTATAAGTATCGGTAAAAACAAAATTACCATTTTTTAAATTGGGTGTCTTTTTAAGTGCTTCGTAACACCTTTTAGCCCCATCGAAAGTATAAATACTATGCACATTTCCTTCTCCCAAGCTATTAGCATCAATTCCCTCTACAAGATTGTAATTCAACTGACAACCCGGAACAAGCACCAAATAGTCGTATCTAATCTTCCCTGAACTTTGCGTTTCAAGGCTATTGTTATCGGGGTTTAGTTCCATTACTTTGTCTTTCAACCAAGTTATACCACGCGGCATTAAATCCTTGTTTGGCTTCAGAATTTCATCGGGTGTAAACACTCCGCCTGCAATCATGGTATAACCAGGCTGGTAGTGGTGTATTTCGTTGGGTTCAATAATTGTTATGTCTGGGTCTCTCAACTTATCTACAAGATAGGCTGCCATGGTAATACCTGCAGCACCTCCACCCACTATTATTATTTTTCCTTGAGCTTTGCTTTCACTGAAAAAATCGTATGTACGTTCGGTTACGATTAAGCCACCCAACCCTAACGCACTTAATTTTAGGAACTTTCTCCTCGAAACTGGGTTTTTCTCCATTATAAAATACCTTCTTTGCTACTACTAGTTATATTGTTCGAAATTTAAAAGTAACAAAGATATCAAAATGCACCCAAGAAGCCATCTATAAAGCGTATGTAACACCATTTTTAAATTAATATAGCACGTATAGTGAATAACGATTATAATATTTTCGGAAATTAACAAACACTTTACTGGAGTGAGCGGTCTGCTAGTGTCTAAGAACTGCGCAAGCGTCATCTTGCAACTAAAAAACACCTAGTTTGAAGTTACTCTGAGAAAATAAAGTTATATTTGCAATAATAAGAAAAAAGTTGTTTGCTTTTGGTGTGCATTCCAGAAGTATATCTACAAATTACCCAATATTTTTTACTTTATTAATTGTCTAAGACAACTATTCATTTAAAACCCAACTATAGAGCATGAAACAACGTATTGCACCCAATAGAATAACAGAACTGAAGGATAACGAAATATTTGTTTTCGGTAGCAACCTACAAGGCAGCCACGGTGGCGGAGCTGCTGCAATAGCAGCCCAGAAGTTTGGTGCTATTTGGGGGCAAGGTGTGGGTTTGCAAGGACAATCTTATGGTATTCCGACCATGCATGGAGGTGTAGCAGAGATAAGACCTTATATAGACGAGTTTATTGAATTTGCAAAGCAAAACCCCAACCTCGTCTTTTTGGTCACAAGAATTGGGTGCGGCATAGCAGGCTTTACTGAGGAAGAGATGGCACCGCTTTTTGCAGATGCGGTGAATGTAGAGAATGTATTTTTGCCGGATAGTTTTTGGGAGATAATTGAAGGGAAATAGCTCCTCACTTGCTGGATAATATTTATGCCTCTAACTTAATATTCAAAAGCCCTGTATATAGAGATTCGCCAACGCGTATAAATAATTTATCACAACATCATCTACTCTAACTAACTCACTTATTAAGAAGATACATAGAAGTTTACAACTTCATCCACGAAATTGCAAAGTACCTGTTTCTGTTCATTTATATTTGAAGCATTTTTAAATTCATCGTAAAAAACATCACTTCCTTCAAAAAAATATGTAGAGTCTTCTCAATATTGTTTATTTGCATATCTTACTTCATGCTTTTTACCACTTTCAATTTCATCACAAAATGGTTTTCCCCAACCGTCTCGCTTCCAAACTCCAACTGTAATAACTGGATTGTCAAAACAAAACCACAATCCAGCACTCAGCCATATATCCTCTTTATTTTGTGATTCAACTTTCAACTTATATCCATAATAAGATTCTTTAAAGTCAGTATTAAAATATGAAAGGACATACCCCCCCTCATGTCCCTATTTATCAATGATTTAAGAATAACATTAAATTTACATAGTGAGTTAATATCTTTCAATTCCATTTTGCCTTTTATTTTAATGATCCCACAAACATTTTTCACATAATCTAAATATCCTTCAAAAAGTTTTCTTTCATCATAACCATGTTTATACAAATTACTTTCAATATAATCGTAAAAACTCTCTTAATATCGTAGCCTTCTCTAATCATTGTGTAATTTACAATATATCCCAATTGATTATTTGTAATTTTATTTGCATTTATATATTGTTCGAAATGATGATTCCTATCATTTATTTTACACTCAACAACAAATGTTTCACCTCCATTATCTATTACAAAATCAGCCCGGCTATCATCTTTTGAAAATTCACGAGTAAAACTATTAATTTGATTAAAAGCTTTATTGGGGAAAAGAAATTTAAAAATAATTGCTGAAAATTATTACTAACGTGAGTTCGGGATAAAAAAAGCTTCAAAAAGGTTGTGATATAGAC
>CAYVLC010000109.1:0-8739 GCA_964452155.1 uncultured Dysgonomonadaceae bacterium
ATCGGAATGACAGGTGTTTATAAAGTTTGGTTCTTAATTCTTAATTCTTAATTCTCTGTGTTCTCTGTGCTCTCTGTGGTAAAAGTATTTGGCCGTAGGCCATCAACGCATTTCATTGTCAACTGTCAATTGTCAATTGTCAATTATTCAGGCAGATTCCTCACTTGCGTATCGGAATGACAAGGATAAAAATAATTGAAAATTGAAAATGGTGCGTGAATAATGGACAGTTGACAATGATGTGAATGCAATATGAGGTATGCAGAGTTCCATTATTGCAGCATCTATTTGTAGGACAGTTGGTAGAGAAAATTCATGAATTTTCTCTACGCTTGTTATTTATGTAAGAGACGCTATAAATCGGCGTCTCTACAGCAGACATAGATAATTAACAATGAGAACCAACTTATTGTGACTTCGCGTACCTCTACATTTCGAGAAACGAACTTCGAAACGCCAAATGTACCTCTACATTTCGAGAAACAAACTTCGAAACGACAAATGTAGGCCTACATTTCAAGAAACAAAGTTCGAAACGACAAATGTAGGCCTACAGTTTTCAAAAACAACATTGGAAACGCAAAATGTACCTCTACATTTCGAGAAACAAACTTCGAAACGCCAAATGTACCTCTACATTTCAAGAAACAAACTTCGAAATGCAAACTGTAGGCCTACAGTTTTGAGAAACAAACTTCGAAACGACAAATGTAGGACTACGCGAGCTATCAATTTATCTGTTTTTGTAGAAAAAATTGATGCAACAATTGCAATTAAAGAGCAAAAAGATGTGCCATGCGATACAGCAAAGCAAAAACATAGAAATGGCATAGAGGTAGAGGTATGGTGTGAAGTGCGAAATGTGAAATGCGAAAAGAACAAACTACTGGTATGAAAATGCAAAGGTGGCTGAAGACTTTGGGAAAAACCATGCGTATTTGCTCTATCTGAGACAATTTTCATTGTTTTCCACTACAAACGAACCTAAAAGACCAAAACTTTCTCATTTTCGCCTTTTTTCCAACATATCCAGAGGTCGGGATTACAATTTCCTCTCAGGAAACTCTCAGCCGGAGGTCGGGATTGCAATTTCCTCTCAGGAAACTCTCAGCCGGAAGGCGGGATTATGTTTTCCTTTCGAGTAACTCTCATCTAATCCAGAGGACGACCTTGAAAATCGACACACAGCACAATCTCTAGAGGTAGCATGCTTATAGCCCTGCGATTAAGATATAAGGATACGACCACTTGGTGGTCGCAAAGCCCAACGGTTCACTGTTTACCGTTTTATTGCATATTCCTCAACCCTCAACTCCCTATTTCACTCCTCAATTTGCTCCATTTGCAAAACACCGCATCGGTTATATCTAGCAGCATAAAGAGCAACGAACCAATGATGGAGAGCATTACAATGCCAGCATACATGGTGAGGTAGTCTATGCGCATCCACGCATCTACAATGAAGAAGCCAAGACCCTGGTCGGTGCCAAATGTCTCGGTAACAAATAACACCGAGGTGGCAATACCCACCGTAACACGAAGGGCCGAAAGCGTTTCGGGAAGTATGGCTGGCAATACAACATGCCTTATTTGTTGCCACCTAGATGCGCCAAGGGTAGAGAGCACATAGTAGTTTTCTTTGTTGATATTGCGGATGGCATCGCGGATGGAGATGATAAGTTGAAACACTATAATCAAAACAATCATAACTATCTTTGTGGTTTCGCCAATACCAAATATAATCATGGCTACAGGCAGCAAGGCTAACTTGGGGACTGGGTAGGACAAGTAGAGCAATGGATTGAGCAGCCTATTGGCTTGTTTGCTAAGCCCTGTCAATATTCCTCCAGCCATACCCAATACTAGGGCAATGAAGACACCTATAAATATACGGCGCAAACTAGCCACGGAGTGGTCAAACATACCCTGCGACAATGTTTTGGGAAGTGTGCCATACACATCAATAGGATTGGGCAAGGCTTTGTTGCTAAAAACAACTGCCACCAACCACCAAATTACATTGAACGATAGGATACCGCCAAACAGGAGACGAAACGATTTGGGCAAGAATACTTTTTTCATCACATAAGCTGATTTTTATCGCCATTATTTGTACTTACTCCTGCCCGAATCCAACCCATGAGCTGTTTCTTGAACGCTGCAAAGGTAGCCTCGCTCTCTTGCTCTTGGCTTTCGAAGAGTGGATTCTTTACAAAACGCAAGACTGTGGCAGGTTGTTTGTCTAACAACAAGATATGATTGCCCAGCTTAACAGCTTCCGACAAATTGTGGGTAGTGAAAATAGTAGTGGGGCGGTACTTTCGCCACAAATCGAGAAACAATTCGCGCGATGTATCGGCAGTAAGGGTGTCTAGCGCAGAGAAAGGTTCGTCCATGAGCAAAATATCGGGATGTGCTATAAAGACACGTGCCAGCGCAACACGCTGCCGTTGGCCTCCGCTCAATTGCGAGGGATATCTTTCTAGCAAATCGGTCAAGGCTAGTTTACTCAACACATCGTGCACCTCATCGTGGTCTATGTTACTCTCTTTGTTTATCTTGAAGGGGAGCAAAATATTATCTCTCACGCTCTTCCAGGCTAGCAAACCCAAGTTTTGTGGCACATAGCCAAAGGTGAGGCCTGCTTGGCGCAACAGCTTCGAGCCCATCAATATTTCACCCTCATAGTTTTTGATGATTCCGCTCAACACATTCAGCAATGTAGATTTGCCGCAGCCCGAAGGGCCCACCACAGTAAGCGTATGCCCTTTTTCTATGGAGAAAGAGATATCCTTTAGCACCGATGTTTTACCAAGGCTAACAGACACATTGTGAAGAGATAGTTTGCCGGAACTCATATAGTATAGCAATTAGGGAATAAGACCCACTGCAATTAATGTATCGATATCGAAGTTGTCTGGAACAAGATTTTTGGCTTTGAGCCACTGCTGCACCCTATCTAAATCCTTTTCTTGGGGCAGCTGAGCCTGGGTGTAGTTGGGCAATTGGATGTTGGCAACAAACTCTGCAGGAACACCCACTTCTGCTATCAGCAATGCACTGAAGGTAGCAGCTGGTTGCGAATTAATGTATGCTACCGCAAGATTGTAGGCACGATAAAAACTCTTTATGGCGGTCTCTTTCTGAGCAATGACCTCATCGTGAAATGCAATTCCTGTGACACGCAAGTCCATTTCGTCGATATCAATAACACGCTTGTTGCCCCCCTCTAGCGCAATAGTAGCAAAAGGATCGGGCAGCATGGTTGCATCTATTTTTCCATTCCTCAACATCTCCAGGCGGAGTGGTATTTTATTGATTTCTACTTTATCTACCTCGTTTAACGGTATGTTGGCGGCTTGCAACACCAAATCGGTACAGAAATCAATAACAGTATTGCGCGATACAGCCACGCTCTTGCCCCTTAAGTCCTGAATACTACCTACCCCCGACTCCTGAGCCGCTATGAGAACAAAAGAACCATCGCATTGCGAAGTAACATTGAGGTTTATCCCACCCGCACGCTGAATGGCGGCACCTGTATAGTCCAAGATTGTTCCATCTAAATTGCCGCTCTGAAAAGCGGCATCGCGCTCGTTGGCCGAGTAAAACTTGTGGATAGTAACACTTACATCCTCTTGCTCAAAGAAACCTTTTTCGTGGGCCACAGCCAAAGGCAGATAGTCCATAGAAGACATTACACCTATGTTTAGGTGATCGCTCGGGTTGGCATTCTTATGGTTCTTACCTGTACATGCAGCAAATAGAATAGATAAGAAAAGGATATAATAGATCTGATGTGGTATCTTTTTCATTTGATTGTTTTTTTGGTCGCTTCGGATGTGCAACAGAGAAATAAAAGCCGAAGATAATAAAAACTATTGGTTGTTGTATTATCGCCAGATAATTACATAAAAAAAATGTCCCGAAATAAATTCGGGACATTTTCTATTAGCATAAAGCAAGCGTTTAGTTTGCTCCGTAACCTGGATTCTGAGTCAACTCAGGGTTGCGTTGTAACTCATTAGCCGAAAGTGGCCATAATAAATCTTTTTCTGTGAATGATTTACCCCAATTGTTTGAAGCTCCTATCACATTTACAAAAGAAACTGAGCCTTTATCACCTGCACTAAACTGTGGATATTGACGCGTTCTTAAAATATCGTCCCATAGTTTAAATTCAAGCGAAAGCTCTCTGATCTTCTCTGCCCAAACCTCTTTAATGAAATCATCTTTGCTTAGTGCCATTAACTCGGTTTCATACTCAGCAGCTGTTTTTCCAGTTAATGAAGCACGCGCTTTAATTTGTGCTAAATAACCTGCAGCCTCCGAGGTTACACCACTGCTTTGAGCAATAGCTTCCGAAGCTACTAAAAGAACTTGTGCGTAACGATAGATGTTGAAATCTTTTGTACCTCTACCTGATTCAAGCATTGCTTCTTCATCGAAATAATACCAAGGGCCATATTCTCCCAACTCCTCTACTTCCTGCGTATCGGGTCTTAAATACTTCGTAAAGAAGAATTGTTGTTCTTGACCCCTTATATCTTCTGCTGGGTTATAGGTATTGAAAAAACCATTTGATGCTCTGTAAACATTAACAGTAATTGCATACTTAAATAGACCCCAGCCTGCAGCTTTATTCGGGAATGAATAAGTTGGCCACCAGCCGCTATTTGAAACAGCGGTATTGAACTCATAAGCATAGATAGACTCAGCTAAACCGTCGTTCTGTCTAAGAATATTGTAAGCAGACTTATCTGTCGTGTTTACGTTCTCTGTCAAGGCATGCTTGCCCGAAGCAATAACAGCTTTGGCTGCAGCTGCAGCGTCGGCATAGTGGTTTTCTTGAACTGGGTAACCGCTCATCTGTAAATACACGTCTGCTAATGCAGTATTTGCAACATTTTGAGTAACACGGTTGCCATTGCTATAAAAAGCAAGATTAGGTAGTCCGGCTACTGCATCTTTTAGATCGGCTACAATTTGCTTATACACTTCTGATGTAGCTGTACGTGGCAAATAAAGACCCTCTAACGATTCATAAGGCTCGAGTGTCAATGGAATATCTCCAAACATTTTCACCAAATGAAATAGATTGACTGCTCTAAAGAATTTAGCTTCGGCAATGAGCTTTGCAGCATGTGTTTGATCCATATCTATAGTTGGAATGTATTTAATAGCGCTATTTGCTCTATTAATTGCTTGGTAGCATGCATCCCAAACATCATCCATTTGGTTGGCAATGTTTACTGAATTTCTACTCAAGTCTTTGCTATACTGCACAACAACTTCTTGTCCTGCATATTCATTATCAAAATAACCAGAAACATAGCCTCCGTACATCATTTTCGAACCGCCATAAGCGCCCGATGCATTGTACATGCTAGGAAATCCTGATCTGTAAAGAATATTCACGCTTGCCTCGGCTTGTGCTCCAGTTTTATAAAATCCTGCGTTTGTTAGCGAACTCCTTGGATCCTCATCTAGGAAGTCGGAACAGCTTGTGATCATTCCTACCACAAGACTTAAAATGATTATTAATAATTTATTCTTCATAATAACTATTTCTTTTTCTTTATAATTTTAAAAAACTAAATTAACACCAACAGTAACTGTTCTTGGCTTTGGATACTGGAAGAAGAACATGTTCTGTCCCCACTGATTGCCACCTTGAGAAGTTCCTTCTGGATCTAAACCTAAGAAATCTTTTGAGCTAATAACAAATGCATTGCTAATACCCGCATATACTCTTAGAGAACTAATTCCTAAAGGTTTTACTTGTTGCTTGGTTAGGTTGTAACCCAATTGGATTAAGTTGGCCCTTAAATATGAACCATTTGAAACCCAGTGTGAATCTAATTCTGAACTCTGTCCGGCATGTCCTGAGTTAGATAAATATACAGCTTGTTGCATTGTATTTGGATTTGTACCATCATAAGCATCAGTTAGGATATTTTCTAATCCACTAGTAATACCAAATCTATCGGATGTAGAATGGAAGTATTGTTGCATTACATCAACACCATATACAAATTGTAAGTCAACAGTCAAATCTATGTTTTTATATCTGAACTCGTTGATGAAACTACCTGTCCAATCTGGAATTCCTTTACCAAGAATCTTCTTGTCTTTTGAGCGTTTTGCTCTACCAACAGCAGATCCGTCAGCTTTTGCTTCAGCAGCTTCATCTTCTGTCCATACTCCTAGTCGCTCATATCCGTAGAAAGAACCTAATGATTCGCCTACACGTAAGATAGTTTGACTACCTGATACCCACCATGGACCTGGCTCAATATCTTCATCATTTTCACCTAACGCTCTAATACTGTTTTTATTGAAGTTAGCATTCAATGTAGTTTTCCACTGGAAATCTTTGGTTTCAACATTGATAGAATTAACCATAATATCCAAACCATAGTTTCTTACAGAACCTATGTTGTCCATTACAGAGTTAAAACCAGTACTATGAGGAACTGGACGTTCTAACAATAGATCGGATGTAATTTTATTGTAGTACGAGATATCGAAATTCAATCTATAATCGAGGGTGTTTAAATTGATACCCACATCAAACTGACCAGTCTTTTCCCATTTCAAATTAGGATTGGCCAATGAACTAATATATGCATAGCTGGCATAATTGTCATTTTGCAACAAAGTTCCTGAGTTTACACGTGCAAGAGATGAGTAGGTTCCAATCTCTGAGTTACCTGTCATACCATAACTGGTGTGAAGTTTTAGGTTGTTGATGAAAGTAATATCTTTCATGAAATCTTCACTAGAAATGTTCCAACCAAGACCTAAAGATGGGAAAAATGCATACTTATTGTTTGCTCCAAATTTAGAAGATCCATCTACACGAGCTGTCAAAGTAGCCATGTATTTATCGGCATAGCTATAAGATTCTCTAAGGAAATATGAATTCATGGCCCATCTATTCCAATCTGAACTTGGGGGGCTAGGGTTTTTACCAACACCTATATTGTTCCACTCAAAGAAGTCATCAGAGAAGCCTTCTGTTCTAGATCTATCGTAGTTATAAACACGTTCTTGCCACGACAAACCAGCCATAGAAGTCAATCTATGTTTTCCAGTGTTTAAGTTGTGGGTAAGATATGTTTCTTCTTGCCAATAGGTCACATCGCTATGGTTTATCTCGGCTCTTCCATGAGGCATAGAGATATTTACTAAATCGATTGTTGAATATTCTCTATACGTTCTTAAGTGTTTGTCGATACCAAATTGGGTTTTCAAATCCAAGTTGTCTGTCAAATGTATAGTAGCAGCTGCGTTTCCGAAAACTTGCGTACGATTATTGGTACGTTTTTGTTTTTCAAGAATCATTACTGGATTCGACATTCCTTCAAATCCTAAGTCACCTGAAAGGGTTGAACTTTGAGAAGTTGTATATTTTCCGTCCATCATTACTGGCATCCAAGGCATCATTTCAATCATTGTACGCCTAGCATCCTGGCCACCACCTTCTTCAGGTGTATATTGTTGCCATGTATGGTTTACCAATAAGTTTACAGATGTAGTTAACCATTCAACAGGAGTAGCATCATAAGCCAATTTTGCATTCAAACGCTTCATATATGTATTCAAAACAACACCTTGTTGGTCTGTATAATTTAAAAACGCTCCAACTGATGATTTTTTACCACTTTGCTGAATATTCACTTGATGATTGTGAGAAACTGCAGTACGTGTTGACTCTTTCTGCCAGTCTGTATCGTACATAGGGTTTCCTTGCGCATCAAAGAAGTTAGGGTCGTTGAACCATAGTTTGCGATCGAGCACCCATTTTCCGGCTGAAGTCATTTTGCCAGCTGCAATCTCATTGTCAACAGGTTTTAAGTTCATCCATTTATTTTCGTTCTCCAATCCTTGCATGAATGCATCTGTCCATTGTTGTCCGCTCAATGTTTTCATGCTATTTGCTGGATTGCTCACACTAAGTGAACCTTGGTAGCTAATTTGCACACCTTCTTCTCCACCAGCTAGTCCTCTCTTAGTTGTCACTAAAATTACACCATTTGCACCACGAGCTCCATAAATAGCAGCCGATGAAGCATCTTTCAACACTTCAATTCTTTCTATATCATTAGGATTTAAGAATTGAAAATCTTCCATCACAACTCCATCTACAACATATAGCGGATTTGAAGAAGAGTTGATAGTACCAATACCACGTATCATAACACGCGTTGGTCCACCTGGCTGTCCTGAGTTTGAGAAAATGTTTACACCAGCCGCTTTACCTCTTAAATTGTCTAATGCATTAAAAGATTGCGCTTTAATCATATCCTCACCTTTAGTAACAGTAATAGAGCCGGTAACATCTGATTTTCTCATTGTTCCATAACCCACTACCACAAGCTCGTCCAGTAATTCTGAGTCTTCGCGCAAAACAACGTTGATAGTTGTTTGGCCATTCACATTTACTGTTTGGCTTTGCATACCTACGTAAGATACTTCTAATACACCATCTGCAGGTACATTGTTTAATACGTAGTTCCCGTCAAAATCGGTTACAGTTCCGGCAGTTGTTCCTTGCACTTGAACTGTAACTCCAATAAGAGAGACATCATTTGCATCAGTAATAGTACCTTTTACGGTAATGTTCTGAGCAAAAGCAGATAGAGAAAATGTACACAATAACATTGTGAACAAGATACTCTTCATTAAATTTAATGATCTTCGTCGTTTCATTCTTTCATTTGTTTTTAATAATTG
>CAYVLC010000110.1:0-8703 GCA_964452155.1 uncultured Dysgonomonadaceae bacterium
GCAAGTAGTGTGATGAGAACTATCTTCTTTGTTGTGCTGAGTTGTTTGAGCTTGTTGATATGGTTGGTGTTTTTATTCAAAATTGAAATTAATAGTAGAGACGCAATGCATTGCGTCTCTACAGTCAGCCATTAAATTACCTTGCGCTTTCATTAACTGTAACCCATTGCCCCTTCGTTCTTGCTTGATCACTTGGTTTATACATCGCTTGCAATGAAACAGCTGGTAGATAGTAACTACCTCTATAAGCAGCTTGTAGTCTTACTTTAAATGTTTTGGTTTGACCTGCACTCAAATTGAAATAAGTGAGCACTCTGTCATCACGAATATCGCGATAATTGTACTTTCCTGTTTCATTGTGTGCGCTTGCATCAAGAATTCGCTCGTTATAGATTTCCCAACCTGAAGGGAATACTTGCACCAAAGCCAAATCGGTGAATGCTTGTGAGGGACCATTATTAACAGTAACTACAGCTGTGAACTCTTCTCCTTGCTTCAATGAAGAAACGGAGATTGGGTTTCCATTCAGTGCTACGTAGTTAACAGATAAATTGAACGATGCATCATTGGTTTCAATTGTTACTACATCGCCTATTGGCTGAGTGCGACCCACCAGTTGTGCATATATCATGCCTGTTCCTTTGTTCTTAATACTTATTTTAATCTTCTTGTTAGGTGCAACCTCTATTTGATACAATGGTTGTGGAGAAGAAATGGCACTCATTGCTTTTCCATTGAGCGACCAGTCAACCTCGATGTTTGTTTTGCCCATTTTCTCTGCCAATTGACTCATTGCTATAAGTCCATAAGCAGCAGTTTGAGTAGAGACATAATCTGATGAGAGTTCTTTGGCTACACTTTGAGCCAACTCAAGTGCTTTGTCGATCTTGCCGAGCAAGAGATATGTCTCCATAATCATTGCCTCATCACGGGCGTAACTTCCATAAGTATCGTTATTAAAATTATACTCACCGACCCTGTCATCAATATTGAAGACAAGTTCGTTTGCCACATCTTTCCTGCCTGTTATAGCATATGCAGCAGCCAATCGCCATTTCGATTGTAGTGATAAATCTATCAATTCACGCATCCTGTTCATAGCGCCCAATTGAGGCGCACCATTCACTGCCAAAGCATACAGGCGATAGGCTTGTTGCAGTTCTGTCATCGAAATGCTGTAATAGTTTTGATAGGACACAGTGCGACTCCAGTTGTTAGCCTGTTTTGTTTGAAACTGCACCCACCGCGACAACATATTGTCTGACACATCAAATCCTTTGTTCTTGGCTTCTGTGAGGAAATGACCAGCATAAGTAGATACCCACTCCGATGCATATTGATTGCCAGCCCAATACATAAACCCTCCGTCGGAAAGCTGACGCGTAGCCAATGTTTTTATTACTTGATCTACCTTATCTTTCATTCGTCTCTTTTGCTCCTCTTCCACCTGTGTCAAATCATCAACATAGAGCAATGGGAAGGCTTGAGAAACAATTTGTTCTGTACATCCATGCGGATATGAGAGCAAGAAATCGATGTTCTTATTGAAATTGATATTGGGTAAGCGAGAGAGTTCCAATTTAGCCCAGTCGTTGGCTCCCACCTCATCCATAGCAATTGAGAGTTGACCAGAACTATTGGCATCTATCATTTGAGCATCGCTCATTACCATTGGAGGATTGGGGTTGCGAATACCTATATCTATTGTCTCAGTTGCAGTTTGCCCTCCTCCAGTAGCTTTAATGCGTACTTGCTCAGCACCTGTTTTAGTACCTGCCTTCAGTTTGAAGTAAACTATTTGATCGCCTATTTTATCAAACTGAATTGATTGAGAAGCTCCATTTTCAGGTTTTAGCAATCCATCTGTTTCAATAGATACCTGTACATTGCGCACAGAGTTGTCCATTGCAAACACATTCACTGGCAACCAAACCTCTTCGTTGGGACCCATTACGCGTGGCAGGGTCGAGAGTGTCATCAGAGGATTGTTTACAGCTACAGTCTTTTCTGCGCTTCCATAAGCACCATTGGCACCTGCAATAACCATTACACGCACCGAACCAACATAAGGAGGTAGCGTCAGCTTGTGTGTTTTAGTCTCTCCAGCCTTCACTGTGAAAGGCCCTATGAATCGTACAATTGGTTTAAAACGATTTACTTTATCACTCGAAGCTTTGAGTGTCTCATCACCACCAGTACTCAGCAGTGCACCAAACATTCCTGAGTTTGCGCCCAATACACGGTCATACAAATCCCAAGTACGTACACCCAGTGCCTCTTTGGCATAGAAATGACTCCAGGCATTAGGAGTTTTAAATCCTGTCAAGTCCAACAATCCCTCATCAACAATCGCCAATGTATAGGTCATTGGTTTCTTAGATTTCTCAGCTATTGAAATGGTGAATTCTTTTTCTGGTTGCAATTCATTGGGCATCGTTATCACAGGAGCAAGACGACTATCTTTGTTCTCTACATCAACGCTTTGCACTCCATACATTCGAATGGGCAAATCGTTGGCTGTTTGAGCATGGGGTTGCAATAGAGTAGCGAATATATATACATTGGGATTCATCTCTGCTGTTATGGTAAAGCTATACTTAGTATCGTCATTATCAGAAGTCTTCACCCATTCGCGTTGCATAACTTTTGTGCCATTCTCGATGCTTACCAACACCCTACCCTGCGAACTACTTGGAATGGTAATAGTTGCTTTGTCTCCTACTTGATAAGTAGGTTTGTCTGTTGTGAAAGCCAACATGGTCAGTCCGCTCGGATCGCGTCGGTCTGCACGCCCTCTTGAGGCAGGCCAATCTACATAGAACATTGTTCCGGTGGTATGACCACTTTCTGTGTCTTTCACCAAAATGAGATAACGCCCCCAATCTGGATAATCTACCTGGAAGTTCACTTTTCCCTCTCCGTTTGAGGTGGACAATGTACCTTCTGCTACTGCGCTCACAGCAGTATTATTGATATAAGAACCTAAATCTTCTTCAGAACTATTCCACCACCAATTCCAATTGAGTTTATAGACTTTATAAGACATATTAGCTCGTGAAACTTTCTGCCCGTTTGGATTAAGTGACACAACGTCGAAAACCAAAGATTTGTCTGTCTCAAGGAACTTTCCCTGAGCTGCTTTTGGGGCTTTCACTCCTGCATATACTTCGTAAGGAGAGTAATAAATAGTTTGTGTATAGAAACTCATATCGCCACCTGTTTCATAAACACGCGACAAGATATTACCTCGCAACATACCTGGTGCATTTTCTGCCACGGGCACTTTGGACTTTATTCCTGCAACGCCAGATGCATTGAGGTTGCCTTCGAACAGCTTATGACTGTGAGTACTGAATTGTGAAAGAGGATTATTGAATTCGTATCCTTCATATTTTTTGAAAGGGAGGTCTGTCTTTGAAAGTGACAGACTCACTTCAGCTTTTAGGTTAGAAGCTGGTGCGCCATGCAGCCATTGAGCATTGAGTGTGCCAGAGAATGTGCCTTTGCTGGCATCAAATAGAGAGTCGGTTTCTAAACGCACTTTTAATCTGTTGGGTTTGATAGCCTCTATCCGCAGAGGTTGGTAGAAGGATGTGCCACCAACCTTAATGTATGACTGCCATACACCTGTTTGGGCTGATGGATCGGTAACAATGGTGAAGGTGTAAAATCCGTTTTCGCTCTTGGTCTCTACTTGACGTTGAAAGAACTGACGTGTCGGTGTATATACCTCCAAAACAACAGGATGGCTCTTGGGGAGTTTTTGTTCTTTATCTTCTAAGATAAACGACACATGAATAGTATCGCCTGGCCGCCACACTCCTCGTTCACCATAGATATATCCTTTTATTCCTTTTTGAATCTCTTTGCCGCTCACTTCAAAGTTACTCAACGAGAGAGACAGCTCCTCTTTTAGTTCCAAATAGCCCTTTTCATCGCCTTTTTCTGCAGTTACAACAAAAGGTCTTCCTTTTGGATAGTCGATATTGGCAAAGCCATTTTTATCGGTAGTGGCACTGCCCATCTCTTGCATCTGATAGTTGTAGAGGGTTACTTTTGCTCCTGCCAACGGGTCGGTTGTGAGTATATCGTTCACTGCAATTGTGAGCGAGTTATTATTTCCAGCTTTAGCAATCATACCAATGTTTGATGCTAGTACAAACGAATCTACTGTTTTATTCCTATCCATAAAATAGGAAGCTTTGCATGGATCATCCTTTTCGGTCCAGTTATACTCGGTCCAATCTATCTCCTCGTAATAATAAGGCTGTGTTTCATTCCATACACTCTCATCTTCTTCTGTGATGAGTTCGTTTGAAAAACTGCGCATAGTGCTTCCTTGTGGAATGGTAGGAGTTATTCCTGCACATTTATACAATGAGTAATCTTGTTGCATGCTTAGCTGCACCATATATATAGCGCCGGGGTCTTGCTCTATGAGCGGAGCTAAATCAAGGGCAAACTGATTCCATCGTGATAAATCTTTTGTTTTATCAGAATCTAATCGGATACGAGCCTTCTTTATCAATCGTCCAAAACGCCGAATCTCACCTGACGAATCGTCTGATAAAGAACCCGATTGTAGATAGTAGAGTATATTGTTTTGGTATATCTTTATTATCTTCACATCTACTGCCCATAGATTTACAGCGCTAAATGGCAATGTGAGTTGCTCTGAGTTGGGAAGTATGTTTCCGCTCTTTTCTACTTTTATTTGTGGTTTCTCGTCATCTACTTTCAATTGATAGGTGTAGTCTTTAGTCAGTCCTAATCCAATGCTGTTTTTAATTCCCTCGTTCAACTGTAAAGTTAATTCATCTTGTGGAAATGTATCTGGATAGATGAAAAGTACGTTTTTGTCAATTCTGTAGGTGAAGTTATTAACACCCGATGCAACTATAAGGCCTTTCAGGTCTTGATCTAATGCCAAGGGACTGCTAAACGTTACACGCAAGTTTTTACTGCCATCATCATACATTCTCACATCTACAATTTCCAATTCAGTCTCAGAAATTGAAGTTAAATCAATAGAATACCTAGCTGATTTCTTCACATCAATTGGTTTGCCATCAATATGCAGCGTGTAAGATTTCGTTTCAATGGTCCGTTCTACACTATCCACAACAATGCGGTAAGATGTTTCATTTAGAGGAACCACATACACTGTTGCCTCTTTGTTTGCCCCTTTCAGCAAAAACATCTGTTGAATATCTTCTATTGGTGCTACATTTGTCAGTTTCAAAGTGCCCTCAACTCGATTCCAAATCAAATCGTTGGAGTTTATGGGCATGTAAGGCAAGAGATCAAAACTATAGTTCTGCTCACTGACCTTAAAGTAGAAATTGAAAGTGCGAAACTTATCATCTACTTTCAATAGTTTTTCTAGTTGCAGTTTTGCTGTGTATTCTTTGCCCATTTTCAACTCATTGGCATCGGGTATAAAGCGAATGGTTCTGGCATTTATCCAAACTGTTTTCCCTTTAATGCTTGGAGAAAAAGAGAACAATTTATCTTTCACCTCAGCATTCAACTCAACGGCAGGCATCTCTTGCGCCAACTCTACTTGAATATAAGATTGAGGGGAAATTGCTCCATAAGTAAATCCTGAAATGTATTGTGCAAACTCGGGGTCTATCTGTTTCGATTTTTCATTTTTGCACGAGGCAAACAATACTCCTATTATTACCACTAGCAATAAGGAGTGAAGGGCTGAAAGTATGTTTCGCATAATAAAATTGGTATAATAATGATGTGAGATGGTGTACTACTATTGATAAACAAAAAGTATGTAAATTTGTTGTTTTAACAGCCTATTTAAAAGAGTGCTTTAAAAATCTATATAGGGAGAAATTCGTTCAATATCTTTAGGTGTGAACTCATCCAACATTGCCAATTCCTTGATTGACTTTATATTGCCAGTGCGTCTGCGTAAATTAACGATTGCTTTCGTTTGCTCAAAATCTATGTAAGGATGAGCTAGTATCTCTTTAAAATCTAGCTTGTTGATGTTTAGTTTAATGCAGCATTCAGCACCAATCATCTCCTCACGTATAAAAGGAGCAATGTCTTCAAACATCTCTTCTGTAACACCATACACCTCTTTCAACTGATTTATTGAGATATAACCACCAAGCATCTTTTGGTACTTTACAATACGTGCAGAATATGCACTACCTACACCCGGCACTTTCTTCCATTCTGTAGTATCTGTTTCGTTTAAACTAATAGAACTAGGAGCTGCAAATTTTTCTTGTTTTGTGTATTGTTGTCTTTCTGAATAGGTTTTTATCTGAGCACCTTCAGTTGTTTTTGCAATCCTCTCACGAGGGGCACTCTTTTCAGACTTCCTTTCAGACATATAATCATAGCTCTTTGGCACTACCTCCTTATCCTCTAAACTCTCTTGCAAACTTAGAAAAGCGGCAATAAGAGAATCATTTTGAGGAATAGAGATAGTACCGTTGCTTCGGCTCGATAAAATAACATTGAGCCCAAAGGAGAGCACAATAATTACTACCAAGAATAATACAGCAATTTTTTCTGCTACTGAAAAATATAGAAAGTCCTTCCAATGCATACCGATTATGTTAACGTAGATGATAAAGATAGAAATAATTCTTTTATCCCACCAAATAAAACAGTAACTTTGACATCATATTTCACTATTAATGAGTAATAGTTACTCACAACTATCGTTTACCTAAGATATGGTTTTAAATTATATTTGGATTGGCTTTTTTCTTATCGCTTTTGTGGTGGCGCTTATAAAACTCATTTTCTTGGGTGATGTAGGTATATTCACAGAAATAATGAACTCTACATTCGATACTGCAAAACTTGGATTCGAAATTTCGCTGGGCCTTACAGGGGTGCTTTCGCTCTGGTTGGGCATCATGAAGATTGGTGAACGTGGGGGTATGATTAATGTTTTCTCGCGTGCTGCAGCACCCCTATTTACTAAACTCTTTCCTGATATCCCCAAGGGTCATCCAGCTTCAGCCTCTATCCTGATGAATATTTCTGCCAATATGTTGGGGCTAGATAATGCCGCCACTCCCTTTGGACTAAAAGCAATGGACGAGCTACAAAAGATAAATCTCAATAAAGACGAGGCATCCAATCCGATGATTATGTTTTTAGTCTTGAATGCATCTGGACTTACACTCATTCCAATAACAGTGATGGTGTATAGGGCACAAATGGGAGCTGCCAACCCGTCAGATATTTTTATCCCTATCATGATGGCTACTTTTGTTGCTACACTGGTAGGAACATTGGCAGTGTGTATAAAACAAAAAATCGATATATTCAATAAAGCCATAATAGGTTTTTTTGGTGGACTTGCTGCAATTATTGCTTTAACGGTGATGGTCTTTCAAAGCTTACCACAAGATCAAGTGAACATCGTTTCTAGCCTTGTAGCCAACATTATTCTATTTTGTATAATAGTTGCTTTTTTGATAAAAGGAATGAGGAGTAGAATAAATGTTTTCGACGCCTTTATTGATGGAGCAAAAGAAGGATTTCATACAGCTGTTAGAATTATACCTTATTTGATTGCACTCTTAGTGGGCATTGGAGTTTTTAGAGCTTCAGGAGCAATGGATTTTTTGATGGATGGCATGAAAGCTGTGGTAGGAGTATTTGGTGCCGACACACAATGGGTTGACGGAATGCCAACGGCCTTGATGAAACCACTAAGTGGAAGTGGAGCTAGAGGAATGATGATAGACACTATGAAAGAATTTGGAGCCGACTCATTTGCTGGACGATTATCGTCGGTTTTACAAGGTGCCACCGACACTACTTTCTATATTGTTGCTGTTTACTACGGTGCTGTCAACATCAAAAACTCACGCTATACAGTTCCCTATGCGCTTTTGGCAGATTTGGCAGGCGTTGTAGCTGCCATATTTATAAGCTATCTGTTCTTTGCTTAACTATAGCGCTACGAAATGGACTTAAAAAAGACAATTTAACCGAACTTCATGGAAATAATTTTTCAATCAGAGGGAGTAGAACATCCTCAAATAGACGAAAAGAAACTTACGAACTGGATAGAAAGTGTAGCAAAAAAATATAGCAAAGAGACAGGAGATATCTCTTACCTATTTTGTGATGACGAGAAAATACTGGAAGTAAACCAAGAATATCTCAATCATGATTTCTATACAGACATCATCACATTCGATTATTCTGAAGGTAAAACGATATCAGGAGATATACTAATCAGTTTACAAACGGTCGAATCGAATTCACAAATGTATAAAACTGACTTTACCGAAGAGTTACACCGAGTGATAATACATGGCATTCTCCACTTGTCTGGTTTAAATGATTTGACAGAAGAAGACGAAATAGCTATGCGCAAGGCTGAAAATAGCGCGTTGGAAATGTTGCTCACAAATTAGCAAATTCCGAAAATAAGCTCCTTTACAGCCTTACTTCGTAGTAACCGTAAAGCTATATGTTTCTTAAAAGGCTACCACTCTCACAGAAAACTGCTATACCTATTTATATTCTCAGCGTCCTTGTAAAAAAAAATATTTGTGGCCAAATAGGTTGTACTTGATAAGCTATTAACGTGAGTTCGGGATAAAAAAAAGGTTGTGACATAGACGTATTAATTGTATATTTATAGTTGATATTCAAACAAATAACAAACATTTTGCTCTATCATCACAACAGAACTGCACCAATATA
>CAYVLC010000111.1:0-8515 GCA_964452155.1 uncultured Dysgonomonadaceae bacterium
ATCACCACTTCCTTTATGATCGTCATCCCCCTTTTGCTTTACTTCATTATCCAATCATTCGATCCAAAACTTGCTATTGGCGTGCTCCTCCTTTTCGCTATGCCCCCTGCTGTAGCCTCTCCAGCTCTCACTGACATTGCGAAAGGCAACATAGCACTCTCCACCAGTATCTCCATTCTCTCTTCGATAGTGGCTCCGCTCACAGTGCCATTTCTGTTTTGGATTATGCCGTTTGACGGACTCTCCGTCAGTCCGTGGTGGTTGCTCAAAGACCTTTCATTGATTATTATTATTCCTGTGATTGCATCGCAGCTCGTGAAGCGATATGCAGGCGAATACATTGCAAAGAAGGAACACGTGCTCACCTCTGTCAATATACTGGTACTCACGTTTATGGTATATATTGCCATGGGATCGCAACACGAAGTCATCCTGAATGATTTCACAGGAATACTTTGGGACACCTGCGTCTTATACGTGGTGTTTATAGTGCTTCACTTCATTGGCCATCTCATGGGCTTGAAAGAAGGCAAAAAAGGGAAGATTGCCATAACCATTGGTGCTGTTTACAAAAACAATGGAATGGCTATTGTGTTGGCAGCACTCTATTTTCAACCAGCGATTCTTGTGCTGATGGTGCTCTCTGAGCTTCCGTGGAATACGTTGCTGATTCCGTATAAGAAGGTGATTTGGAGGGAGAAATAATAAATCTGAGATCTGAAATAAAAAGGACAAAGACTCGTTTACCCTAAATTTTCGTTATTATCACTGTCTATAGAATTTATCAGCCTGTCATTTTTCAGGATTTGTAAAAATGTAATTGGAAATTTGCCTGTATGATTTTTCATCCCCGAATAATGTTTTCATAATAATTGCGTTGCCAAAATTTCCCCATGATTTTGTTTTCCGATTTATAAATATTCAAACAATCATTTGCCACCAACGATTTGTATGCACCGACGATTGTTCAATTTCAATAATACCATGCATGTGATTGGGCATTATTTGAAATGCGCCTAATTGTATATTGGGAAATCGTTTTGTCAATTTTGTCCATTCATTGAATGCGATGGTTCCAAATTCATTTAAAATCATTGTCCCGTTGTCAATATGTCCAAATCGGCAAATTCTATCTTGACGACAAATGGTGATAAAATACAAACCAACCTTCGAATAATCGTATCCTTTTAATCGAATTGACTTACGGTTGTGAATCGCTTGGTTATATGTTGATTTCTTATGCAAGGACTAACTATATTTTTATAAATTTGATATCGATATCTTGCGAGGGATATTACGCAAGATAACAATATTTCACAACAAACTAAAACATTCGAAACAAAAAAACACCTATTCAATAATTGCTCCAGCGAGCAAGAAACACCCCAATTGCCAGTATATAAAAGGCTTGTAGCCACATAGGAGTCATCGTAACCAATGTCTCAAAAAAAAGCGATTCAGGCAATACACTTCAAGAGCTTTGTATTGTATAAAAGATAATTTAAAACCGAATATAAAAAAAACACTATTTCATTAATGCGCCATCTGTTTTGCCGCATGTGGACCTTACTTAATCAACGGTTAAGTCTTTTGTAGTTCTATTAATTCTTCCTTGATGTGCTCTGCTCAAATTAAGTTGTTTTTTCACTATTCGTAAATTGGCTTTCTCTTTATGATACTCTCTAAATTCACTTTCGAGAATTTTATCAGCTAATTCATTTGGCTCACCGCTTACTCTTAAATATTTGACTTCATCTATATTCAAACCTTTCACTTCTATAAATCTGTCAACAATAACTGAAAATGTGTTTGGTTGACGATGGTCAGTATTCAATTCCTCATAAGCCAACAGCTCGCCTGTTTCTTGACATCTAGCCTTCCCGTTTTGAGACGTATCAGCAAAATATTTTTGTTTGACATTCCGCAAGTCAGTTTGAATTGATTTTCTGCAAGCCTTAGTAAATTTTGAGAAGCTACTCATTGGTTTATTTATCCGCTTTGTAAATGAAAAAAACTCCGTAGTTCTGTCAGTTCGCACCAATTCGAAACTCTTGGTATTATATTTTGCAAGTCCAACACGAAAATAATCAATCCCGCAACCTATTTTCTCGTTCTTTCTTGGATGAATTTCGAGAAGTGCATAAACATTGTCAAAATCACTCGAATTCAATTTTTCGTTTTTATCGTATGCGTTAAGTATTGAACGATAAAATTCGAGTGCATTTTTTTTCGATGAAAATTCATTTTCTCCTATGGTTAATGATTTGCTCAAATCTTTTCCTCTTAATCGCATAAACTACACTTTAAAAAACTATTTCCTCAAAACATTCAATTAAGCTTTTCATTCCAACTAATATAATACCTTTGTCTTCATTTTCCATTTCTAAAAGGGAAGTTTTCTCGAAAAAATGAAAACTTATTCCTCCAAATAAAGATTTTGATCTCAAGTTTTTCAGGTCTGTAGAAATAAATTCCTTGCTCGCTTTTTGTCCCTGTTCCCCTTCAAAATATTTAAGCATATAAATATTCCTTTGTTGAATTCTCTCAAATTGAGACTCAGAGATTTTCGTTTTATCTATTTGGCTATGACTTTTAAAGAATTCCCAAATAAGAAAGATAATTTTCATGATCTCTTCTAATTCATGGTCTTTCAAATCGTAGCGGTAACCCAATAATAAGGAAATAAGAAATGGTTGTTTTTTAAATATTAAATCTGATTCTTTATTGACATATTCCTCATCCATCAGCTCAAACTTCTTTATTAACTGTTCAACTCGTAAACTTTCATTTTTATCCTCTTCTGATAATATCATTCTATAAATCTATTTTGTATAATTACTGTTCTATTTATATACTTACTATTATAACTCCCGTTTACCTCATCTATTTCAGATTCAATCCTATACTGATAAGCTTCAAGAACCAAGTCTTGTAGAAGCTTTTGTCTGAGGTTCACTTGGACAAATCATCCAAGCATTTCCCTTTCATACTCCTAACGAAATCTATTACCTGTTCGGCATTTTCGAAGTCTCCGTCCTTAACTTTCTCCACCAATTTTGCGATAAGCTTTTCTGCTTCTAAAATACGACTGTTTTTATTTTTGCTCATATTGTTTTATTGATTACAGGGTTATTGATATACTTTTTCAGAGAGGTTAAAGATAGACCATTAGCAAGCATAAAAGCAAATTTATTTGCTTGGAAATTAGAATTTAAGAAAAAAATAATGTACCTGTGGCAATTAGAAAAATTTCAAAAATCTGTACTTCAATGTACGACTGAAGGTTTATGTCATGAAAATTGAATCAATGACAATAGACTTGTTTGCTTCTCAGTAAAACCGAATCACTGTAGTTAATGTGATTTTTATCTCAATAAACGGTAAATCTACGAAGGTAAATTTGACATTCCATCTGATGATAGTTGTATTTAGGTCGGTGAAATTAGACATATATCTCATGAAAACAAAATTTCATGTGGTGAATGTGACTTCTCATATCATGAACCTCAAATAAACAAAGGGATACCTGGTATTGAGCTCATGAACGGTTAATCTACAACTGATAAAGTGAATTATGGCAGACATAGCTACTTTTTGCTTAACAAAAGCAACCTATATGGCAACAAAAAACTCAATTGATAAGAAAGTTGGGTATAGACATAGCTGTTGCAGTTTTCTATGAGGTCGCTTTTTATAGATACAAAGTTTTACGGGTGACTCTGCATTCTGCAGAATGCTACTGGTGAGAAACTTGCACAGATTACCAATAAATATTCTTGGTCCCCATTGCTGCAATCTAATACCCCCATCCTTAGCATGGTTATAAAGCATATTGTAGATTCCTAAAAATTATCTCTCAACTCATAAAGTGTAACTGAAATGGAATAAAGTTGTTCCAATTAATCACCTCAACACTTTTCTATCTATTGTGTGTTGGCAGATGGCATTAGTATGCCCATGCCGATTAATTCGATAATCATATCTGGATTTTTTTCTAATTTCACATTCTCAATATTAATCTGAAAATCTGCCCTAGCATAAGAATCTTTGAAATAATTATAGTCCACTCTAATTTCTTTTAAATATCTCTTTTTCTTTGATTCATCAAGTCTTTCTGTTATTGGATTTGAATCCTTGTCATAAAACGTCAACCTATCCAATATATTGTCAAACGAATCGTTTAAGCAGATTGAAAGTATTTCTTTGCCCTTGTGTTGTTTGTAAACCCGAAGATATGAATATTTCAAACCAGATGGTGTACCTGCAATAACGGAATCTAAATTTTCTGAAAATAGCTTATCTAGTACAACACTGGCCTTTTCTCTATACTTGTTCATTGTTATGCATTCATCCTGAATACGTTCGATTGACTTTTGGTAATAATTCTCAATCTCCTCGTCTAAGTCAAAGAAAGAATAGTTAATCTTTTTAGCCAACAACCTCCCTACTGTAGTTTTGCCAACGCAACTTATACCGACTATATATATGATCATAAAATCTGAATATCTTTCATCTTAATCTTTGGGTAGAACCCCATTGAGCTAATGACTTCATCTGCGTTATAGCGGTTTGATTTAATTGAATTAGGCGTTCTTTTTGTGAAAGACCCTGTTCTATTAGGAGAGCATTAATACTTTCCATATTACTCAAAACGACCAATTGGTTCGTCTGATTATTTCGGTCTTCAAACCCTCCTTACTGGGTGGAATAGTGCTATTATTGCTATCTTTTGGTGGCTCTTCATACTTAGATAAACGTTTACGTAACGAGGAATTTTCCTTTTTGAGTGTTCTTATTTCTTTAGATTGAGCTTCTACTTTACGGTTTAGTCGACATATCTCATCATGTTGCGAATCGACGGTTTGACGCATCGAATTCAATTCATTTACTAGATATTTAAGAGTTTTTGTTATGTCCTCAACTTGCTCATTCATAGGTGTAAAGATACGAAAAAAAGAATGATATGACAAAGGAATTAGAGGAATATATTAGAGTTATTTTGTTAATATTCAAATGGTTGAATGGTTGAAATAAATGTAATAAAAAAACCTCATGACTTCAAACGAGAATGTCTTTAAATGGATACTTAACTCATAGAAATTTCGGCTGAATAGTTACAACTGAATCTACATGATATGTTCATTAATTCATCCGTTTTCTCTTTATCAAAAACTCATGCATCCAATCCAGTGCGCCATTTGTTTTGCCCCATGTGTGAATAGCCTCAAAAATATAAGCAGCAGCCTCGTTTTCATCACCTCTTCCAATAAATTGGGGCATCTCTTCAGGTAATTCTTTCAAGCCCAACATAAAATCCATAACATAGGGATTGAATTTATAGGCTTTCATCAACTCTGTGTCACTCTTAGCCGATTTGCCCAGTTTTTTAAAGTGATACAAAGCATTGTTGTAATGCCATAATGCGCAATCTTCGCCATCAAATTGTTTAGTGAATGATTCGTAATCTGACAGATCTTTTTTGCCCAATAATAATGTGGACAATAAGAACCTCACACCCTGATTATCATTGGGATTGAGTTCTATCATTTCTCGATACACTTCAACAGCTGCATTCATTCTATTTTTAGCATACAAACAGTCAGCAACACCTGCTTTGGCTCTCATATAGGGTCGAGTTTCGATTAGGCCCCAGAAATGCCCTTTATTCTCTTTCATGAACTTCTCACCCAATGCACGCTCACCAGCCTCTACGGCTTGCCTGTACATTGCCAATGTCTTGTCAACGTCTGTCTCCAAAGTGGCAAGATAGTTATAAGCATCTGCATTATCTGGATCGAGCGCAAGAGCCTGTTCAATCAATTTCTTCCCTTTGGCAGGAGTTTCGTCATGAGCTTGAATAACTAATTCTTGAGAGCGACCTTTGTCAGTTGTTGACTCGGGCAGATCGTCCAAGCTTCTTCCTTGCATCTTTTTCATGAACTCGTTTACTTGATCGATATTTTCAAATCCGTGGCTATCTATCTCTTGCATCAATTTAGCAAGAGCATTTTCTGTATCTAATCTGCTTTTGTTTTTGTTTTTGCTCATTTTTGTGTATCGGTTTTAGGTTATTGAAATGCTTTTTTGATAGTTTAAAGATACGATATTTGGAGATGGAAAACCAAATTTATTCGAGTTGAAATGGAAAAATTGTAACTGTAGCGGATATAGAGGACGAGATTTTAATTTTCAGCTCTTTTAAAAAATCAAAAGAAGTTTGCTTAATCATTCTGTGTGCTTAATTTATCGATGTGTTTTATGAATACCTTGATCTGTTTCTCTTCGTTTGTTTGAGAGATAATACTGTCTAAAATCTCGTTCCTTTCTACTTCACTCAACTCTTTGAAGGCCTTTAATACATTCGATTCTTTGAACGTTTCTAAAATCTGACTCTCAGTTACTTTTTCTTTGTTTGATAGCAGATAAAGTGTAACCGTAACGATGTCGCCACCCTTTTTATTGATTGCTTTTCTTATTTCACCATTTACAGAGAGTATTTTGTCTTCTCCCTTAATTGGGGCAAGATTTCTTGCTTCAATTTTAAAATTATCAATGAAACCTGAAACTTTTATATCGCCCCATTTTCCTTGAATATCTTTTGAATTCGGAATACGCAAATGATATGTCCAAGCACCTTTGCCTGGTTGGTACTTCAACTCCAGCTTTTCGTTTTTTATAATATATTCCATTAATTGAAGGGATGTCTTTTAGTATTTCCGCTAAGGTAAAGTTTATGCGCTAAATCTACAATATTCGTAAATATAATCCATACAGCACTTGTCACTAAACAGTCTGTTAGCACTATTATTATCAGACTATCTTGTTGTTGCAAACAATAAACCCATTAACCCCGTTGCAAACGAAGAAGAGTAGATGATGAACGGAGACCCTGCATTATTTTGAATTCAAGTATTCTTTGACAGATACAGCAATTATCTCTATCATACTTTTGAAGGTTGTCATATCTGGCTCAAGCAAGGTGATCCTGAAGCCCAACAGATCAGAATTAAACCCAGAGGATAACGGAACCACGCAAATTCCTCTCGAAGCAAGCAGGTTATATACAAAGCATTTATCGAAGTTTGAATCTTCAAGAAAGGGCTTAATAATTTCACCAGCTAATTCATTGGCAGGTTGCAGAAACTGTCCTTCGCAAAGCGCCCCTTCCTCAAATAGAATAGTCATATAAAAAGCTCCATAAGCTTTGTGCACCAAGAGTCCCGGAACATTTGACAAGACAGAATGTGCATATTGCGACTTTTCCCAAAAGTCTGCATTGCGTTTAGCAAGATATGGATAGTAACGTAGATCACTCATCACTTTGGGCAATACTTTTTGTGGCAGTGTGGTGGAGCACACTTCCAGCATCTTAGCATCAATAATAGATTTTGCATAACGGGCAAATTGAGGGTCTTTATCTCGATTGTAAAACTCAACCCAGCCACAACGTGATCCTGGCCAAGGGAACTCCTTTGATATACCCCTCATGGCTATACCCGGAACACTGCCAATAACGGATGCAAGTTTTGCATGCTCAACTCCACCATAACAGAGATTTGAATAGATCTCATCGGAAATAATGAATAAGTCGTTTTGTGCCGCTATTTCCACAATTTGTCTAATAACATTTTGTGGGAACACCATGCCGGTTGGGTTGTCAGGATTGATGAGCAATATGCCTGAAATATCTGGATACTGAGCAATTTGATTCTTTAAATCATCTATATCTGGATACCAATTATTCTTCGGATTGAGCCGGTAAGTAATATGAGGAGAACCAGCATGAGCTGCTTCGGCTGATGAATGTGTAGAATAGGCTGGATTAGGGCCTATAACGCGCACACTTTTATGAAGATAATTGTAAATGGTTGAAATAGCATCACCAAGACCATTAAAGAAGAGAATATCATCGGGAGTTATTTCAACGCCCCCTTCTATGTTGCGTTCGTGGGCAATGTATTCTCTTGTAGCGAGCAAGCCCTTTGTAGGAGAGTACCCATAGCTTTTATTGTCATTGATTACTGTATCTGCAACAATCTCTTTTATCCAATTTGGTACAATTTGTCCTTTAGCAACAGGGTCTCCAATGTTGTCCCATATTACTTTAACTCCTGTTTTTTCTATATTATCTCCAACTTCGACAATCTTTCTAATTTCGTATTTTAATTCGTCTGCGCCAGGATGTACTATATTGTTTCTCATCGACCTATAATCTTTTGTTGTTAGTTATGAATAGTGTTAATTTAAAAATTGTTTCTTTATAATAATGCATTTGTGAGATAATAAGTTGATATTATTTTTAATCTACTATCAGACTAAATATTTACATCGGTTGCTTTACTCAATCATTGCATATTGACTATCGTCAATCACAAAAAAATGACTGCTTTTATTGCAAAATTACATCAAAGTGTAAAAATAGTAATTAGTTTTATAATAAAATGATTATCTTAGGGTAAACTGATTTTTCTAGTGGAGTAAATAGGGTGTAATTCATATTTGATATAATTAGTAA
>CAYVLC010000112.1:0-8501 GCA_964452155.1 uncultured Dysgonomonadaceae bacterium
AAAAAGCCTTCAATTAAATTTGAAGTAGAAAAATCAAACCAATTAAGTATCTGGGAATAATCTTATCCCGAACTCACGTTAGTAGTACAGACGATACATCAAAAACAGAAAGAGTGCAAATTGAAATTTCAGTTTGCACTCTTTCTGTTTTAAATATTCTCGTATTTCATTTAATCGAACATATCGTCTATTCCAATTTTGGGTTTTGTGGTTCTGTAATCATCATAATCGAACGACGACCCGTCGGTATCTTCACATGGATTCTGGAACTCTTCTGGAACTTCGAAAACTCCATTGTCCTTTATCTTCAAATCTGGGTCGGCATATATTTTCTGATAAAACAATCCGTGTATAGGTAAAGCCATACTTGCACCTTGTCCTTGTGCCATATTGTCGAAATGTATTGCACGCTCTTCGCCACCAACCCATGCACCAGCAACAATTTCTGGAGTGAAAGACATAAACCACCCATCGGAATTGTTTTGTGTAGTTCCTGTTTTGCCTCCCATTTGACCTTTAAGGTTGTAGCGAAATCTTAAGCGGGCACCAGTACCCCCATCTACAACCGCACGCAGCATATCAAGCATTTTGAAGGAAGTTGATTCGCTAAATATCTCTCTCGATTGTGGAACAAAGTTAGAAACAATATTACCGTGTTGGTCTTCTATGCGCGACACATATAAAGGGTCTATTCGAATACCTTTATTGACATAAGCGGTGTATCCTTTCACCATTTCCTCTACGGAGGCATCGCAGGGGCCAAGGGCCAAAGACACAACAGGATCTACAGGAGTTTCAAGGCCGAATGAGTGCAGTAGTCTTGCAAATGCATAAGGCGAAAATAGTTTCATAAGGTAGGCAGTAACCCAATTGCTAGAGTTTTGTAATCCCCACTTAATAGTCACTCTTTGGCCTACTTCTTTTGCACCAGGATTTCTGGGTGTCCATAGTTCGCCAGTTTCTGTTTCCAAAGTTTGAGCAATGTGTAGCATTTGGTCGCAAGGGGTCATGCCTTCTTCCATCGCTAGGGTATATAGAAATGGTTTTATGGTAGAGCCAATTTGTCTTTTACCTTTGGTAACCATGTCGTATTGAAAAAATGTGAAGTTGGGCCCACCTACATAAGCTTTCACATGACCTGTTATAGGATTCATAGCCATAAATCCTGCTCTAAGAAATCCTTTGTGATATCTGATAGAATCCCATGGTGTCATTAGTTTTTCTACCTCACCACCTTCCCAAGAGAAAACTTTCATTTCCACCTTTTCGGTTTTAAACCATTCAACTATTTCTTCATCGGTTTTGCCTTCTTTTTTAAGATCATTGTAGCGTCCGGTTTGTTTCATAGCCACTTGAATAAGGTCGTCAACACGATCTTTTACCGAGCTCGAGTAAGGCCCATAAGACCTATTTTCTTTTTCTTTCGTAAATTGAGGCTGCAGGGTGCCACCCACGTGTTCTTTCACTGCATCTTCTGCATGCCTTTGCATGCGAGAGTCTATGGTCGAAAATATTTTTAATCCATCGGTATATATGTTGTAATAAGACCCATCACTTTTGGTGTTCTTGTAGCACCATCCATACAAAGGGTCGGTCTCCCACGATATGGAATCTTCTATAAATTGTTGTCGCAACCAGCTGGCCGAATAGCGTTTGCGATCGGGTTTTTTTGACATCATAATACCTGCTAGATACTGACGAAAATAGGGTGCCAAGCCTTCTCTATGACCAGAACGATTAAAGTCTAATTCAATATCAATTTGTTGTAGAGAGTCTTTTTGAGCCCTTGAAATATGATCTGACTTTTCCATCTGTTTCAAAACTACATTTCTGCGTTGTTGTGTCATCTCTGGTCGTCGCACAGGGTTATAAAGCGAAGAGTTTTTGCACATACCTATCAGCATTGCCGACTCTTCTATATTTAAATCAGAAGGTAGTTTATTGAAGTAAGTTTTTGCTGCAGATTTTATGCCCACAGCATTGTAGTTGAAGTCGTATTTGTTGAGGTAAAGATTCAGTATTTCTTCCTTGGTATAAAAATGTTCTAGTTTTACCGCAATAACCCACTCTATAGGTTTTTGTAATATTCTCTCGAATGCACTTTCGGCACTGGGCGAATATAGTAGTTTTGCTAATTGCTGGGTGATAGTACTTCCGCCACCTCCACTTTTCTGTTGTAGTATTCCTCTTTTTATAATAGCTCTCGCAAGCGCATAAGCATCAATACCCGAATGAGAGTAAAAACGGATGTCTTCGGTGGCAATAAGTGCATCTATTAGGTGAGGCGATAGTTCGTCATACGTAACAAACACCCTGTTCTCTTTACTTTGCGAGTAGGTACTTAGCACCTCTCCATCAGATGAGTAGAGTTGAGAGGCATATTTATCAATAGGGTTTTCTAATTGATCAATAGGAGGTATGTATCCGATTGCACCAACGGCAATCAGGCCAAACACTAATAAGCTCGATAATACTACAACACCAAAAGCAATCCATAAAGCCTTTATAATGCTACCCTTAAAGGTAGAATCTTTTTTTGTTGAGTTTTTGGAATATATTTTTTTCTTACCCATAATAGTTTCGTGTAGAATAATATAGAATTTATGTACAGGGTACAAAATTACACAAAAGCATCCATATTCAATCTATAATTATCTTAAAATAAGGTGTAATTACTATTAAGGCCTGTTCTTGTAGAGCTGTTTGTGGAGTGGCCCGATAAAATATTTTTTTTGATAATGTATGTATCAAAGTTCACCGTTGCGAGTTTTTTATAAGGAAGAGAATAAAAAGCACGTTTTTACAAATTCATTCGTCTGTAAATAGTAGGTATTTGTCGATTAATGATTTTTTTCTCCATTTTAAATGAAAATACTCTTTGAAAAATCAAATAAAATGTATCTTTGTAGTTGAAAATCGAATTGTTTTGTTTTCTTAAAATTGAAAACCTGTAGTTTCCAAAAAAACAGAAGTAATTTTTAGATTAATACAATCAAGTTATTATAAATAATACATGGCTAGTCGAATAAAAATTAAGAGAGGCTTAGACATACCTTTATTGGGTGAACCCCAAGATATATTTCTTGGTGAGGTAAAAAGTGATATCCTGAAAATTTGTCCCGAAGATTTTGTAGGTGTTACACCAAAGCTCAGTGTAAAGGTGGGTGATGAAGTAAAAGCCGGAACGGCTCTAATGTACGATAGGAATTATCCATCAGTAAAAGTAGCTTCTCCCATTAGTGGTGTTGTTACAGAAATTGAGCGTGGTGAGAAGCGTCGTATATTAAGCATTGCTGTTGAAAGAAAAGGTGAAAATGAATTTGTAGAATATGGCGTCAAAAATGCCTTGACTATGCAACCCAGCGAGGTGAAGGAACATATACTCGATGCTGGTCTTTGGTTTTTTGTAAAACAACGCCCCTATGATGTAGTGGCAAATCCCGACAAAGATCCTAGAGATATTTTTGTATCAGGGTTTTCGACAGCACCACTTGCACCTTCTTATGATTTTGTCTTAAAAGACCAAGGCAAAGATGTGCAAGCAGGGCTTGATGCATTGTCGAAATTAACCAAAGGCAAAGTATATCTTTCGATAAGTCCCTCAACAACTTGCAAAGCATTGAGAGATGCAAAAAATGTTGTTGTTACCGAATTCGAAGGGCCCCATCCTGCAGGAAATGTGGGCATACAAATAAACCATATAGCTCCTATAAATGCTGGCGAAACTATCTGGACACTCAATGTGATAGATGTTGCCACAATAGGACGCCTATTCAATACTGGCAAGGTAGATCTTACGCGTATAGTTGCACTTACAGGCTCTGAGGTCGAAAAAAGAGGATATTACAAAATGCTTATTGGCACCTCGCTAAGCAGTGTTTTCAAATCGGTTCCAAAACCTGCCGATTCACGTCTTAGATATATTAGTGGAGACCCATTAACTGGTCGCAAGATTGACGAAAACGATGTTTTGCGCGCCTATTCTTCTCAAATAACAGTTATTCCAGAGGGCAATAATACACATGAGTTTTTTGGATGGGCTTCGATGAATCCCAATAAATATAGCGCAGGCTGTACCTATCTGTCAAGCCTATTGCATAAAATAGGTGTGAAAGATAAATTTAGAATTGATGCACGCCTCAAAGGTGGAAAAAGAGCAATGATTATGTCAGGGGAGTACGATCAGGTATTCCCTATGGATATTTATCCTGAATTTTTATTGAAATCAATTATCGCTTTCGATATTGATAAAATGATAAATTTAGGGATATTCGAAGTTGCTCCAGAAGATTTTGCTTTGTGCGAGTTTGTGGATACATCTAAATTAGAGATTCAGCGAATTGTTCGTACAGGTTTAGATTTGCTTCGAAAAGAAGTGGAATAATACACACACATATATAATTCATCTATTATAAAAATATAACTTTGAAAGCTTTAAGAAATTATATCGACAAAATAAAGCCTCATTTCGAGAAAGGGGGAAAGCTAGAAAAGTTTCATTCTGTTTTTGACGGATTCGAAACATTTCTGTTTGTTCCAAACCTTACCTCAAGATCAGGCGTACACATGCACGACGCTAGAGACTCTAAACGCACCATGATTATTGTGGTTTTGGCATTAGTTCCAGCACTATTATTCGGCATGTATAATGTAGGTTACCAACACAATTTGGCAATAGGATCAGATCCTGGCTTTTGGCAAACATTCTTGTTTGGTCTTGTTGCATTCTTGCCACAGCTTATCGTATCGTACCTAGTTGGGCTGGGTATAGAGTTTGTTGCAGCACAAATAAAACGAGAGGAAATAGCTGAAGGATTCTTAGTAAGTGGTATTCTTATACCAATGATTATGCCCATAGACACTCCGCTTTGGATGATTGCTGTTGCTACAGCATTTGCAGTGATATTTGCAAAAGAAGTGTTTGGTGGAACAGGTTACAACATATTTAATGTTGCGCTGGTAGCAAGGGCATTTTTATTCTTTGCCTATCCATCTCACATGTCAGGCGACAATGTTTTTGTTCGTACTGCAGGTGCATTTGGTTTAGGAAGCCCCCAAATGGTAGATGGTGTGGCACAAACAGTAGATGGATACTCCGGAGCAACTATGCTGGGACAACTGGCCATAACAGAGTCTCCAACTTTTTCACCATCAATATTTACCAGTATAAATGAAGGAGCAGTATCCTTGATGGATATGTTCTTAGGTTTTATTCCTGGTTCGGTTGGCGAAGTTTCAACTCTTGCCATTTTGGTTGGCGCTATCATCTTGATAATTACGGGTGTAGGTAGTTGGAAAACTATGTTATCGGTATTCATTGGAGGTGGAGCAACTATATTGTTGATAAATCAATTTGCAGTAAATGCCGTTATGGGAATGCCCCCCTTGTATCACTTCGTGTTGGGAGGTTTTGCTTTTGGAGCTATATTTATGGCAACTGATCCAGTAACATCTTCTAGAACAGAGAGAGGTAAATGGATTTATGGATTCTTGATAGGAGCTTTAGCAGTTGCTATTCGTGTTTTCAATCCGGGTTATCCAGAGGGTATGATGCTTGCTATTTTATTTATGAATGCTTTTGCACCTCTTATAGATTTCTACGTTGTAGATGGCAACATCAAAAAACGTTTAAAAAGGAGTGCAATCAAAAACAATGAAAGGGTATAAATAATGAAAACAGAAAATAGCACATATACAATTGTCTATGCCATAGTAATGGTTCTACTTGTGGCACTTGGATTGTCGTTTACGCATCAAGCACTTAGTGGAAGACAAAAAAAGAATGTAGAAATAGACAAAATGCAACAGATATTGCGCTCACTCAAAATAGAGGCTTCTACCGAAGAGGCCGAAACAATTTTTAATGATCTTATAAGCGATGCCTATTTAATAAATCTCGAATCAGGTTCAAAAAAAGAATCTAGTGCTGGTACTTTGCCAACTGATTCAGCATTTGTCGTTAATGTTGCTAATCGCGAAGGTTTTCCAGTTTACGAAGCTATGATTGATGGTGTTAAAAAATACATCCTTCCTATGAATGGAAAAGGACTTTGGGGCCCTATTTGGGGTTATTTAGCACTCGATTCAGACGCAAGCACAATTTATGGAGTTGATTTTGGTCACGATTCAGAAACTCCGGGTTTAGGTGCCGAGATAACGCATGAACCTTTTAGAAACCAGTTCGAAGGTAAAAACTTATTCAAGAACGATGAGTTTAAATCTATTGCTGTAGTAAAAAAAGGCAAATCGGTTACAGATAGAGATTATATAGATGGCATATCGGGTGGTACAATTACCAGTCAGGGTGTAGGTGCAATGCTATATGATAATGTGGGTGAATACAAAAACTTTTTAGAGCGTGTACGCAACTCTAAATAAAATATAGACAAAAAAAGATGGCTTTATTGAATAGTAAAACAAAAGCGGTGTTGATGGGGCCGCTCAATAAGAATAATCCTGTTATAATTCAGGTGTTGGGAATTTGCTCTGCATTGGCAGTTACTTCTAAACTCGAGCCCTCTTTGGTAATGGCCATAGCAGTGGTAGTAGTTGCAGCTTTTGCCAATGTAATTATTTCGATATTAAGAAATACCATTCCTAATAGAATACGTATTATCGTACAGTTGGTAGTAGTAGCAGCTCTTGTAACTATTGTAAGCGAAGTGCTAAAAGCTTATGTGTATGATGTAAACAAGCAGTTGTCAGTATTCGTTGGCCTCATAGTTACCAATTGTATTTTGATGGGACGATTAGAAGCTTTTGCTTTGGGCAATGGCCCCTGGCCTTCTTTCTTAGACGGTGTGGGCAATGGCTTAGGTTATGGATGGATTATTGTAGTAGTAGGTTTCTTTAGAGAACTTTTAGGAAGCGGAACTCTGTTAGATATTCCTGTTATTCCGCAAGCTTTGTACGACATAGGGTATGAAAATAATGGCCTTATGATTCTTCCACCAATGGCTTTAATAGTTGTTGCTGGTATTATTTGGGTGCACAGACACTTAAATAAGGAACTTCAGGAAGAAACAAACTAATATTTAAGACACAAAAAATTAGATTTCACTATGGATGCAATAAGTTTAATTGTCCGATCGATATTTGTAGATAACATGATCTTTGCATACTATTTAGGTATGTGCTCATATCTAGCAGTATCGAAAAATGTAAAAACAGCTGTAGGGTTAGGTTTTGCAGTAACATTTGTTTTAATGCTAACCCTTCCCTTAAATTATTTATTAGAAAACTATGTCTTAAAAGAAGGCGCACTACAATGGCTAGGAGAAAGCTTTAAAGATGTGGACTTAAGTGTTTTCAGCTTGCTCATTTTTATTGCCATTATCGCTTCATCTGTGCAGTTAGTAGAGATGGTTATAGAACGCTATAGCCCTACTTTATACAATTCGTTAGGAATATTCTTACCCTTGATTGCTGTGAACTGTGCAATTTTAGGTGGTTCGTTATTTATGCAGCAACGTGCATTTCCAAATATCGGAATGGCTACAGCCTACGGTTTTGGATCTGGAATTGGGTGGTTATTGGCAATCGTTGGATTGGCAGCCATTCGCGAAAAGTTGCAATACTCTAATGTGCCAAAACCTTTAAAAGGATTGGGTATTACTTTTATTATTGTAGCCTTGATGGGGGTAGCTTTCATGAGTTTTTCGGGAATAGATATCTAACGAGTAAAATTTAACAGAATTTTCAATATAAATTATCATAAATAATATGAGTGTACTATTGAGTGCAGAAAGTCTGACAATTATTACAAGTGTTGTTGTCTTTTTGATAATAATCATCATACTTGTAATTGTAATTCTAGTAGCTAAGTCCAAATTATTGCCTTCGGGTAATGTGAAGATAGTTATTAATGATGATAAGGAGCTTGATGTTCCAGCAGGTGGCACATTGTTAAACACCCTGCAGAATCAAAAAATATATTTATCATCAGCTTGTGGAGGAAAAGGTACTTGTGGTGAGTGCCGGTGTAGAGTTGTAGAAGGTGGTGGTGGAATACTACCAACTGAAACAAGTTTTTTTACACGTAAGGAACAGCAACTCAACTGGCGTCTATCTTGTCAGCTAAAGGTCAAAGAAGACATTAAGATAGTAGTACCTGAAGAAGTATTTGGTATTAAGGAATGGGAGTGCGAGGTTGTATCTAATAGAAATGTAGCTACTTTTATCAAAGAGTTTGTTGTAAGATTGCCAGAGGGCGAGAAATTGGATTTTATACCTGGTTCATATAGTCAAATTAGGATACCTAAATACGATATCAAGTTTAGTGATATGGATATTGAGGATGAATTTAAATCCGACTGGGATAAATTTAATCTCTGGCCCTTGACTGTGAAGAATGACGAAGAAGTTGTACGTGCATACTCTATGGCCAACTATCCTGCCGAGGGGGACAATATTATAACTCTCAATGTTCGTATTGCAACCCCACCATTTGATAGGAAAACAGGCACATGGAAAGCTGGAGTGAAACCAGGTATAGCAACATC
>CAYVLC010000113.1:0-8399 GCA_964452155.1 uncultured Dysgonomonadaceae bacterium
CCAGAATTAAACTGAGTAAATAAAATAAAAAGCATGAAAGAGAGAAATACTTTTTTCATAATTGAGGGGTTTTGTTGGGTTATATAGATGGATTTTATACTCTTTATCGATAAATGAACCGTGAAATTAATCCTTTTATCTCTCAAACAAAATAATTACGTGTAATTAATACATTTTTGTTGATTTCTTTTCCAATTATCCATTCTCAATTACCACCCTAAGGCATTTTTGTACACAATTTTTCTGTTTTCTTATTCTCATCGATATAGCTCTTAAGAAAATAGCTATCCATAAATGGCTTCACTTATATAAAATAGAAAAACTACCTTTTTGTAATGATGCAGTATTTCTAAAATGAGGGGGGGGTAGAAAAATTATCTACGAGGTTCTACACGGCTTTACTATAGGATAAGGAAAGGGTGTGCGGGAGGGATATAACTAACAATCGACAATGAACCTTTTCAAAAGCCTTGCGATAATATTAGATGCTTTTTTATCATAGTATCATGAAACTAAAAAGGGACACCTACATAGTCTCTAACTATATAGGTGTTCCATGCCATTATTGAAGTATGCGCTACAAAAGAATGCAACTCATGCTGCATTTTTTATCGGTATTCAAAAAAAAGAGTGTTACATGATACCTTTTTCACGCAGCTTTTGCTGCCATTTCCATGCAGATGCCATAGTATCTTCTATGCTTGCCTCTGCTTTCCAGCCTAGCACATTGTTTGCTTTATCGGGATTGGCCCATATCTTTTCGATATCGCCTTCGCGGCGACCCACAATTTTATAATTTAGTTTTTCGCCCGATACTTTTTCAAACACGTTTATTAGTTCCAGCACAGAAACACCGTTGCCGGTACCTAGGTTAAATATCTCAACCCTTTCGGTCGATTTCTTTTTAAGCATGCGCTCTACTGCTATCACGTGGGCTTTGGCCAGATCCACAACGTTGATGAAATCGCGAATACAAGACCCATCGGGAGTATCGTAATCGTCGCCAAATACACTTAGCTGCTTGCGCACCTTTATACCTGTTTGAGTGATATAAGGTACTAAGTTTTGAGGCACACCAATGGGCAACTCTCCAATCTCGGCTGTAGCATGAGCGCCAATTGGGTTGAAATAACGGAGAATAATACTTCTGATGGGGGCACCAGAATGTACATAGTCTTGAATGATCTCTTCGTTTATCTGTTTTGTGTTTCCATAAGGAGATGCTGCGGGTTTGATGGGTGCATTTTCGTCAATAGGATTTTCGTCAGGTTCTCCATATACAGTGCATGACGAGGAGAAAACTATACCCGAAACATCAAATTGTGGCATTAGCTCCAATAAGTTGATGAGCGAAACAACATTGTTTTTGTAATACATCAAAGGCTTTTGCACCGATTCGCCAACTGCTTTGCTTGCTGCAAAATGAATGATGCCATCAATATGCCGATGTTTTTTGAATAGTGCTGCTAATGCAGGAAGATCATTACAGTCTATCTTCTCGAACTTAGGCCTGATACCCGATATCTTTGTAATTCCCTCTAAAACATCGGCATTAGAATTTGATAAATTATCAACAACTACCACTTCATATCCAGCATTTTGCAACTCTACTACTGTATGCGAACCAATATAGCCTGTGCCACCTGTTACAAGTATTTTTTTCTTTGTCATTTCTATTATATTTAAGTTGTTTTGAATTTGATATATGCACAAATATACATTTTTAATCTATGATATCTGTCTATATTTGCAAAATTATAACCGATAGTTTGGCCAAATTGATACGATAAGGCCTATTCAGATGCGATATTGCTCTATACTGTTGTGGTGTACCAACTAGACCCTTTTGTTATGTGTGTGTGTGTGTGTAAGTAAAGCATGAATGTGATAGCCTACTAGACCTTATTGGCTACAAAAAATCAGATTTAAACAAATTGGGTTGATGTATTTAGAAATAATTTATATATTTGTGTATATATAAGTGTATTATGAACTACAAACTGAAAGTGTATTACAAGAAAGAAGACCTCCCTATTTTAGGCGATGCGAGTTTCTTTCATAATGCCTGTACTTTCGATTTATACAAAAACGTATCCTACTATACTCCATTGATGGTAGTTTGTTTTTTAGACAATGAGCCAGTAGCCTCGTTGTTTGCTCACATTATGCGAATAAACAGATTTCTGAATACTTCTATTTTCAAAAGATGCTACGTGAGTCAGAAACCAGCTTATTACAAAGACAATCTGCCAGAAGATGACATATTTTGCCAGCTCTTGAATACCTTGATGAAGGAGCTAAAACATCGAGTATTCTACACTGAGATAAGAAATTTAGGAGACCCAATATTTGGCTATAAGGCTTTTAGAGACAACAATTTTTTTTCGATCAAATGGATCAACATAAAGAATTCGCTACAGCGAAAACGAAATATATGGAATCAGCTTTCGCGATCGAGAAAAAATCAAGTAAATAAAGCCAAAAGAAAAGGTGTTTATATTGAAGAACTGACCAACAAAGCCGAACTTGCTACAATATATAAATCGATAGATAAGAATTTGCATTGGAAATTTTCGCACCGTTTTCCTCCCTATACATATATCGAAAACTTTTTTCATTCTTTTATTCAAAATGGAAAAGGAAAGTTCTTTATAACAAAGTATCAAGGAAAAGTTATTGGAGGAATAATAATTGGGCTACACAAAAACAAAGAGGCCTACAGTCTCTACTACTGGGGCAAAACCAGAACACACAAACACTTATATCCTACTATATACAACATTTGGTATGCTATGACCTATGCCGAAGCGCATGGATATGAATACTTCGATTTTATGGATTGCGGATACCTGCATGAGAAAGCTGGGAAACCACGATTTTTACTCCAGTTTGGCGGAAAGCAACATGCTACACGCAGGTGGTACAAGTTTAATTGGAACTGGATCAATTTTTTTGCTGCAAAGTTTTATGATTAAACATACTGCAAATAGATAAACAGTACAATACTGTTGCCTTTTAGCACAACAACGCACAAAGAAACAAATCTCAACACCATTTTTTTAGCTACACACAACTATTAATTGCTCTAGGTTTGGAGCTAATGACTGAAAAGAAGAAGAAAAACGCCCTATTTATTGCTATCTACTTGCATGTATGTATGTAAAAAAAAGACCTAATCCATTTAAATAAAGTTAAACAACGCACATTTACCTATGATATACTTGCACAGTTCAAAACCATCGTGTACATTTGCACTGTGTTTTTCATGGTATTAGATTTAAGGTTAACAATGAAGATTGGTTGTCGTGAGACAACCTTTCTCTTTTTATAGACCCCTCATAAAAAACACCTCTTCCTCTCCATAAACTCAAACTTAAGAACAAAAGTAAAACGAAGATACTTGAAGTGATGCACATATATTTTTTGTATAGATGCTCTAAGCAATATGCAAAAAAAAGATTGAAGGCTTTTTAGTATGATCGCAATATTGTGTCAGCACCATTTTTTAAAACTCTCATGAAATCAGAAGCACAACTACTTCAAAGAGCATCTACTCCTGTATGAGCTGTAAATGACTTAGCACGCGATACTTTTGCTTGAAATGCATTGCAAGATTAATTCGCAGTTCGATAGATTGCATCTATAAAAGAATAAGAGTATAAATAATTGGTGAGTATTTGTATCATTTTTATTGAATTTGACTCTTAAAAGATGAAATTCTTTTCCTCCCTGTAGGATTTGAGGTTTATGTCATGAAAACTGGATCTAAGGCGGTGAAAATGATTTTCATCTCATGGTCGTCAAATCTACGGCGGTGAATTTGATTTTCATCTCATGATCGTCAAATCTACGGCGGTGAAAAATGATTTCCATCTCATGGTCGTCAAATCTACGGCGGTAAATTTGATTTTCATCTCATGATCGCCAAATCTACCGTGGTGAAAATGATTTTCATCTCATGATCGCCAAATCTACGGCGGTAAATTTGATTTTCATCTCATGAAAACGAAATCTACCGTGGTGAATTTGATTTCTGCCTGATAAAGCTGCTTTTTGCTTAACAAGTGTAATCAAATGGGCTATTAAAACTTTAATATATAAGACAGGGGGGCATAATAGGAATAACTGGAGTGGTTTTGTATGTGGTCATTTTTTTTAGAGCACCTAATTTTAAAGAGCAATTTATGATTTACGTAAAAAACGGCATGTATGATACAAAAAACCTCAACTCAATGAAAACACCAATTCAATTATAGTCTATTTTAGCACAGCAAATCATTTATACCTCTCCCACAATCCTGAATGGATGGTCTCTTTGGTTTGATCCATTAGTGCACGTAAATCTTTTTGTTCTAAGTTGGCTGTAGGAATAGGTTTATGGATAATAAGTTCTAGTTTTCCGGGGGTAAACTTCATACTATTTACTTTCAGCACATCAAAAGGTCCATTTATTGTGATAGGAACAATTGGCAAGCCCATATCCATGGCCACCCTATAGGCACCACGCCTAAATGGCAGCAATTTACCATCTTTAGATCGTCCTCCCTCGGGAAACATCATCATGGAGATACCTCCCACTATTTCTTTTTTGGCTTTTATAATTGTATCTCTACGAGAAGCTATACTGGTGTTGTCAACAAATACATGACCTGCTATTTCGGAGGCTTTGCCTGCAAAAGGTACTTTACGAAGACTGGCTTTTTGCACCCATTTTATATTTTGGTTTAAAAATCCGTAGGTTAGAAAAATATCGAAGGCACCTTGATGATTAGCAATGAACACATACGAGGTGTTTTTGTCTAAGTTTTCGTGCCCACTAGATTTTATTCTGCAAAGAGATAGCCAACAGGTCAATCTGGCCCACCATTTGGGTGGATAGTATCCCCAAAATTTATTGCCAAATATTGAAGAGAAGATTATCATTATACTTGTAGTAATAATAGTAAGGACAACAAAAATTGGTATAAGTACAATCCACTGATATAAAAAGATAAGAATTCGCTTCATACTAAACTGAGATTGATAATTTAAACATGTATGAGTATTGAATACAAAAATACCTATTTAAAAGAATAAACACCCAATTGGAGCGCTATTTTTCACGAAATTCTTTTTTTTCTCATTATTGAGAATTTTTCTATTGAATAATTTCTTTATGTGTTGAATTTTGTGTTTATTTGTGTTACGAATTTAAAATCACAATAATAAAATAAACACATGAAAGAATTTGCCAAAAACATCGGAGTGCTGATAATGATTATCGGCGTACTAATATTAGTTATTCCATTTTTACAAGGTGGTATCTCAAATACAACTTTGCTAATTGGTCTGTTGATAGTTATAGAGGGTTTCTTGGGTCATATTTTTGTAAACAACTTAAAGAATACAAAGACAGGAAACATCGTATGGATGGTAGCTCTTCTAGTGGTTCCTTACTTTATTTTCTTATTTGCAAAGAAAGCTGCTTACGGTGAAGAATTAAATGAACTGAAAAGCTAGAGATTAAAAAAAACAAGATAATAAAAAAGCTTCGATTCTATTAATCGAAGCTTTTTTATTTTTGGTGTATATACAAAAAGTACACCCTCGAAATAGATAAATAAATAACTTTACCTCTACTAGAAAAGAGGCCAAGCTTACTTATCTTCTTTGAAGATAACCAATTGCATTCTCCAAATCTTCGGGTGTATCTATGCCAATGGTTTCATGATTGGTAATGCCCACCTTTATCTTAAATCCATTTTCTATCCATCGTAGTTGCTCTAGAGACTCTGCTTGCTCAAGCACACCTGGTGACAGCTGAGTTATCTGCTGAAGAACATCGGCTCTATATCCATAGATACCTATATGCTTGTAGAAGACATGCTCATTGGGCCAATCGGCCTTTTCCACATCACGCAAGAAGGGAATAATGGATCTGCTGAAATAAATTGCCTCCTGCTTTTTAGATAACACCACCTTTGGTGTTGAAGGATTTTGTAAAGCAACTAGTCCACCTTTTTTGTCGAAAGGCTTCACCAAAGTTGCAATTTCAACTTTATCGTCTGTAAAACAGGCCTTGAGCAACTCAATCTGCTGTGAAAAAATAAAGGGTTCGTCTCCTTGTATGTTGAGCACCACATCAAACGATTGGCCTATTTTATTGTAAGCCTCGTTACATCTGTCTGTTCCGCTTCTATGTTCGGTAGAGGTCATTACGGCTTTGCCGCCAAAGCCCTCAACTGCATTGTGTATTCGCTCATCATCGGTAGCCACATACACATCAGACAATGATCTCTTTACCTGCTCATACACTCTCTGTATCATTGGTTTGCCATCCATATCGGCCAATGGTTTGCCTGGAAATCTGCTAGATGCATAGCGTGCAGGAATAATAGCTATAAATTTCATATCGTTTTTTATTGTTTTATTGTCTTTATCTTGTAATCGAAAAATCTGTTTGCTACATTCTATGCTTTAACTACATACAACTGCGAACTTCCGTACCTACGCACCACTATTTGATCGCCCTTTTCTATAAAACCTTTGTCTGAGACTGCATCGTAGTACTCTCCGTCTATAATTACCTTGCCCGAGGGGCGAAGAACAGTAGCTGCAACACCTGTTTTACCAACAAGCACTGCAGGAGCCATTGGCACGGAATAAAAACCTTCTTGATCTGCCAACAGAGCAACTTTTCTGAAGGCTCCACGTTTGCCAATTCTGCTGGATAAGTAAATAATGAACCCTACACCAAAACCAAGCCCAGCAATAACAGTGAGCACAGCTTGATTGAATTGATACACGGGTATGTCTTTGAAATCGAAATTGACATTGCCAACCAGTGCTAAAAACAATCCTGTAACAACTAAAAATATACCACTGATACCCGTAAAGCCAAAGCCTGGGACGACAAATATTTCAAATACAATCAGTATGAGCCCAACTACAAATACTAGCACCTCCCAGCTTTGGGCATATCCTTGCAAATAGAGTGGTGCAAAATAAAGTATCGAGGCTGTTATTGCCATTGCTGTAGGCAGCCCCAATCCGGGTGTTTTTATTTCAAAATAGATACCCCCCACAATAATCATTATCAAGAATGCTTGTACAATGCCATTTGTGAGAAAGCCTTTTATTTCGTCGTAAAATGTGGAGTTGTATGTCTCTAGTGAATACTCGGGAAGTTGCAAGTATTTATGAACTATTTCGTCTATGTTTTCTGCAATACCATCGCAATAATCCAGCTCTACCGCCTGACTGGCAGTAAGCGTGAGCACTTGTGTAGAATCTACTAGCCCCGCTATAACAATACGTTCATCCACCATAGCTTCTGCAATCTTGGGGTCGCGCTTCCAATTTACAATAGTATCGTTGCCAAGAACTAGGGTGTCTTTGCCTTGCGACTCGGCCGTTGCGCGCATTATACCTCGCATATACGATTGGTATTTGTCTGGAGCCTCCTGCCCATCGCCAGACACCACAGTGGCTGCACCCATGCTTGCACTCGAGCGCATAAAAATGCTGTCGCATGCTATTGATATGAGTGCCCCAGCAGATGCAGCATTGTTGTCTATAAATGCAATGACAGGAATGGGCGAATTGAGCACAGCAGTACGCATAGAGTCGGCCTCCAATACCCCGCCACCATACGTGTTGATATGCAGCAACACATAGTCAGCCTTCTTCTCTTTTGCTGCGTGCAATCCGTTCTGAAGATACACCCATGTAGTACTCCCAATGTTTTTCTTGATGTTGATTTTATAAATCAACGGCTTGGTAGTTTGTGCATACGACATCGCAGAAAAAAGAACTGCAAACAATGTTGAAACAAATTTAGTTGTTTTCATTATAATTGATTTATTCAGTCTTGTTAGAAAATTCTGCCTTCAATCATTTCTCATCAAAGACTTAAAAAAACAGCAGTATTATTGCTTATACTATTTATAACAAAGATAATTGATTTTTTAAATGAAAATGGTTATTACTACGAAATTAAAAATTCTGATGTATATTTGCACAATAAGTCATCACAATGCACAAAGTTTTACTCTGTATAGGTACTAACACAAATGCTTGCTTCAACATGAAGCGAGCCATAGACTGCTTACGCTCCTATTTCCCCAACATCAGACTTACCAGCACCATAGAGAGTGCACCTTATGGAGCAAACTACGAAGGTCTGTTTCTAAACACACTGGCCTATTTCGAAACCAACATGCCCAAAGACGACATACAATTGCGGTGCAAAACTATAGAGAGAAACATGGGGCGCCAACCAACACACAAGGCCGAAGGGAAAATCATAATCGATATCGATTTAATTAAATGGGACAACGAAGTGCTAAAACCCGAAGATTTTAAACGCGGCTATATGAAAGAACTGCTTGTACAGCTGCTCGATATTTAATTAACTAATA
>CAYVLC010000114.1:0-8343 GCA_964452155.1 uncultured Dysgonomonadaceae bacterium
GAGGGGTCATATTTCAGCGATATTTAAGAAAAAACTGCATCAGTTTTGTCTTTTCTATTCAGAAATGGTGGAGAATGTGATTTTACAAGAAAACGACAGAGCCTAACTTTTAGTTAACTCCTATTTGCTACGCTGCGTGCAGTTGTCTGGAAATGTAAAGTTGAGTTTTCTTTGAGGATTTAATACTCATGTATATAAATAGGCAGCTGGGGTGAAATATTAAACTAAATAATACATTAAAAATTAGCACATCGTATTGAACACCCTACCCGCTAGGCCTCAAAGACGCTTAGCCGCAAAGCGGCATTTCAAATCAACGCGAGCGATAGCGAAGCAAAATCCGTATTCATCAGTCCAATCAGCGTCATCCGTGTTCCAATTCCCTCATCATGCGCCAGCATGAATTCAAAAGCGTATGCAATACGCCCCCCCTTACCAAAACATGCAAACCATTGGTGCACCCACGTATCTCACAACACACCGCAAAACTCATCACCCATTACTCATTTTTTAATCATTCAAAAGAAGGCTTCATTACCACACCTACCTTCTTCCGCCCATTTATCTTAATAGTAAAAGGATTATTGAAACGAACATGCCGAATGAATTTAGTTTCATAGACTGCAGGTTGTTCATTCAAAAAGTCTTCGTTAAAAAAGCCTCCATTCTCGATAAATGGGTTGACAGTGAAATAACCCACTCCCAAAGATGTGAGATTCTGGAAAAAATGAGAACCCTGGCTAGGGTCTATCCTGTATTGATCGAGTGAGATTTCGCATATTACACGTGCTTGCGAGATGTGTGGCCATTTGATGGGAATGCCCAACCACGAATCTGAAGAGCCCCATCTGCCAGGACCAACGAGTACGTAGTTGTCATCTTCCACAACAAATTTTTTGTTTAAATCTTCAATTTCTCTTGCAATCAAAGAATTGTGTGCCGCATTGAATCTCTCTGTTTTTACATACACCACATCTGTGATGTTGCTAATAGATCCATGGCCCAGTACATTCGAAGAATGCAGTATTGAGTCGGCAGGTTTAATAAGTGTGAGGTCTTCGGTCACCACTTCTTTCGCATCAACTATGGGTCGTATTTGCAGTAAATAAAAGGTTGCTTGCCGTTGGTTTTCGAGATTCATGGCAAACTCTATCTCCACTTCACGTCCCATTTCGCTGCGACATATTTTGAGTACCCTATTTAGCATCTCGGCCAAAGGAAGCATTTCATGCTGAAGCAGATGCACAAAAGAGATTACCTTTCTACCCCCTGGATAATATCCCTCGCGTATAATCATATCATTGGGGTCGTAAGTAGAAGCTATGTAGCGTAAGGTACCATCTGCCTCGGCATCTTTTAGCCCTAGCTTAACAAAGTTAAAGGAATCGTCCACAATGAAATCCTGCTCAATAGTATCTGTGCTCAATGCATAGAAGCGTGTTTGGGTTTCTTTTAGAGCAGCATCTACACTTGACAGTTGCAATATCTTGTTGGGATGTAACGGAGAAAAACGCAACCCTTGATTTCCCTCTACAATATATTTACCTAAACCAAGGCCCATTTGCACAACCCCATCCTCGGGTAGTTCGTCGCCCAACGGATAATAGTTGATACTGCGTGCCACACCAGAGATTGTAGGATAAAAATGATTGTTGTGCCGCGAACCAGCCACCTCTTGCAAAACGATAGCCATTTTCTCTTGATCGATAACATTTTGCGTAGCAATCATATATGATTTACTATCCTTATAGAATACCGAAGCATATACAGCCTTAATGCCGTTGCTAAGCATACGAATCATCTCAAACTTATCCTCTATATAGGGTATCATATAAGTAGAAAATATACCAGCAAAAGGTTGATAGTGAGAATCTTCTAGGATGCTCGAAGAGCGAATAGCTATTGGGTTGTTGATAGCTTCAAAAAACACAAGAAAATCTGCCACCAGTCTTTTAGGAAGCTTAGCTGCCAAAAAGTGTTTCAAAATATCCTCATCGGGAATATCTGATAGGGCAAGCGGATAAAGCTTATTGGCCTCCATAAACTCATCAAATATATCGGTGCAAAGCACTACCGTTTTGGGAATGGTTACAGGAAGGCTATTGAATTCGTTCAACTCTTGGTGCTTCTTTACAATGTAGCCCATAAATGCCAAACCACGCCCCTTGCCACCCATAGAACCTTCGCCTATGCGTGCAAAATAGGAGTATTTATCGAACCTATCCTTCTCGAAAACAGCAACCACGCCCGTGTTCTTCATTTTACGATATTGCACAATGGCATCATAGATTAATTGGCGTGCCTCATTCATATTTTGATATTCAGAAACATCTATTTTGTGCAACATTTCGGCTACTGGGAACATGGCACGCGAATAGAAAAACCTAGAAAAATGATTGAGCGACAAATGATAGTGTAGCGCTTCATCAGGAATAGTGAGGATGGTGTTTTGAAGTTCTTTTAGATTCTTTATACGATAAAGTACTTGCTTAGAGACGGGATCAAGAATAAGAAAATCGCCAAAGCCAAAGTTTTCCTTTATAGCCTTTCTCACGTCTTGTGGAAAGGTTTGCGAGTTTTTATCGATAAATGGAGCACCTATTTTTTTTGCATGCTCTGCATTGGAGGCTTCTGATGAAGCAAATATTACTGGAATAGTTTTGTCGAATTCTCTAACCCAATCAACAAACTTTTGACCAGCTAATTTATCTTTTACGCCATCACAATTGAAACTCACATCGGTAAGTATGCCAAGCATGTTTTGTCCATACTTATCGTACAAATCTACTGCTTCCTCATAGTTTCTAGCAAGAAGAATCTTAGGACGCCCACGCATACGCATCATGCGTAAGTGATCGTTAAGAGCTTCTTTCGAAAACTCTTTCGATTCGCTCAGTACATATTTATAGAGAATGGGTAGGGCCGAAGAATAGAATCGCACAGAATTCTCGACCAACAGAATGGTCTGAACCCCTACAGTTTTTACATCATCATCGACATTCATTTTATCCTCAACCAACTTGATGATGGCTAAGAATAAATCAGAGTCGCCCAACCAACTAAACAGATAATCTACACCACTCAAATCTTCTTTTTCGAACAATTTTGTTACAGTTCGCGAAAAAGGTGTTAGCATTACTACAGGTATGCTCGGGTATTTATGCTTAATACGCTTTGCCAAATCAAAGAAATCGTTGTTGTCGATATTAGGCATACAAATAACCAATTCAAACCTATTGGTTTCTAACTGTAGTATAGCATCATCTACCTTGGCTACCTGCGTGAAACGTGGTGGGTAGCGTAGGTTTAGAGAAGTATATTCATTAAATATTTGCTCATCTACTCGCCCATCGTCTTCCAAAATAAACATATCGTATTGCGAAGCAACGAAAAGAACATTGTATATGCGCTTGTTCATGAGCTGAACAAAAGGTGTGTCGCGAAACCTGAATTCGTTTACATCGTGAGCAGCTATTATTTCTTGAGGTGTCTTGTTGTCCATATCGAAAAGAGTTTTTTGTTGTTGCAAATATACATGGTAATTCTTTCAATCTCTATAGATTATCGTCTAAATATTGGGCCGAGAACAAATAGAATTGAATAAATTACAAACCATAAACACACGCAAGCTATTTCGATATCATATATAATCTCTGTTAATGAGTTTTTCAATTCATCAAATAAGCACTATATTTGAACTAATTATGAAAGTACAGAATAGACTATTGATGAAAAAGAAAACCTTGATTATATCCTTATCACTGACACTCATAGCGGTGTCAGTAATTTTTATTTCGAGTAGCAATGTAGAGAGCACCCAGCAGCAACGGCCCAAAGTAATGTCAATGACTGCCAATGTGGATATTCCAGAGAAAATGGTGTTTGCTGACGAAACGTATGTTTTTGACAGATACGACAAACACGAAAGATTGGACAGAGAATTAAATAGCTTTACCTATTTCCATTCGACCACACTATTACTTATAAAAAATGCAAATCGCTACTTCCCCATCATCGAGCCTATATTGAAAAAACATGGCATACCCGACGATATAAAGTACTTAGCAGTAATAGAAAGTAGCTTGAACCCTCGGGCTGTTTCTCCAGCAAGAGCAGTGGGGTTGTGGCAATTTATGCCAGCTACTGGAAAGCAATTCGGGCTTGAAGTATCAGCAGAAGTGGACGAACGCTATCATATCGAAAAATCGACTGTAGCGGCATGCAAATACCTCAGAGATGCCTACAAGAAATACAATTCGTGGAGTGCGGCCGCCATGTCTTACAATGGTGGACAAGGAAGAATTAGTAGAGAACTAAACAGTCAGCAAGCAACCGATGCACTAGACCTTTGGTTGGTGGAAGAGACAACGCGCTACTTTTACAGAATGCTTGCCATAAAGCTTGTTTTTGAGAATCCTCCTCAATACGGATTCGTTATAAAACCTCACCAATTGTACAAACCGATTGTTTTTAAAGAGGTGCAGATTACCAACTCTCTCCCCAACTTGGCTACCTATGCCAAGCAGCAAGGTCTTACCTACGCACAGTTGAAAGACTTCAACTCGTGGTTGCGTAGCACCTCTCTCACGGTTAGAAGTGGTAATAGCTACACGCTACAAATACCAACACAAGAAAGTCTTTACTACAAAAAGAACAATCCTGTGAAAGTGCACAGCAAACACTGGATAACACAATAAATAGTGCAACAAGGCAATCATAAATTGGAACTTACTGCTTTAAAAACACGACACAAAACTTTACTTCTATCTCTTTGGTTAAAATAGAGAATAAGGAACTAAACAATTACTCGCTTATTAATGTTAGATTGAACTATGAATTCAGACAAAGAATTAATCAATGTGTATGGCGCACGCGTACACAACCTCAAAAATATAGATGTAGAAATTCCGCGCAACACACTCACCGTTGTTACAGGCTTGAGTGGTAGCGGAAAGTCTTCATTGGCTTTCGACACCCTGTTTGCAGAAGGACAACGCCGATATATAGAAACTTTCTCGGCCTATGCACGAGGGTTTCTTGGCAAAATGGAACGCCCCGACGTGGATAAGATTACAGGATTGAGCCCCGTAATTTCAATTGAACAAAAAACTACCAACAAAAACCCCCGTTCTACAGTAGGAACCACTACAGAGATTTACGATTTTCTCCGACTGCTGTTTGCACGTGCTGGCGACGCCTACTCACACAAAACTGGCGAGAAGATGGTAAAATATACAGAAGAGCAAATCTTGGAATTAATTCTCACAAAGTATATTGGCAAGAAGATATATATATTGTCGCCAGTTGTGAGAAACAGAAAAGGACACTACCAAGAGCTTTTTGAGCAAATAAGAAAGAAGGGCTACCTAAACGTAAGGGTGGACGGAGAAATAAGAGAAATTCTACCAGGTATGAGAGTAGATAGATACAAGAACCACAGCATAGAGATTCTTGTAGATAAACTAACAGTGTCTAACAAGTTTGAAGACAAACTCAAAAAAAGCTTGCAGATAGCCATGAAGCTAGGCGATGGCCTCATTCTTATTCAAGATATTGATAGTGACGAAGTGCGCCATTATAGCAAGCTACTAATGTGTCCTACAACTGGACTATCCTACAGCGAACCTGCGCCTCACAACTTTTCGTTCAATTCGCCACAGGGCGCTTGCCTAAAATGCAATGGCCTAGGAACTGTTGACCAAATAGATATAGATAAAGTATTTCCAAAACCCGAACTAAGTATTGCAGCTGGCGGAATTGCTCCTTTGGGAAAAGAGAAAAGCAATTTGCTCTTTTGGCAAATAACGGCTATCTGCGAAAAATATGGTGTTACACTGAAAACACCTATTAAAGATATACCCGAAGATGCCATCAATGAGATATTGTATGGCACCACCGAGCGCCTAAAAATAAAGAACCAATCATTGGGCAACTCTAATTATTTAGTTGCTTTTGAAGGTGTTTTGAAATACATCGATATGCAACAGGACGACGAAGCATCGTCGGCAGCACAAAAATGGGCAGCACAATTTATTACTAAAATGGAGTGCCCAGAGTGTAATGGTCAGCGTTTGAACAAAGAAGCACTTCACTTTAGAGTGAAAGATCAAAACATAGCCGATTTGGCCCAGAAAGATATTGTGAATTTATACGAATGGGTGCAAAACCTATCGGAGGGAGTTTCAGGAAAACAACTATTAATTATAGAGGAAATAAAGAAAGAGATACTTACCCGGCTGAGCTTCCTCTTGGATGTTGGGCTGGGATATCTTTCTCTTTCGCGCGCATCAGCATCGCTATCGGGAGGCGAAAGCCAGCGAATAAGACTGGCCACACAAATAGGCTCTCAATTGGTAAATGTGCTATACATACTTGATGAACCTAGTATTGGCCTACATCAGCGAGACAATGATAGACTAATAAACTCGCTAAAAAAACTGCGCGATACAGGCAACTCAATTATAGTAGTGGAGCACGACAAAGATATGATGCTTGCCTCTGACTACATAGTAGATTTAGGCCCTTTTGCCGGAAGAAAAGGAGGCGAAGTAGTGTTTGAGGGTACACCAACCGAGATGTTGAAACAAAATACCCTCACATCTAACTACCTAAATGGAAGCATGGAAATAAGTATTCCAGAGAAGAGACGAAAAGGGAATGGTGAGTTTATAGAACTGAAAGGTGCAACGGGCAACAACCTCAAGAATGTTTCGGCAAAATTTCCGTTGGGCACTTTCATTTGTGTAACTGGGGTGTCGGGTAGTGGCAAATCTACATTGCTAAATGCAACCCTGCAGCCTATACTAAGCCAGCACTTTTACAAATCGAACAAAGAGCCACTAGCCTATAAATCAATTGAGGGGATTGATAAAATTGACAAAATTATCAGTGTGGACCAATCGCCTATTGGGCGAACACCTCGCTCCAATCCGGCCACTTATACAGGAGTATTCACTGAGATTCGCAATCTGTTTGCCGGTATGCCCGAGGCAAAAATACGCGGGTACAAACCCGGCAGATTTTCTTTCAATGTAAAAGGTGGCCGATGTGAGACATGTGGTGGCAATGGACACAAAACAATAGAGATGAACTTCTTGCCCGATGTGATGGTTCCTTGCGAAACATGTGCGGGAAAAAGATATAATAGAGAAACCCTAGAAGTGCGTTTTAAAGGAAAGTCTATAGCCGATGTGCTCAATATGACCATTAATGCAGCTGTTGACTTCTTCGAGAATGTTCCGTCTATATTGGTAAAGATAAAGATGCTGCAAGAAGTTGGCCTAGGATATATCAGATTGGGACAATCTTCCACCACATTATCAGGAGGAGAGTCGCAGCGTATTAAACTAGCAGCTGAGTTGGCAAAACGCGATACAGGGCAAACCCTTTATGTGTTGGACGAACCAACAACTGGGCTGCACTTCGAAGATATTAGGGTTTTGCTGAATGTGATAAACAAAATAGTAGACCGCGGCAACACTGTTATTATTATTGAGCATAACATAGACATCATCAAATGTGCCGACTATATCATAGACCTTGGGCCTGAAGGTGGAAGAGCAGGTGGCTTAATATTGGCATCAGGGACTCCCGAAGAGGTAATAAAAAAATCGAAAGGAGATACTGCGAAATACCTCAAGAAAGAGCTCAAAGAGAGCAAAAAGGTCAAAAAAGCCACAGCATAAGATACTTATACCCCTTAAACGTTAATACTACTGTTAAACAATAGGTACTTATGAACAATCAAATCCTTATTGCGTTTATGAAGTTGAAAGAACTAAAATAGAAATAATAATAGAAATACAATAATAATAAACATGGCGAAAACAGCATTTAAAGGAAATCCAGTAGAAACAAGTGGCTCACTTCCTAAAGTTGGAGATAAAGCACCAGATTTCAAATTGGTAAACACCAGTCTAGAAGAAGTAAAATTATCAGACTATAAAGGAAAAAATGTAGTATTAAATATATTTCCTAGTTTAGACACAGGGGTATGCGCAGCATCGGTAAGGAAATTTAATGAGAAAGCTGGTTCTTTAGACAATACAGTGGTATTAGGTATCTCATCAGATTTACCTTTTGCATCGGGCCGCTTCTGTAGCTTAGAAGGAATTAAGAATACAGTAGCCCTTTCTGTCTTTAGAGATGACGATTTTGCAAAAGACTATGGTGTTCTGCTAGTAGATGGACCAATGAAAGGATTAACAGCGCGTGCTGTCGTGATTATTAACCCTGAGGGGAAAGTTATATACAACCAACTGGTTCCGGAAATTACCGAAGAACCAGACTATAATTCTGCAATCGACTCGATAGTGTAGTTTGTTTCATGAAGATTGTGTTAAC
>CAYVLC010000115.1:0-8282 GCA_964452155.1 uncultured Dysgonomonadaceae bacterium
GGTGTGCTAAAATAAATATAATTGTTGATAACTTTTTGCCAAATAATGTGTTGAAATGTGGGGGAAAGTGGATAATTTTAGTAATTTTACAGCAAGTATCAATTTAATTGCTTTATAAGCATAGATAAATGAATCAATTCTTAGGAAATTTCGAAGCAAAAGCCGATGCAAAAGGGCGAATTTTTGTTCCTGCTGCTTTTAGAAAGCTTCTCCAAATACAAGGAGAGGAGTGGCTTGTCCTACGAAAAGATATTTTCCAAAACTGCTTGGTGCTTTATCCGGGCTCTGTTTGGGAAAAGGAGATTGAGATATTGCGCAGCAAACTCAATAAGTGGAACAAAATAGAGCAACAAGTGTTTCGCCAATTTGTTTTAGACGCAGAGCGTATTGAGATGGATGGCAACGGACGGATACTTGTGTCGAAAAGATATCTCGAGCTTGCGGAGATTGATACCCATGTTCGCTTTTTAGGAGTGGACAATACAATTGAAATTTGGGCCAAAGATAAGTTGGAGAAACCTCTTATGGTTCCTGAGGATTTTGCCAGCGAAATCCAAAAATTAATGGAATAATATATTTAATCAAATCTGCTATGACGGATTATCACATACCGGCTTTATTACAAGAAAGTATCGATGGGTTGAACATACAACCCAATGGTACTTATGTTGATGTTACCTTTGGAGGTGGAGGCCACTCCAAAGAGATTTTGTCACGTTTGGGTAGCGCAGGGAAGTTGTACGGTTTTGATCAGGATGAAGAGGCCTACGAAAATGTGCTGAACGATGACCGATTTGTTTTTGTGCGTAGCAATTTCAGGTACTTAACTAATTTTCTTCAATACTATCAGGTAGAAAAGGTAGATGGCATACTGGCCGACTTAGGGGTATCGTCTCACCATTTCGATGATGAGGAGCGTGGCTTTTCTTTTCGCTTTGATAGTCAGTTAGACATGCGTATGAATCGCTCTGCGAAATATACAGCAGCCGATATTCTCAATAGTTATGATGAGGATCAACTGTCAAATCTGTTTTATTTGTTCGGAGAGCTACGCATGGCCAGAAAAATTGCCGCTGCCATTGTTTTTGCCAGACAAAAGAAACCAATTACTACTGTGAATGAGTTTCTTGAAATAATGGACCGCTTTGCCTATCGCGACAAAGAGAAAAAAGTATTGGCACAAGCTTTTCAAGCCTTACGAATAGAGGTGAATCAAGAACTAGATGCTTTGTCCGAGATGCTACAGCAGTCGGTCGAATATCTAGCGACGGGTGGCAGGATTAGTGTAATCTCTTATCACTCATTGGAAGACCGAATGGTGAAAAATTTCTTTCGCTCAGGAAACATAGAGGGTAAGATAGAAAAAGATTTCTTTGGAAACCCTCTAACTAATCTGAAGATTATCAACAAGAAGGTAATTATCCCTTCCGAAGAAGAGCAGCGCACCAATCCGCGTTCACGAAGCGCAAAGCTAAGAGTTGCAGAGAAACTATAAGAAGCTATGAAGTTTGACAAAATAAAGAAATCATTTGTTCATGTGTTTGGCGGAAATATTCTCACCGAGGGTTTCATTGTCAACAACATGCGCTTTTTTGTTGTTCTGCTCATAATTATTTTCGTATTCATCAGTCATCGATATACTTATCTGCATAAAATGTCAGAGATTGAAAGACTTCAACGCGAATTGAAGGATGCTAAGTACGAATCGCTCACTATTTCGTCTAACTTAACTGAAGCAAGCAGGCAAACCGAAATAGAAAAGCTTATTAATCACTATGGCTTAGAAATAAAGATATCTAACGAGCCCATTTATTACATAAAGAAATGATAGGGAGGATGTAATGCTTATAGATACAAACAAAAAAAGAAGAATACTCAACCGATATGGTATCGTTGTAGTTGTGATGATACTCTTTGGTGGACTTATTATTTTATCTGCTGGCAAAATTGTTTTTACCCCCGAAGGTAAAAAATGGCGTGAAGTGGGCGAGAAAGAAACAGTTATCCGCGATAGAGTAATATTACCAACTCGTGGCAATATTTTCACGTACGATGGCAAGCTTCTTGCATCAAGCGAACCTCTGTATGGTATCTATATGGATTTTTGGGCTGGCGGAATGGAAAAAGATACCCTTGTGAAGTATGCCGAACCCCTTTCCAAAGAGTTGTCAGCCATGTTTGGCGATAGAACTGCTGGTCAGTACCGCGCAATATTGTTGAACAACTTCAAACGCAGAGAGGATGAGCAGGCGCAAATAGAGTCGAACAAAGCCAAAGGTATTGACAAAAAGGTGAAAAAACGTACGCGCTATGTGCGTCTTATAAAGCGTGACATATCTTACGTAGAACTCAAAGAAATAAGAAAACTCCCTTTCCTCAATCAGCGCTCCAACCGGAGTGGAATGATAGCCGAAGAGAAAAACTCGCGCAAAAAACCATTCGGCTCTTTGGCTACACGTACAGTTGGCAGCATATACAAAGATATGAGTAAGGGGGGGGCCAGTGGTCTCGAATTGAAATTCGATTCATTGTTGTGCGGTGTACCAGGTGTGAAGAATAGGCAGAAGATTCAAGGCAAGTGGATGGATGTGGTTGAGATTCCCGCACAGGATGGCTACGATATTGTAACTACATTGGATGCCGACATTCAAGATATATCAGAAAGAGCATTGCGCAATAAGCTTATAGAGATAGATGCCGAATCGGGCTGCGCCGTTATTATGGAAGTGAAGACGGGAGAGATAAAAGGGATTGTCAATTTAGACCGTATAAGAAAAGGAGTATATGCCGAGGGCAACCCTAATGTGTTTTCGTATATGAACGAGCCTGGTTCTACCTTCAAACCCGTGACTGTGTTGGCCGCGCTTGAGGACGGAGCCATCAACCCAACCGATTCGTTTCATGTTGGCACAGGATTATACACTCACAATAGGCGCGTAGTGCGCGACCACTATTGGACACGCGGAGAAGACAGAGGTTACCTTACCGTTGCAGAGGGAATAGAAGTATCGTCCAATATTGTGATGACAAAAATTGCTTTGAAAGCATACGAAAACAATCCAAAAAAATTTACCGAGCGCATAGATAAGATGGGACTCACCAAAACTTTGAAATGGGATGTTCCTCTGCGAGGAATTGAGGGTACATCGCAAATACGCCACCCCAACGATAAAACCAATCCATGGTCGAAGACTACGCTTGCATGGATGTCTTTTGGCTATGAATCGCAAGTTCCTCCCATTTATATTCTCATGTTTTACAATGCGCTGGCCAATAATGGAAGAATGCTAAAACCCTTCATCGCAAAAGAATTTTACAAAGACGGTAAGCTTGCAAAAGAGATTCAGGCAGAGGTTGTAAACCCATCCATTGCATCGCAAAAGTCTATAGATATGGTGCACGACATGCTGCTAGGCGTAATAGAGCGCGGTACTGCAAAGGTAGTCAAATCAGAGTTCTTTCCAATAGCTGGCAAGACGGGCACAGCCCAAATAGCCTCTGGCGGTAGTTATAGTGGTCACTTTGTTTCGTTTTGTGGTTACTTCCCAGCAGACGAACCCAAATATACTTGCTTTGTTGGTATTCGTAAACCAAAAGGAATACCCTCTGGCGGTGGCATGGCGGGCATGGTTTTCAAAAATATAGCGGAGCAAACTTACGTGAGGAACACCTATCTGACAGCCGAAGATTGTCGTATGGACTCCACGTTATCAAAACTGCCTACAATAAAGAATGGTATTTGGGCCAAGAACCAACAAGTGCTCAAAGAGCTAGGATACAAATCTACTTCTATAGATAAAAATGTGCAGTGGGTGCAAATAAAGAACGACAGCATTGGCTACCAACCCGAACCCCTTACATTGATAGACAACCTAGTTCCCAATGTTTACGGAATGGGTGCACGCGATGCATTGTACTTGCTCGAGAAATCGGGGTTGCGGGTCAATGTTGCTGGTTCGGGCAAGGTGATTTCGCAATCGTTCAGTTCGGGACAAAAAATAGTAAAAGGCACCACCATTAGCTTGGTCTTGCGATAAAAAGAAATAGACAATAAAATGGAATTAAATAAACTTCTTCAAAACACAAAGGTAATCTTCGCATACGGAGATAGGGATATTGCTGTAAAAGATATCTGTTCGGATTCGCGAAAGGTTCAACCAGCATCTTTGTTTGTAGCCGTTGCGGGAATATGTACCGATGGACACGATTACATATCAAAAGCCATTGAGCAAGGGGCCACGGTGGTGGTGTACGATAAACGTATGATAGAAGAGTACTACCAACGCGTCACTTACATACAAGTTGAGAATAGCGCCAAAGCTCTTGCAGAAATTGCAGCTGCGTGGTACGACAATCCCTCTTCAAAGCTGAGGCTAGTAGGTGTCACTGGCACAAACGGTAAAACTACCATTGCCACACTCCTATATAATACGGTGCGCAAATTGGGCCATCGGGCCGGATTGTTTTCCACTGTTTGCAATTATGTAAACGATGAGGCCCACCCAACATCGCTCACAACACTAGATACACTTTCTCTAAACCGATTGATGCGCAAAATGGTAGATGCTGGTTGCGAATATGCATTCATGGAGGTAAGTTCGCACGCTATTCATCAGCATCGCATACATTTTCTACAATTTGTGGGTGGGGTTTTCTCCAATTTGAGTCAAGATCATTTAGACTATCACAAAAACATGCTCGATTACCTGAACGTGAAGAAGCAATTTTTTGATAATCTACCCAAAACTGCATTTGCACTCACCAATATAGATGACAAAAATGGCAAAGTGATGTTGCAAAATACCAAAGCATCGCAACACACCTACTCGGTGAAGAAACTTGGTGATTATAAAGCACGCATCTTCGAGAAACATTTTGATGGAACCGATATAGAGATAAACGGACGTGATCTCACCGTACAGTTTGTAGGCGTATTCAATGTGTACAATCTATTGGCCGTTTACGGAACAGCCCAGCTTTTGGGCATGCCAACAGAAGAGTTGCTCGTTACCCTTAGTGCGTTGCAGCCAGTGGCGGGGCGTTTTCAAACCATTCGCTCGGCTCACGATGTGACGGCCATTGTAGATTATGCACATACCCCCGATGCGCTTGTGAATGTGCTTGAAGCTATACACGAGGTGCTTTCTGACGATGGAGAGATAATTACTGTGGTGGGTTGCGGCGGAAATCGCGATAAGACGAAGCGTCCTATCATGGCGCGAGAGGCTGTAGAACGAAGCAATAGGGTGATTCTCACATCCGACAATCCTCGTTTCGAAGACCCACAAGATATACTGAATGATATGCTCACAGGGCTTACAGATTTACAGAAAAGGCAAACACTAAATATACTCGACCGAAAAGAGGCCATCAAAACTGCTTGCAACTTGGCCAAACCCCAAGATGTGGTGCTTATTGCGGGCAAAGGCCACGAAACGTATCAAGACATTAATGGAGTGAAACACCATTTCGATGATAAAGAGGTGGTCGAAGAGTGTTTCGAACTATAAGAATAACCGCTCGCGCCGATTTGCAATCGGGCTGCCCCCTGAAATTTAAGAGCATATTTCATAGGGGGTGTGGTGCAATTTAACAATAAATAGAAATATAACAAGACAAGATATGTTGTACAATCTTTTTGAATATCTAAATAAACTTGACTTCCCCGGGGCGGGAATGATGCAGTATGTCTCCTTTCGATCTGCCATGGCTCTGGTGTTTTCGTTGTTTATATCCACCATCATTGGCCGTCGCATCATACAGAAGCTACAAGTATATCAAGTAGGCGAAACAATTCGCAACCTCGACTTAGAGGGGCAATACTCTAAACGAGGAACCCCCACAATGGGAGGTATCATCATTATCATTGCCATATTAGTTCCCATACTTTTGTTTGGTCGCTTAAACAATGTATATGTAATCTTAATGATAGTAACAACTATATGGTTGGGCATGTTAGGATTTTCGGACGATTACATCAAGGTGTTTCGCAAAGACAAAGAGGGTCTAAAGGGCAAGTTCAAAATTATTGCCCAATTGGGCTTGGGTCTTATTGTGGGCATGACCATGTATATGAGCGACGACATTGTTGTGCGCGAAAACATAGAAACACGTGTTGGAGATACTATCGAAAATGTAAGCTATGCTCAGAAGGATGTAAAAACTACCCAAACCACCATACCGTTTCAGAAGAACAACAATTTCGACTACAAAAAACTAGTGTCCTTTATGGGCCCCTATGCCGACAAGGCAGTTTGGATAGCCATTGTGTTGGTTATTGTTGTAATCGTAACCGCTGTTTCAAATAGTGCCAACCTCACCGATGGGCTCGATGGCCTAGCGGCCGGCAGCTCCTCTATTATAGGAGTCACACTGGGCATACTGGCCTATGTGTCGGGTCACGTTGGGTTTGCCTCCTACCTCAACATCATGTTTATTCCCGGTAGCCAAGAGCTTATGGTGTTTGCCGCTGCATTTGTGGGTGCTACGGTTGGTTTCTTGTGGTACAACGCCTATCCGGCACAAGTATTTATGGGCGATACGGGCAGTTTGACACTGGGAGGAATCATTGGCGTGTTTGCCGTGCTCATTCACAAAGAGTTGTTGCTACCCATTTTGTGTGGTGTGTTCTTCATCGAGAGCTTATCGGTAATTATTCAGGTGGTCTATTTCAAAATCACCAAAAAGAGGTATGGCTACGGCAAGCGGGTATTCAAAATGACACCCTTACACCATCATTTTCAGAAACCCGGCGACGGTAGTATCAATGCAATCATACAAAAACCAATTATTCCGATACCCGAATCAAAACTCACAGTTCGCTTTTGGTTGATAGGCATCATATTGGCAGTATTGACACTTGCGACTTTAAAAATGAGATAACATGGAGACAGAAAACAAACTCCCTCAAAAGAAACTAGTAGTCTTAGGCGGAGGCCTAAGCGGTGTTGGTGCAGCCATTCTTGCCAAGGCAAAAGGAATGGATGTGTTTTTGTCAGACAGTGGAGTGCTTTCCGACGAATCGCGCAGAGAGTTGATGCAGCACAACATACCATTTGAAGAAGGCCAACATACACAACAGAGAATATTGCAAGCCGATGAGGTGGTGAAGAGCCCTGGCATACCTTTTACAGCACCACTTGTGGTGAAGTTGCTGCAAAACAACATCAGGGTGATATCCGAAATAGAATTTGCGGCCCGATACACCAAAGCAAAGACGATATGCATTACAGGCAGCAACGGCAAAACAACTACCAGTACACTGCTCCATCATATTTTGAAATCGGCAGGATTCAACGTGGGCCTTGCCGGCAATGTAGGCACTAGCTTTGCCAAGCAAGTGGCCGAAGAAGAACACGATTATTATGTGTTGGAGTTGAGCAGCTTTCAGTTGGAGGCAATGACAGAATTCCACGCCGACTATGCGGTGGTGCTCAACATTACGCCCGACCATCTCGATCGTTATGCCTATCAGATGCAAAACTATGTGGATGCAAAAATGAAAATTCTTAATAATCAAACACCCGACAATGCATTTATCTATTGGGCCAACGACCCATTGATAGTGCGCGAAATAGAAAAAATGAAACCTTTGGCACATCTCATCCCTTTTGCACAAGCAAAAGCCGAGGGTATGTGTGCTTATCAGAAAGATGCTCACATATACATACATGCCAATAATAGTACTTTTAGAATGAAGCAAGATCAATTGGCCCTGCAGGGCACTCACAATTTATACAACTCCATGGCAGCAGGCCTTGTCTCGAAGTTGCTAGATATAAGCGACGACACGCTGCGCCAGTCGCTCACAGATTTTCGGGGGGTGCCCCACCGTTTAGAGAAAGTGGCCACAGTGCGGGGGGTTTTATATGTGAACGATTCTAAGGCCACCAATGTAAACTCGTGTTGGTATGCTTTGCAAAGCATGAAATCTAAGGTAGTACTCATTTTGGGAGGCACCGACAAAGGCAACGATTATACCGAGATAGAGCAATTGGTAAAGGAGAAAGTGCGAGCACTCATTTTTTTAGGACAAGACAACACGGTTCTTCACAAGTTTTTTGATGGCAAAGTGCCCTTGATACTCGATGCCAACAATATGCCCATGGCGGTAGATTTAGCTTACGATATAGCTGAGAAAGGCGATGTGGTTTTATTGTCACCTTGCTGTGCTAGCTTCGATTTGTTTAAGAATTACGAAGACCGAGGTAATCAGTTCAAAGATTGTGTGAGGAGGTTGTAGAGAAAATGAGGTCTGGGGTGTGTGGTGTGAGGTATGAGGT
>CAYVLC010000116.1:0-8280 GCA_964452155.1 uncultured Dysgonomonadaceae bacterium
AGTATGACAGTGGTTTTTACATCATTCCCATACCACATGCCTCATAGCTAACGCCTAACAGCTAACAGCCAACGGTTATTACCTAGCAGCTATTCCTCTAGTCACTAATCACTAGTTCAACCACACCGATTTGTAAATCGGCGCAAGCGGGGTTTATGAGTTTCGTTCTTAATTCTTTGTGCCCTTTGTGGTAAAACAATTTGGCTGCAGGCCATTAACGCATTTCATTGTCAATTGTCAACTCTCACTTCTTAATTCTTCTTCCTAATCTCCGCTCGTTTTATCTTGCCACTAATTGTTTTTGGCAACTCATCTACAAACTCAATTATGCGCGGATATTTATAAGGTGCAGTAACCTGTTTGGTGTAGTCTTGTATCTCTTTTGTTAGCTCCTGCATGTCTGCATCCTTAAAGCCTCCATTGAGCACTATGGTTGCTTTTATAATCTGCCCCCTCACCTCGTCTGGCACACCCGTTACAGCACACTCCACAACAGCTGGGTGCGTAAGTATGGCACTCTCCACCTCAAATGGGCCTATCCTGTAGCCAGAGCTCTTTATCACATCGTCAGAGCGACCTTCAAACCAATAGTAACCATGCTCATCTCTCCAAGCCATATCGCCAGTTCTGTAAACATTGTTGCTATAGACAGATTGTGTGAGCACTTCATCTTTGTAGTATCCCATAAATAGCCCTAGCGGAATAGAGTTATCGGTCCTAAATATTACTTCGCCTGTTTCACCATCTTCTACCGATCTACCATCGGCAGCTATCAAATCCATATCGTAGGTCGGATTTGGCACCCCCATCGATCCAGGTACGGGCTTCATCCACGGAAAAGTAATAATGGTAGCAGTTGTTTCTGTCTGCCCAAAAGCTTCGCGAATCATTAAGCCAGTTGCTTTCTCAAATGCATCAAAAACAGAAGGATTAAGGGCTTCGCCAGCAGTGGTTACATATTCAAGAGATGAGAGGTCGTAGTCTTTCAAATTTTCTTTTATTAGAAAACGATACACAGTGGGTGGCGCACAAAAAGAGGTAATCTTATACTTGGCTATCAACTGAAGCATCTCTGCAGGCACAAACCTCTCATGGTCGTACACCATTATTTCTGCTCCCACAATCATTTGCCCGTATAGCTTTCCCCACACGGCCTTGCCCCAGCCAGTGTCGGCTACTGTGAGATGAAGGCTGTTTTCATGCAAATTGTGCCAATACTTGGCCGTTACGATATGCCCAAGGGGATACAAAAAGTTGTGAATCACCATTTTGGGCTCGCCCGTAGTGCCCGATGTAAAGTAGAGTAGCATCATGTCGTCATTGCAGTTCACATGTTGGGGTCTCACAAAAGCAGGAGCATTGTTACACCCCTCTTCAAAATCTGCCCATCCAGGTTTGTCTGTATTGCCACAGCAAATTTTTATTTTCACACTCGGCGAGGCCTCCATAGATTCATCTACATGCCCTAGCACCAAATCATCATTTACTGCTACTATGGCTTTTATATTGGCCGCATTGTTTCTATACACAAGGTCTTTTTTGGTGAGCAAGTGTGTGGCCGGAATGACAATAGCCCCAATTTTGTGCAATCCTATAATGGCATACCAAAACTCAATTCTTCTTTTTAGAATAAGCATTACCATATCAGACCGCTCAATGCCTTGTTGCAAAAAGAAAGATGCCGCCTCATCGCTTTTCTCTTTCATCTCTTTGTAGGTAATCCTAACATGCACTCCCTTGTCATTTACCCAGCACAAAGCACTTTTGTTTGGTGCTTTCTTGGCCCACTCATCTACAACATCGTAGGCAAAGTTGAAATTGTCTGGAACAATCACCTTATAATTTGCAGCAAAATCCTCCGTAGAGCTAAAACTCGTTTGTGTTAAAAAATTATCGATCATATTTTATTTTATATCTGTTCTACTATACAATTACTACTAAGAGTTTCACTGGCTTGCCATCCATTGGTTGCATACAATGAGGCCGCGAGGCATCAAAATAGATGCTATCGCCCTGGTTCAGAATAAGCTCTTTGCTGTCTATAAAAATCTTCATCCTCCCCTCTAGCACCCTATTAAACTCTTGTCCGCCGTGGTCGCTCTTATTCAATGGTAGGTGGGCCACTTCTGGTTCTATGGTCACCTCAAACACCTCGGCCTTTCTATTATTAAAGCCTCCGGCCAATGTTTGGTATTTGTATGTCTTCACCCTATTTATCGACAATCCTTTGCCTTTTCGAGTCAGAAAATAGCTACTCATCTTGGGTTCTCCATCAAACATCAGTACAGAGGTATCTATATCAAACCTCTCCGATATTGTCTTCATTATGCTTATTGTCATGTCTTTTGCCCCATTCTCGTAGTCTATATAATCTTCTATCGGAATGTCGCAAGCTGCAGCAAATGCTTCTTTTGTCATGTCTAAAGACTCTCGCAGCCCTTGCAATCTAAGGCCTATCTGTTTTATAACCTCGTTCATAGCATATTTCTTTTATAGTATTAAAAACTTTGCTAAAGTATAAAATTATTAGCAATTAGAGGGCACAAATCACAAATATATTGTACCTGCCCCCCCTCTCACCACCACTGCACAGCTTTTTTTATGGCACCTCTCTCATACTGCCCGCAGCATAGCCATCTATATAGGCTACACGCTTGTGTAACCAATCTAGCAGCTGTTTCAAGTATTTATCTACACTTCCTGTGCTTTGTTGCCAACGTTTTTGATCTCTTGCATGCGACTCTCTTATCAGATGGGCATACTCTTTGATATATTCTACAAGTATAGGATAGTTTTGCTCTTTAAATCGAGACCACTTTGCTCTAAACAGTTCCCTCATAACAGGGTCGTCTGCAATTTTAGCAAAAAAAGCAGTTCCTTTTGCACTGCCACTCCAAAACAAACTTCTACTAGGATTTACAAAATGAGTACCCGAGCCCTCGTAGCCAAATGCCCAATCGAAATCCCAAATGGGTCCCATACAGTATTTATGGCCTCTCTTCTTGTAGATATAGGTGCTCTTGGGGTGGTTTATCTCCTCGTTGCCTGTGAGCATATATACAATCAAATAATCTACAAAAGCATCGGCATCAAAGTAGTTTAGGTAATCGTTTTTGGGAAACGAAGGCCCATAGACAAGGTCGTCCAAGGCATCGAAATCATTTTTTATTACATCAAATACCCCCTCAGCATCGGCTGGCAACATTTTACTCAAATCGGGGTGACTTATCATCACGGGCAGTTGATAGTTTTTAGAGTAAAACTGATAATCTTCATCAAAATTGGTATCCAGTTCTACCAACCAACCACCCTCACCCACATTTATGCGATTGTCTGTCACCTCCTTGTGTTCTGTAAATGTGTAGTTTCCTATATAGCTACCATTTAGTGTTACATCCACCGGAATCATACTATGGGTAAAGGGCATTTCCAGCAACTGTCCGGTTTTCATAGCCACTGCATTGCACATCAAACTAGGGTCGATATAATTTTGAAGCAACACCCAGTTTTTCTCTGCCGCCAAACCCAGCAACGATGCTGCTTTATCTAACTTAAATCTGTAAGGTTTTTTAGGCATATTCCACGTAGAATTTCCTCTTCCTCTTATGGAGGCTCGCCCCTCAAAATCGTCATAACTATTGCCCCCAACAATGCGTATATTGGCATCTATATATACTTTTTTCTCAACAATAGGTACACCCCCATCCGTATCTATATAAATATGCGGTATCTTGGCCACCTCTTCCTCTACAGGCGTATCTATCTTTACATCATCTGCTGTGTCTGTACACGAAGGGTACAAAAACAGAACAGCTAAGAGTAGCAATAGCACTTCTGTTTTCATTCTCATTTTGTTATTCATAGTATTTTTCTTTAATTAATTTCATTATTGCCCATGTGGCTCATGCATCCTTTTCTTATTTGCGGCCCACTACACATCATTTTCAAACCCCTTTAGCTCCTCTACCGTATCTTCGCTCCTTATTATGTAGGTTGTATTGCGTGCACGTGTCATGCTCACATACAATATGTTTTTTAGCCTATTCTCTTTTCGTTTCATTTCTATTATATAGTTAGACTCGTCAAACCCAAAGAGAATCACATTGTCAAACTGCAACCCCTCGGCATTAAATATAGAAATAAACAGTGGTGTAGTAGAGTTGAAGTCATGCTTTCTTAGGTCGCCATTTATTTCGTAATACCTGTGGTCTATAGCATGGCTTTTTAGATAAAAAGAGAGCTCTGCAAATCTATTATTGTTGGGGCATATTATGGCCACCCTACTACCCTCCCCCTCAAGTGCTTGTATGGTAGTGGCTATCGCCTTCAGCTCATCGCCATATTTTGTATCTATAGCCTTGTATTTCACATCAGTTGCTAGCGGTTGCAAATTGCAACAATTTTCTTTAGAATCTGCATATTCACTATCTCCCAAGAAATAATTCCTCACCCGCAGTAGTTTGTTGGTTGCAGTGTCTCTGTTCAGGTAGTTTAGTTGCTTATGTATGCAATCATTTATAATGCCCTCCCTATCCACTTTGTTATCATAGATAGCTTGTTTAAAATCGCCGTAACAGACTATTCTCTTTGCTATTCGTTTTATCAACTCCCACTCCTTTGGTAGGTAGTCTTGCACCTCATTCACTATAATCAGGTTGTACATCTCGCTAAGCTCCTCTTCCAACAGATGGGTAAGTATGCTGTCGTAGTTGTCATGGTAGTCTGAGTTCATGCTCACACTTATTCGGTTATTGCCAGCCATCTTCCAAAAAAACTTGTCCTTGTCCTCTATCCTAGCCTTGTTGCTCACCCCCAGCTCTTTCAGAGCCGTACTTATATATCCATACATTGCATTGTTCGACACCAAAAAAAGCGAATCAATATCCTTTTTCTCCACTATTTTCTGCAAGCTATACATGCAAATCAACGATTTGCCACTCCATGGCGGTCCTTCCATAAAAATGTTATCATCTGCATTGGTGCAAAAACTAATTAGCTCACGTTGTCGGTCCGACAATTGAGCGTAAGGCTTAAGTATTGACATAGTAGTTATTTTCTTTTCATTTTCAAAAAACTTACATGCTGGCGCAGGTATATACCCGTACCTAGAACTTCTTTCGATAAGCAATATAAATATTTTATCTCAATTTACTTACTCTCTTTCTGTTGTTTTGTTTGCGGCTTTTTATTATATTCATCTACTACAATCTATTATTGGTAGTGTTATTTACCAAAGACAGGTCGCAACCTGTGCCTACAAGATATATTTTTAAAACTTAGCTATCCTGTTTTTTATCATCCACATCGTTGGCCCAGCTCGCAGGGTTGGTCATTATATATGCATATATTTTATCGTAGAGTGCGTAGTGCCGTAGTGCGTTGCCAATAATATGGTCGCGAAATAATTTTTGCCATACAAAAGAGTTACGCCCCAATAGATCTATTTTTTTTTCTTGAAGCCTTTATTTTCAGTTCCCTAGTTTCAATTTTCGGGTTTTGCTTTTCAATTTTATTACACACACACAAAAAAAAACTCACATCTACTGTTCGTCCATCAGTCGTGTAAGTATCATCGAGAAAATATCTACATTGTCACTCAACTCCAAAAAAGGACTTTTGCCCCGTTCTTTCTGTATATCCACCCCATTAGAGTATGGTTCAATGGCCAATATGCTATTTATTTGTATAGTTTTGTTGCCCTTTGCACCCATAAATATGAGCCTCTTGTTGGTAAGGTAAAGCTGCCCCGAGTCTATTCTCTGCCACTCGTCTTTTGTTATATTGTTTATCCTAAGGCTTCCAACACGATAATATACCCCCTTTGCCAATTTTATTCTTCCCGTTGGCCCTGCATAGTTTCTTCGTTTCACCACCCTTCTCTCTTCCATCCATTGCACAAAGGTGCTAAAGTGCATTGTCTCCTGCTTCCGTATGTTTATAGTGGGCACTATTTCTGGCAGTTGCCCATTCTCTATTTGCCAATAGAGCTTGTACCTCTCTAGCATAGCTACCGATTTGCTGTCTATTTTAGGGTCTATACCCAAACTCCTAGCAATGTCGTTCATCTGCCGCTCTTCGCTAGGCGATATCCGCTCGTTGGCCACTGCACCATCAATAAAACCCTGCAATATCCGTCCTGCACTTTTGCTGTAAATCTCTTTTGCCACATCGGTCGGTATTTGCAAATGGGCTTTCAGCTTTTCCAGTTTTTCTTTCTCCACATCATCCAGCACACCGTCGCTCACAGCCCCCTTCACATGTTGTGCATACACCCTGGTCTTTTCATTGGCCATTATGGCATCTACATCGGCTGGGGCCAGCATCAATATCTCTCTCAGGTGTGCCAACTGATCTATCTCTGCCTGCTCCAACCTGCTGTCTGCCACACAATGGCGCACATAATCTGCAAACAAACTCATTCTCCATTCTTTAAACTTATGTCTTAGGTCTGTTTTGTACTCATCAGAGAGGGCTATTATGTCGTCAATCCCCACCCTAGTTATATCTGCCTCGTTCTGTGCAAGCAGATTATTGAGTGCTATCATCACATTTGCCAAAGGTTTTTTTTTAAACAATCGTTCAAAAAAACTAGGCTCTTGCAGTGGTTTAGGTGTAAAAATTCTCATCTATCTCTATATTTTAGTTCTGTTTTTCATAGTGCACACCGTTGGCCCAGCTCGTAGGGTTGGTTGGCTGTTTGCTCCTATATTTTAGCTTTTTTCTCTCCAGTGGTTCTTTAGTTTTTTCTCAAGTTCTTGCACAGTAGCATTACCAATGGTTGTTTTTATTACCTCGTCCAAATCTGTCACAATAGCATCCAAATTCAACTCACTTTTGCCTAAATCAACTATTCTTGAAGCCTCTTGTTCATCAATTACTTGCTTATATTTAGTATATAGTTTTATCAATTCGCTATTAGTTTTATCGCCACATGATTTTAGATTTTTAAATGTCTTACATTCAAGGTAGTGCAATTCTAAATCGCTAAAAGTTGTAATGCGGTTTCTAATGCATGCGTTGCGCGCAATGGTGTTTATATCGCCTCTTTTATACATTTCATCTATTGTCATCTCGTTCAAATAGTTTTTTTTAAAATTTATATATATCGTTATTCATCTTTAAAAGAGTTGGCAACGCATCTCAAAAGCGAACCTTATTTTGCTGACATACTTTGCCTACTCGGTAGTGGAGCAAATATACAATAAAAAGTCATGCAAAGCTACTATTGGTATCATTATAGTGTTTCTAAATGTTGGCATTCATTTCTCTAGCTTTATCTTTCCAGCTATCCTTTTATATCCTCTCACACCAAACTTCGGTAGTTGAAACAATATTTTTCTTCTCACAGCAATCTTGTTATTTTGCTTCTCCCTCCCCCCCCCTCCGATGGCGATAGAGACGGGGCTGCTCGCAACAGACCATAGCCCCCCCTAGTGCAACTCTTGTGCTATAAGCAGTAGCTTGTGCCTGTTTATCACATAAAAAATTTTTATTCAATCAATATGTTCTTCCTTATTTTACGATTCCCAAAAATAGCTCCCTCGCTGGCGCAGATAGGCACTCTGTGCATTGTGCACAATTGGTATATCAAGAGAAATGCTGCCTGTTACAGCAAATCCATCTTTTTTTTTGATCATAATTACAGTAGTTTGCAACTAACGGAGCTCTTACAAATGATAATAATCAGGTACTACACAGACAGTCCCCCTCTTACAGAGCTTAATGCAAACAGACCCAAAAGAGCCCACGTATAAAGCATTTATGATTTTCCTATTTATTTTATAACTGGCTTTAGCATCTGTATTTTATCAACCTGATATATTGCTACAGAATGAATAATGAACAAACCCTTTAAATCATACTGGTATCTAGCACTCCTTTAGGAGTAGCACTATCAGTAGCAAATGCTTTGTTATATTATGTCAAGGTACGTAGGTGCGGCTTCAAAAGATAGAATTGGGACTATATTCTTTTTTATTAGATCAGGGTGCAATCATCACACACATACACAATTTTGCAGTTTGCTCCTATTTATGACACCGTAAATAGCCTACCCCCCCCTCGCTTCCCATTTTCTCATAAGTGCCAATATACAAGTACTCACACTTGTATAACCAAGCCGTTTTTGTCGCAATTATTGGCAATATTTGCGACAAAAGGTAGCTCCTTAGCTAATGCTTCTTTCTCTCTCTCTCTATATATTAAATAGTGCTGGGGCCAATGGCCCTGTACTCTTTGTCTTTTGTGGTATTCAAAAATGGTGTCAACATGGACTTGGTT
>CAYVLC010000117.1:0-8275 GCA_964452155.1 uncultured Dysgonomonadaceae bacterium
ATCGTGTTGCGACTCATTGATAAAGTCGGTTTTTGTTTGAGCATGTACCGAAACACTTGCTACTAAAACAAAGAGTGATAGAATTACTTTTTTCATTATAAGGTATATTTAAATTGATTAGTTGGTCTTTTTATTATTATCCCGAAGCATAGCCCCTAGCCTGTGGCATGCAGTTCTATATATAGTCTTGCACCTCATTGGGCTATAGCTGTATTGTTTGTCGGTAGTAGTTTCATTTTGCTTCTGCTACTACAATGGGTGAATGCTGGTAACACCACAAGAAAAAAAATAGATGTTTGCGTAACAAATCGTTCAAATAATTGATCAATTGCACTATCAATATCTACTATCAATACCTATTACGTTTTATTACCTCCATCTCAAGAGCTGGTTTGTTTATTTTTAAAACTATTACAGAAGCGGTCTCATCTGGTAGTTGCTTTGGTAAATGAATTTGTACTACCCCCTGCATCTGCTCAAAAGTAAGAGCTGTATTGTTTTGAAGAAACGAAGCCTTTGCTATTTGCACATCTTTTGGGAAAGGCAACTCTAAAACTGCACCTGGATGCTGTAGGATATGTAAAAACACATGGTTTCCTTTGCGGGTGCTCACCATATACTCTGTAGGAAAATAAGGACCTCCCCGAGTACCATACACAGCTTCACCATTTACACTCAGCCAATTGCCCATTTCTACTAGTCGATCGGTTTGTCGTTGTTCGATACGTCCGTCTGGCATTGGGCCAACATTGAAAAGCAGATTGCCATCACCACCAACAGTTTGCAGTAGTGTATGAATGCATTCTTCTTTTGATTTCATTATATCGTTGGGTTTCCATGCCCATTGTTTTGCAATAGTCATACAGGTTTCCCACGGATTTTCCATGTTCAATTTTCCCACCTGTTGCTCGGGAGTGCCATAATCGCCCGCATATTTTTTGCTCTTGGTTACCCCCTCCATGCCTTGCCTTCCTTTATCTACACGGTTGTTTATGAGCAAGTCGTTTTTCAATCCTCTCAGCCAAGCATACATATCCATACCCATTTCATGTGTCCATGCCCACTCCCACTCTCCGTCGAACCAAATATAAGCCGGATTGTAGTTTTCTATCAGCTCTTGGAGCTGAGCTTTCATAAATAGTATGTACCTATCCATTTGGGCTTTCATAACCCGATTGGTAATATTCTCTTCTACATGAAGCTTGTAATCTGGAGCTGGATATTCTACAGGATAGTCTGGATGCCTCCAATCGCAGATAGAGTAATAAATTGCAAAATCAATATCTTGCTTTTTGCACTCGTCTGACAATTCTTTAAGCACCCCTTTACCATAAGGCGTAGCGGCCATATCGTAATCGCTGTATTTGCTGTCCCACAAGGAAAACCCATCATGATGTCTTGTTGTGATGACAATGTATTTCATGCCTGCATCTTTAGCAGTTTTCACCCACGTGGCTGCATCAAAAAGAACGGGGTTGAATTCTTTATATAAATTGTCGTATTCCTCTTTAGGCACCTCAACGCCTCTAGACCACCCTATCTCAGTGCCGCGCAATGCTACTGGCCCCCAATGGATAAACATCCCAAACCGATTGTTTTGGAAAGATTGTAGGGCCTCTTTGTTGGTAGTAAGATGGGGGTTTGCTTCTCCACCACCTCCAACTAATTGAGCACTAGCATTGAGGAACAATGCAATAAATATAATAAGCAGAGCATGTTTTTTATTTATTTTCATCTCTTTGTTTTTTAGTTTGAAATTTCAGCAACTCGGAATTAAACAGGGCATTAATTTTACTCTTTAAAATCTGATATTTTAAATACCCATGCACTCTCCGATGGCAATTCGTCTATGGCAATAACAGGGGGCACAATGGTCAATATACCATTACTAAAGGTGCTATTTATTTGGCCCTTATAGCCCAATAGTTCCACCTTTCTCACTTCTGTGAGGTGCGATAGCACAATAGGTTCTTTGGCCCATTGCGTAGTGATGAGGTAGAGATTATTGTCTTTCTGAGTAAAATAGAGGTTCTTTTTTTCGGGTTTAAACTTGCTACGCCATGGTTGCGATGAATAGATAGCTTCACCATTAACCTTCAACCAATTGCCAATATCTAACAAACGTTCTTGCATAACAACCGGAATCATGCCACTTGCATCGGGCCCAATATTAAGCAAGAAGTTGCCACCGTTGCTTACTTTTTCTATCAGTATGGTGATGAGCTGTTTTGAAGATAAATAATGTTGGGTGGTTTCAAATTGATTGTATCCATAAGACGTTCCTATTCCTCGGCTCTCTTCCCATGGATGATCTGCCTTTTCGCCAATACCAAGATCATTGTGAACAAGGTCGTACTCGGTTGTATAATAATCTCCGTGCTTACTCCGTGTTTCCTTGCCCCATCTATCGTTCACAACTACTGTATTTTTCACTACTGACTCGTTGTACAACCACTGCAGAAACTCTTCGCTCTTCAATGTTTTACTGTCATAGTCCCACTCGCCATCCGAAAATATGATTTCTGGTTGATAATTGGTTACCAGTTCTTTCATTTGCGGAATCATGTGCGTATATACCCATTTGTCCATTGTTTCAGTAGAATAGGTAGGATTTGCCCATTCCAGCAGCGAGTAATACAAACCGAAACGAAGTCCTGCATCACGAACCGCAGTAGAAAGTGTATCGATAATATCGATGTGTGGTCCCATTTTCACACTATTCCATACAGGAGTCTGGGTGCTCGGCCACAAACAGAAACCATCGTGATGTTTAGATGTCAAGACAACATATTTGGCTCCTGCTTCCTTGAAAAGGTGAGCCCATTTAGCGGGATCGAAATGTTCTGCTTTAAACATTGGTGCAAAATCAGCATAGGTAAAGTTATCACCATAATGCTTATTGTGGAACTTCTTAAATAATTCGTTCCCTTCAATTAACCGATTGTAATAGTGCTCAGCATATTTCTCATAAACACCCTCTACTTCATCTACAGGTGCATAAGCAGGAACTGAATATAATCCCCAATGAATAAATATTCCAAACTTTGCATCTGTCCACCATGCTGGGGTAGGTCTTTTATCTAAAGACTCCCAACTGGCTCTGTATTGCGCAAACATACTTACAGACAAAATCCATAAACTAATTACTAAAAATGCTTTTACTAGATAAGAGGTTGTTTTCATTTTAATTGATTGTTATATTTTGATTTTATGATCTACAGTTCTTGTAACTGCAAATATTATATGTATCACCTATCGAGAAAATAGTTGTTATAATGTTCAGACACATCCATGGTGTCGCCTACTTTTACTTGAAGCATGTGCAACTGTTCTAAAAGCTTAACCATCACCTTTTCGTAGTTCTCATCCCCTGCTAAATCAATCATTTCTTCTGAATCAGCCTCAATGTTGTACAACCTAACAATATTAGCTTTTGGATAGAGAATCATTTTATACTGATCGGTACGAATCATTCTTTGGTTGTCTAAATATGCACCATAAACAGCATCATGCCCTTTTGCTGATTTATTTTTGCAAAGGGGCAAAAGAGAATCGAAATCTACATTCTCCAACTCATTACTCCCAGCAATGTCTAGTGAAGTAGCCATTGCATCTTGCAAATAAACTTTCTCTTTGACAACTTTGCCCTTTTCTATATCAGGACCTGCAATAAAAAGGGGCACTCGCATGCTGCGGTCATACATATTCTGTTTGCCTATAAATCCATGATCGCCAACAGCTAATCCATGGTCGGAAGTAAAAATAATATAGGTGTTTTCAGCCTTTCCACTTGCATCAAGAGCATCCAGAATCCGTCCAACCTGATCGTCCATGTGCGATATTATTGCATAATACTCCTGTCGGTTTACCTTTACCGAATAGGCTGTTCGTGGAAATGGAGCCAACGTTTCGTCCCTTAAGTCACGCCCCGAGTTGGCCTCTTCGCAATAAGGATATTCTGGTTGAAAACTCTTAGGAATTGATATGTTTTCGATGGGATACATATCAACATACTTTTGGGGAGATTGGCGTGGATCATGAGGGGCATTAAAAGCAAGATACATAAAGAAAGGCGTATCAATATTTTCGGCAGTTTTTAAAAACCCCAAAGCTTCATCTCCCAAAACTTCACTCCAATGTTTGCCCCCTTCCCAGTATCCGCCAAATGACTCTTCGTAAGGACTCCATGTATCGAATTCATTTTGCATGAATTTTCTATCATACCGTTCTGGAGTCTGGTTGGGCATACCTCCCCTCACAGTACCTGTTATATCAAATAGCTCGTTTACATTCTTATCTACATGCCATTTGCCAGCAAAGTAAGTATCATATCCTTCTGCTTTCATGTACTCCGACCAATATTTTTTGGGTATTGCCTCAGAGTTATTATCAGGTGTGTTTTCTGAGTAATCCTTAGCTTTCCATAGATACTTACCTGTATTTAACATGGCACGGCTTGCAACACTCACTGCTGGAGACCAAGAACCTTGATTGAATGTGTGAGAAAAAGTAGTTCCCATTTCCCTTAATCTATCAAGATTGGGCGTTTTCACTTCATTGTTATTCAGCGAGCCAATACTTTCGAATGTTTGGTCATCTGAGAAAATAAAGAGAACATTGGGCTTTGGTTTATTTTGTGCAATTAGATTTGCAGATAGGAATAACCCAAATATTCCTGTAATTAAATTATTTTTCATCTTTGCAAATATCTAATTGTTATACATATAACTTGAGATATCTCGGGTTACCTGCAAAACTATCTGTTTATCTATTACTCTATGAAGCTCTTTGCGATTGCTTTATTTAAAGAACCTAAAGATACTATTATTTAAGATTGCTACAATAATGTTGCCTCTTTCGAGGATTTGTTGTGTATTACAGTAAGCTATCACGTGCTAGCAGCAAAGGCCTTTCTCTCCCACCAGCGGGTGGAATCCATTGAGATATGAGTTATGAGACGTTGGTTGAAGCTTTGTGTCATTACGACCAGCGGGACGAATCTGTTAAAAACTAGCAATAGACCCAAAGGGCTGACATTATTATAGTAAACAGAACACTAACCAACCCTTAGCCCCGAAGTGGGCGGCATTTTTTAAAACCCAGTTTATCTACATTGATAAATGTTTTAAATCTAGTTTGGTTCTCCATAACAATGTCAGCCCTATTTATAGCCTATTTGTCAGATTTATTTACTCCCTTTCACTAATACATCTCCACAGCAGAGATTATGGGGCATGCTTTTGAATCGATAATATTAATCCTAATTTTATTGGTCGTTACAGGATCCAGTTTAAGAATTCTCTTATACCCTATCGTAGTTGCAGTGGCTACCTCTTTCCAATTATTATTTTCCCACACCTCAACATTAAATGATTTTACACGTTGCCCCAGTTGTATGTACTCTTGCAGTAGTATGTATGAAACTTCTTGGGGTTTCTTGAGTGTGATTTCGAAACTTCCACTCTTCGTATCGTCGTCTGTAGTCCAATAAGTGTGCTTATCATTATCGAGCATATTTTTGGGAGCGTATTGTTTAGATTTTCCTCTATAGCTATCTGCAGAAATTTTAGCATCTTGCGCAATGTTATTAGCAAACCTACTGTCGAGCAAGCTTCTAAAACCTTGCAAAGATTTTACATCATTTTCGTGCACCAACCCCCTTCTGTCTGGAGGAATGTTTAGTAACAAAACCGAACCTCTACCAACAGATGTTAGATAAATATCGAATAGCTGCTCTGGTGTTTTCACTTTAGAATCTTCGTGAGCATGATAAAACCAACCTGGTCTGATAGACACATCTACTTCGCCTGGAATCCAATCGGTGCCATCTTCCGAGCCTACATTCAATAGGGCTTCTATACCAGCCTTGCCAGCGTACAAAGTGTCGGGTGTAAGTGTATTCCAATTGGTTTCGCCTACATTGCCTCGTTCGTTTCCAACCCAGCGAATATCGGGGCCAGCATCACTAAAGAATATGATGTTGGGTTCTAAATTACGAGCAAATTCTATTGTCTTGGGCCATTCGTAATATGTTCTATTATCAATCTTTCTAGCTTCACGTGCTCCACCATAATACCCATCGCCGCCGTTGGCACCGTCAAACCACATTTCGAAAACAGTGCCGTAGTTCGTTAAGAGCTCTTCTAGCTGATTGCGGAAATATTGAATATAAGAGTCTTCTCCGTAATCACTCCTGTTTCTGTCCCATGGAGAGAGATAAACACCAAACTCTAATCCATATTTTTCACAAGCATCGCTTACTTCTTTTACAATATCTCCATTGCCATTTTTGTAAGGGCTACTTTTTACAGAGTGCTCGGTATATTTTGAGGGCCACAAGCAAAAACCATCGTGGTGTTTGGTCGTTAAAATCACAGCCTTCATTCCGGCATCCTTTATGGTTGTTATCCATTGCTCTACATCTAGTTCAGTAGGATCAAAGATGGATGGGCTCTCGTCTCCATACCCCCATTCCAAGTTGGTGAATGTATTGGTGGTGAAATGGATAAATGCATTCATCTCCATTTCGTGCCACGACATCTGATTGTCGGTTGGGATAGGATAAACTGGCTCTGGAGGCAAAACCTCACTGGTTGATGTGCATGCACTGTTTAGCAACATAAAACAACACGCAACCGTAAATGCTTTTATAATTGAAAAGCTTTTTGTTTTAAATGAAATACTCATAGATTTTATCTTTTGTAATTGTAAAAAGTATTGTTTCGTAAACCATGATATATAATCTTCTAAAGCTAGCGCTTCAAAAAAACTTCATTCTCTATTTTGAATTTATCATTGAGCCTTATATCTTCGGAAGAAGCACCAATCATTACTGCAAAATAACCCGGCTCTACTACTTTTTGCATTTGCTGATTGAATAAGGAGAGTTCGTCGGCACTTAAAGTAAACGAAACTCTCTTTGTTTCGCCTGCTTGTAAATGTATCCTTCTAAAGTCTTTTAGTTGCCTCCTTGCTGTTACCACAGAACCTGCCACATCGCGCACATAAAGTTGTGGCACCTCATCGCCATCGTACTTGCCTATATTAGTCAAATCGAAAGTAATTTTAATATCAATAGCATTATTTTCTTCTAAAGGCACTATATTCAAATTGCTGTACTCAAATTTAGAGTAACTCAATCCATACCCAAAGCTGAATAATGGTTTAGAGTCTCCATCAACATATCTTTGCCTTTCAGGAATAAGATTATTATAATATACAGGCAACTGACCAACATGCTTGGGAACAGACACCGACAATCTTCCGGCCGGATTATAATCACCAAAAAGAATGTCACTTATTGCATTGCCTCCTTCTTGGCCAGGATACCATGCGGTGAGTAATGCTGCAACCTTATCTTCATAGCCTGCCAAGTTTAAAGGACGCCCCTCAATAAGAACAACTATGACAGGAGTACCTGTCTCTAGCACTTTGTGCAGCAGCTCAAGCTGCTTGCCCATCACCATCAATGTGGACCGATCGTAGCCTTCGCCACTTTCCATGTCGCTCAGTTTTGCATCACCTTCTTCTTTCTTTATTAAAGCTGCCCCTGTATCTTGGTATTCTGTTTTGAAGTCGCGTGCACTTGACCCCCCAAGAACAACTATTGCTACCTCTGCATTTTTTGCTGCCTCTACTGCTTGTGGAATATTTGTTTGAGTAGTATCGCGAATGTCACATCCTTTCACATAAGTAACTTGCGTGTTTTTCCCAACATGATTTCTTATCCCCTGGAGTACAGTTACAACATTTTCTTCATCTTGTGGTGCCGTATAATCTCCTAGTTGATTGTACATATTATCAGCATTGGGTCCTATTACAGCAATACTTTTCATATTTTTTCTTAGAGGAAGCGTCTCTTTTTCATTCTTTAAAAGAACAATTGACTCAAGCGCAACTTTTCTTGCAAGTTCCACATGCTTTTCATTCCTAGTGGTAGTAGCTGCTTTTTCAGCATCGACATAAGGATTCTCAAAAAGTCCCATATCGAATTTTATCCTCAAAACTCTGCGAACAGCCGAGTCAATAACTCCAATATCCAGTGTGCCTCCATTGATGGCCGAAGATAACGACTGATAACTTCTTCCACCTAAATCTACATCTACCCCTGCATTTAGAGACAACCTTGAAGCTTGCTCAAAAGACTCTGCAACTCTATGGCTATGAACCAATCCTTCTATCGATCCAAGATCAGAAACAAAGAAGCCGTTAAAACCCCAGTCGTCCCTAACAAGGTTTGTTAGCAAATTGCCATTGGAAGTGCAAGGAATACCAT
>CAYVLC010000118.1:0-4214 GCA_964452155.1 uncultured Dysgonomonadaceae bacterium
TGTGCAGATATCCATGCACCCAATTGGCTCCCTTGGGGGCGCGAGTAGAAGTATTTGTCAGACTCCTCACTCGTTACTTTCTTCGCCACACCCTCTATTCTTACCTGTCGCTCCATCACATGCCAGTCAAATACAATGCAAGCATGGGGGTTTGTGTTTAGTTCTTGTCCTTTGCGGCTTTCGTAGTTGGTGTAGAAAACAAACCCTTCTTCACCAAAACTCTTTAGCAACACCACCCTTGCCGATGGCTTGCCATCGAGCGTGCTGGTAACCAGTGTCATGGCGTTGGGCTCTGCTACTACTTGCATCAAGATGGTCTCTTTCATCCACTTCTCAAATTGAGCTATAGGATTTTTGTCCACGGCGTTTTCCAAGAGGGTGTCTTGTTTGTAATCTTTGCGGAGGTTGTGCAAATTGGTCATGTTCTTTATATTTTTTTTGTTCAGTATGTTTTTATAGATATCAAACAACTGAGGGGGGTATTTGTTTGTGGAGAAAGATGTAGGTTTTATTCTGTTGATAGCTAACTGTTGTTGCTTATGATGCTCTTATTTTCGTTTCCAACTTCACTTTTACTAAAAAGACTCCTGAACTACAGATCATTGCAAACACAAAGCATTCGGCTAGAGTTGTGTTAATTTAAATTTACTGTGTGGAAATTGTATTCCTGTCATGAAATTTGAATTTACCATTGTGGAAATGAGCTTTTCTCATAAAAATACAATCTGTAGCTGCGACTTTGACTTTTATCTCAAAAAAAGGAATTTACGGTGTTGAATTTGGTTTTCTTCTCATGAATCTCAAATCTACCACGGTGGAAAAAACTTGCTCTCTCATGAAACTCAGATCTACTTCTGTGAAAATGATTAGTCCCCTCATAGAAATTAAATTTTCTACGGTGGAAATGATTTTCCTTCCGTAAAACTCAAATTTACAGATGGGAGAATCATTTTACTGTCATGAAAGTCAAATTTTAAGCACAGAGCACCATTTCGACATTAGTTTTTATTCCACATGATAGATTCCCCCCCCTCCTTCACTATTCATTCCGACTTTCACTTTGTTAATATTTCTTTTATCCGTATCTTCGCCCACTGAAAGTTTGTTGCAAATAAAAAAACTTATTTCAGGATACTCATATATGATAAAGGTACAAGGTATAAACAAAAGTTTTGGTACGCTGCAGGTGCTCAAAGACATTGATTTGAGTATTGGTAGAGGCGAAATAGTGTCGATAGTGGGCCCAAGTGGTGCCGGCAAAACTACATTGTTGCAAATAATGGGTACGCTGGACAAGCCCGACTCTGGAAAAGTGGTATTCGAAGGCAACGATGTCACCAAATATAGCGACCGCAAGCTGTCGGATTTTAGGAACAAAAATATTGGGTTTGTGTTTCAGTTTCATCAGTTGCTGCCAGAGTTTACGGCACTCGAAAATGCCATGATACCGGCACTGATTGGCAAGAAAGATCGTGCACAAGCAACCAAAGATGCCAACAATATACTGGAACTGATGGGGCTGACGGATAGAAAACACCACAAACCGGCAGAGCTATCGGGTGGAGAGAAGCAGCGTGTGGCAGTGGCACGGGCCCTTATAAACAATCCGATGATTGTCTTTGCCGACGAACCATCGGGGAGTTTAGACACAGAAAATAAAGATGAGCTGCATGCGCTGTTTTTTAAACTACGCAACGAGTTGAACCAGACCTTTGTGATTGTAACCCACGACACACAGCTGGCACAACTAACCGACAGAACCATTAGCATGAAGGATGGCATTATAGAGTGAACAGAGCGACAGAATAGATACACACACATACAGACACAGACCATAATAAAAATATAAATTACATATAAACTCATACTCCTCTTATTATTTATGAAAACGAACTTATTATTTATGGCAATTATTTGCACTGCACTGCTAACGGGGTGCAATGGAGAAAAGCAAGGAGATGCAAGTGGCCTTGGCTCTATTATTGGAAAAGTATCTCCAACAATAGAAAACGGATTGATGACTCCCGAGGTGCTGCATAGCTTTGGTAGGATTGGCAATGTGCAAGTTTCTCCGAACAAGGAAGAGCTTTTGTATCATGTAGTCTATGTTGACATTGAGGCAAACAAGACCAACACCGAGATTTTGAAGATGAAAGTGGATGGGTCTGACAAGAAACAACTCACCTATACCAACAATCACGAAAGCGGTGCACAGTGGATTGAGGGTGGCGAGAAGATTGCTTTTTTGAGTGTGCACGAGGGTACTACCCAATTGTGGGAAATGCATGCCGACGGCAGTGGCATGAGGTGCATAAGCGATGTAGAGGGCGGTATAGAGGGTTTTGCCTACTCGCCTGATGGTAGCATGGTGATGTACATAAAGAGGGTGAAGAGTGTGCAATCTATTGCAGAGCGGCACCCCGACCTACCTAATGCAACGGGTAGGGTGGTAGAGGAGCTGATGTATAAGCATTGGGACCATTGGGTGGAGAGTGTGCCACACACATTTGTTGCAACTCTTGAGAATGGCAAACTAACCAATCATACAGACCTGCTGGAGGGCCAACCTTATGAGGCACCTCTGCTTCCTTTTGGAGGCACTACCGATGTGGCTTGGAGCCCCAACAGCCAATCTGTTGTATATGTATCTAAAAAGATGACTGGTAGGGAGTATGCAGAGTCAACAAACTCCGATCTTTATATGTATTCGCTTCAGAGCAAAACTACCGAAAACATTACCGAAGGGATGATGGGCTACGATGTGCACCCACTATACTCTGACGATGGGGCTTACATAGCCTGGCTAAGCATGGAGCGCGATGGATATGAGGCAGACAAAAACCGATTGTTTGTGATGGATATGGCTACAAGAGAGAAGACCTATTTGACAGAAAATTTTGATAACAATGTGGATGCTTTTGTATGGAATAGCGACAACAAGACGCTTTTCTTTGTAGCTACTGTAGAGGCCAAGACGCAACTGTTTTCTATAGCAATAGACACCAAAGAGGCAACAAGGCTTACTGAGGGCCAACACGACTATGTGTCGGTAGCATTGGGTGGCAATGGGTTGATTGCAAAACGACAATCGATGTCGAGGCCTGCAGAAATATATACGGTAAATATAAGCAATGGCGAGGCCCAGGAGATATCGTTCGAAAACAAACATATACTTGACCAACTAACCATGGGCAATGTAGAAGAGAGATGGATAGCTACCTCAGACGGAAAGCAAATGCTTACATGGGTGGTGTATCCTCCCAATTTTGAGGCTGATAAGAAGTATCCAACATTGCTTTATTGTCAGGGAGGTCCGCAGAGTGCAGTGAGTCAGTTTTGGTCGTATAGGTGGAACTTGCAAATGATGGCTGCCAATGGGTACATAATTGTAGCCCCCAACAGGAGGGGGTTGCCCGGATTTGGACAGGAGTGGAATGAGCAGATAAGTGGCGACTACGGCGGACAAAACATGCGCGACTACCTATCGGCAATAGATGCATTGGCAAAAGAACCTTATGTTGACCAAGACAACCTGGGGTGTACAGGGGCAAGCTACGGCGGATTTTCGGCCTATTGGTTGGCGGGCAATCACGACAACCGTTTCAAAGCATTTTTGGCTCATGCAGGCATCTTCAACCTAGAGGCACAATACCTAGAGACAGAAGAGGTGTTTTTTGCCAATTGGGACATGGGTGGCCCGTTTTGGGACAAAACCAATGCAACTGCTCAGAAAACGTATGCTACATCGCCTCACAAATTTGCACATAAGTGGAACACACCCATCATGATTACTCATGGCGAGCTAGATTATCGTATTCTTGCCTCGCAAGGTATGATGGCATTTAATGCAGCTAAGCTACAAGGCATACCAGCACGCATGCTAATATTTCCGGACGAGAACCATTGGATTGCACAACCGCAAAATGGGGTTTTGTTTCAGCGCGAGTTTGCAAGATGGTTTGATGAGTGGTTGAGAGACTAGTGACTAGAGACTAGAAAAGCTGTTAGGTGTTACACATTGGCTGATAGCGGTGAAAAGCAGAAATCGAGACTCGAAAATTCGAAATTCGAAACTCGGTAAATGCATTGATGGCCTACGGTCAAATTGTTTTTATCACAGAGAGCACAGAGAAGGCACAGAGGACACGGAGAATTGATAGTTGACAGTTGACAATTTGGTCAGGTATGCGATACGAGGTATGTGGTATGTGGTA
>CAYVLC010000118.1:4314-8267 GCA_964452155.1 uncultured Dysgonomonadaceae bacterium
GGTATGTGGTATGTGGTACTGACAATAACCACTGTCATACTGAACGGAGTGAAGTATCTGTTAAATGCTTTCAGGGTTTTTGATACAGATTCCTCCCTTGCGTATCGGGATGACAATGAAATCGTTAATCAGCCCTTCGCCTCTCCCCCCCCCTCAGGGGTTGGGGCGGCCATTGAGGCTTGTATGAAAACTGCTAAACAGTTAACCAAATAACCGAAAAACCGATTAAACAAATAAACTATCAACTCTTCTACTCTTTCTTCAAAGCCCTACCATACTCTTTCAAGGCCCTATCTCTCGCCATCTTATGCTCCACAATGGGGGCTGAATATTGCTCAGTTTGGTACTCGGGTACCCATTTTCTGATGTATGCATGGTTCTTGTCGAACTTATCTGTTTGTGCCGCCGGACTAAACACCCTAAAATAGGGTGCAGCATCGCACCCACTGCCTGCCACCCACTGCCAGTTGCCATTGTTGGCCGACAGCTCGTAGTCGTCTAGCTTCTCGGCAAAGTAGGCCTCGCCCCATCGCCAGTCTATCAGTAGGTGTTTGCACAAAAAACTGGCCACAATCATTCGTACTCTGTTGTGCATATAGCCTGTTTTGTTGAGCTCTCGCATACCAGCATCCACAATAGGGTAGCCTGTATTGCCTTGGCACCATTTTCGAAAACCATCTTCATCAATGCGCCACGCTATAAAATCGTACTTTGGTTTAAACGACCCATTTACCACATGAGGGTAGTGATACAATATTTGCATAAAAAACTCACGCCATATGAGTTCTCCTAGCCATACTTGGTTGTGTTCCAAAGCAAAAGCTACACATTTGCGTATGCTTATTGTGCCAAAACGCAGTGCTATACCTAGCTGTGTGGTGCCGTGCACCGCGGGGTAATCTCTCTGTTTGTCGTATTTGTCAATTATTTGGGCCTCCAACTGAGGGGTGCTATACAATATTTCTGTTTTTTCGAAACCAATATCCTTTAGGGTGTGCATGGTGGCTTGGCTCATTTGCAAAAAGTTTCTCACCTTTGGTACCACCATCTTGTAGTCATCGGCCTGCAGCATCTCTCTCCATCGTTTGGCATAAGGGGTATATACCACATAGGGCGTGTTGTCGGTTTTCAGAATATCGTTTTTGTCAAATATTACCTGGTCTTTATATGCTTTGAAAGGAATGTTTTTTTCTTTGAAGAAATCAAATATTGCTACATCTCTTTCAATGGATTGTGGCTCGTAGTCTCTATTGCAAAATACTGCCCCTATGTTGTACTCCTTGTGCAGTGCATCAAATACCTCAAGTGCAGTGCCATAATAGGTACTTAGGGCCGATCCATGGTTCTGCAACTGCCCATCTAGGGCAGAGAGTGCTTGGTGTATGTAATCTACACGGCGGTCGTGCTTGTTTTGTAGCTTATCCAATATTGTGGTGTCGTATATAAATATGGGCACCACCGGCAAGCCAGCCTCCAAGGCATAAGAGAGCCCCTTGTTGTCATGCAACCTCAAATCGCGTCTAAACCAAAATATAGATACCTTATTTTTCATCTTCAAACGGACTTGTTTTGTTGTGCTCTACCCATATAAGCCCGCTAGTGTCGTAGCCCACCTCTTGTGCTATCTGCAGGTAGTGGGTTTTTATAGCTTCGGGTATCGATTTTTCTCTAGCTAAAATCCACAAATACTTCAGGTTCTTTCCAGCAACCAGTGCATACCTATACTCCTTGTCTAGGGCTATTACATTGTAGCCCGAGTAAAAGGGCCCAAAAAAACTAACTTTCAATGTGGCACTGTTCTTGCTGCCCCTAAATTTTGCTACTCCTTTTGCAGAAACCCACTTCTCTTTCTTCACATTGTAGCCGCTGTTCACAACAACTACGTTTTGCTTGTCGTTCAGACTGTATTGTGCCATCACATTGTTCAAATCTTTTTCGAACCTAAAATCAAACCGAGCTATCTCGTACCAACTACCCAAATACTTTTGTATTTCAAAGTCTTCTATCGGTTGCGCATTTTTGGGCATAGAGGCGCACGACGTAAACAGTGCAGCCATCCCTATAGAAAGCAGTGTTGCAGACAATGCCTTGTTTTTTATTTTCCTGCTTTTCATTTTTGAGGGCTCTTTTGGTTAAAGGTGTTTTTTAAAACCTTGTTACGATAGCTAAAAATGCCCTCTAGCTTCTTCCTCACTACTATTTTGTGGACCAATGTTCCCAAAAAACCAAAGGGCAACTCATACTCAACAGTATCCTTTGCCAAAACACCTTTTTCGTTGGGTACAAACTCGTGGTAGTGATTCCAATATTTATAAGGCCCCTTTTCTTGAAAATCGGTAAAACTTTTCCGATAATCAACTTCCGTTATTTTGGTTTTCCATCTCATGGGTATGCGCAGCAGAGGCCTCACTATATAATCTATTATCATGCCCTCATAAATGGGTTCGTCGCCTGTGTCAGATGTCACAACAAAGCCCATATCTTGTGGTGTAATTTTTGAGAGATTGTGGGGCGACGAAAAAAACTCCCATGCCGTTGCTATATCGCAATCCAATTGTTGCTCTTTGTATAATCTGTACCTCATAGCGTTTTGTTTTTTTTAATATAAAGAATTTAGTTCGTTTTTCTTTGCAATACAACAAGCCAAATCATATATTGTTGCTTGTCTAAAAAAAAGAATTCTAGCTTCAACAAATTACGCAAAAAATGTGCAATTATACAAATTAATCTCTCTCTCTCCACATACTCTAAAATAGGCAAATGTAGCGGCTTGTTTCTACTTTTAATAATTGTTTGTTGTATAGCAGCACATCGTTGATACATCTAAGGCTCATAGCCGTTTCAGCCCATCGTTTACAAACCGCTATAGGGTTTTCGGGGGGGCTAAGAGGATGCAAAAAATATCTGCACATCGCTTACATATTGGGTTAAGAAATAGGCATGTCAAATTAAAAATAATGATAAATATCTCCCCCTTGTGTTTTATAATAAGCGGCCTTGTACCAATGAGTGCTATAATTGTTTTATTGTGTTTCTTACAACCAAATTACAGGCTGCACCTATCTACGGAGCTCAAGATGCAGTGTGTATCTGTTTACTGCAGACAGTGCTACTCCCAGCGGAGTGCTGTCTGGGGTTTTTTGATAAAAAGGATAGCTCATAGTTATCGTTACTCGTTTTAAATCTCTTGGTTGTCATCAATAACATTAAAACCAAAGATTGCTACATTTTTAAGGCCTCTGATTTAAGGCCTCTGAATGTTTTTGTAAACGATGTCCTGACATTTGTCAATTGATGCTTAAATATTAAAAAATGTGGTAGCCTAAAAGGAACAAATAGTGCTATATAATAAGATATCCATTAAGATATTCATATTTTATAGAGATACTTGTTTTCTTTACAAAGCTGTTTGGGCTCACCAGTAAAATTATGTGTTTTTTCTATTTCTTATTACACGCAAAGTAGAGTTAGCACCAAACGGAGCTCTGGTGGTGAGAGGAATATCAATTTACTACACCACAGCAAGGCTCCTAATGGAGCTAAAGGGTTTGATTTTAAATATAAACTCTTTTATTAAAATAGGCCGCATCAATTATACAACAATATGTAACTAATGAACTACCCTTATGAATATATTAGCTGCAAGTGCTCCATAGGAGCAACTCTGTCTGTAGTAAACCCATACCCACCTCACCTCAAGCGCCGTAGGTGCGGCCTGTAAATTGTTTGTAGCAAAACTGTTTGATAAAACTTGACAGTAAAGTGTAAAGCAAACACACACACATTTTTGCATATTATCGGCTATTTGCACATTGGAGGAGCATGTTTGAATAATAGTGTTAGTAATGAAAGTAGATACGGTTGGTTAACCCGCATTATTCATCACTCTTCAAGTGTTTATATATATTATCTTGCATGTAATCAATAGTATATATATTATTTTGCTTTTATGT
>CAYVLC010000119.1:0-8263 GCA_964452155.1 uncultured Dysgonomonadaceae bacterium
ACCGACATCGAATAATCGATGTAGGCCGATTTCATTTCATCCTCAATATTTATCTTAATGATTCTATCTTCTTTTTCAACCATACATTTATATGTTATAATTCTGTTGTTTTCTCTTTATTCGAAAACAGCTATCAGTTTGATATTAAGTTATTTAAAATAAGTCTGTTTTATATTTTAAAACTCTACTAAGGTACTGCATTTGTTTGAATTTAACAAAGAAATTGAGGATGAATTCCGTCCTATATTAACAAAAAAAAGAGTATTGTGTATATCTACCACTTCTTGAGTCATATATTTTTTCACAGTATCCTATTCTTATTTATTGCACCCAAAAAACTGATGCAAATAGAAATTAAAAAAGAGCGAAATAGTATCGCTCCTTTTTATTTTATATTTACCTATCTATTTTCCGTGACAGTTTTTGTATTTCTTTCCACTTCCGCAAGGACATGGATCGTTTCGGCCAACTCTTTTCTCTACTCTCACTGGTTCTAGTTTACGTTCACGTGTATCAATAGAGCCTGGGCTAGATGCATCGGGTCTGCTGGTCGAAGATTCTTCTTTTTCTGTGCGATACTTGCTGTAGTCTGTTTTCTCTTCAACGCTTGCCTTTTTCACATGTTCTGGTTCCCTTATAGGTATTTGACCGCGCATTAAAATAGATACCGATTTTGAATTGACATTCTCTACCATTATCTTAAACAAGTTGAACGACTCAAGCTTATAAATCAGAAGTGGATCTTTTTGTTCGTAGCTTGCATTTTGAACAGACTGACGCAAGTCGTCCATTTCACGCAAATGCTCTTTCCAATTCTCATCGATGGTGTGAAGAAGAATAGATTTTTCGAATGCTTTTACCAAAGTCTTCGAACCAGTTTCGTAGGCCTCCTTCAGATTGCAAGATATATTATATACTTTCTTACCATCAGTAATTGGTATCAGTATATTCTCATACATTGCACCTTGATTTTCAAAAACTTGTTTTATAACAGGTTGTGCAATTTCGGCAAGCTTGTCGCTCTTACGTTTAAATGCCTTGATAGCAGCTCCAAATACCTTCTCGCCTTGATCTTGTGGTTTAAACTCTTTAAACTCTTCTTCGGAATACGGCAGGTCTAGAGCCATTACACGCAAAAGCTCCAATTTCAACTCACTATAGTTGTTTTGAAACTGCTCGGTAATGTTTACGGCTGTGTCGTAAATCATATTTACCACATCAAGACCAATACGCTCGCCCATGAGAGCATTGCGTCTGCGTTTGTAAATTACTTCACGCTGCGAGTTCATCACATCGTCGTACTCAAGTAGTCTCTTACGAATACCAAAGTTGTTTTCTTCGACCTTTTTTTGTGCTCTTTCTACTGATTTGGTCAGCATGTTGTGCTCCAAGACATCGCCATCTTTGAAACCCATTTTATCCATGAGCCCCGCAATTCTCTCAGTTGCAAACAGGCGCATCAAATCGTCTTCCAAAGAGACGAAAAATATAGACGACCCTGGGTCTCCTTGCCTACCGGCACGTCCACGTAGCTGCCTGTCCACACGACGAGATTCATGACGCTCAGTACCAACAATAGCCAACCCTCCTGCTTTTCTCACCTCTGGCGATAGCTTAATATCTGTACCACGTCCGGCCATATTGGTAGCAATAGTCACCACGCCAGCTTGCCCAGCACTAGCCACAATATCTGCTTCGCGTTGGTGAAGCTTAGCATTCAAGACGTTATGACTAATTTTTCGTAAGTTAAGCATCCTACTCAATAGTTCCGACACCTCTACCGAAGTAGTACCAACCAATACTGGTCGTCCGGCTTCTATGAGGCTGCTTATCTCATCAATGACAGCATTGTACTTTTCGCGTTTGGTTTTAAAAATGCGGTCGTTCATATCGTCACGTACAATAGGCCTGTTGGTAGGAATCACTACTACGTCTAGTTTGTAGATATCCCACAACTCTCCTGCTTCTGTTTCGGCAGTACCAGTCATACCAGCGAGTTTGTTATACATCCTAAAGTAGTTTTGTAGCGTAACGGTTGCAAAGGTCTGTGTGGCAGCCTCTACAGTCACTCGTTCTTTTGCTTCTATGGCTTGATGCAAACCGTCAGAATATCTTCTGCCTTCCATAATACGGCCAGTTTGCTCATCCACAATTTTCACCTTATTGTCTATCACCACATACTCGTCGTCTTTGTCAAAGAGTGTATATGCCTTCAAGAGTTGATTCACAGTATGTATTCTCTCCGATTTGATAGCATAGTTTTGTAGCAACTCGTCTTTCTTTGAAGCTTTTTCTTCGTCGGTGAGAGATTGATTTTCTAAATCCGAGAGCTGAGCCCCAATGTCAGGTAACACAAAAAATGTTGGATCATCGGATTTTCCTGTCAGCATATCTATACCCTTATCGGTTAGGTCGATGCTATTGTTTTTTTCGTCAATTACAAAGTACAATGGGTCGGTTACGATATGCATGTTGCGCATTTGTTCCGACATATAAGCTTCTTCGGTTTTTAGCATAGCTGCCTTCACACCCTGTTCACTCAAAAACTTTATGATAGGTTTATTTTTTGGTAAACCTTTGAACGAACGAAATAAAAGCAAACTACCTTCTTCTTGTTCTTTTTTGTCTTCGGATGCCATTTTTACTTTGGCCTCCGATAAAAGTTTGGTTGACATGTCGCGCTGTGCTTTCACAATCATTTCTACACGTGGTCGTAAGGTGTCGTACAACTGTTCGTCTCCTTTAGGAACAGGCCCCGAAATAATTAATGGTGTACGTGCATCGTCAATCAATACAGAGTCTACCTCGTCCACAATAGAGTAGTTGTGTTTGCGTTGCACCAAGTCGCGTGGCGATATGGCCATGTTGTCTCTCAGATAGTCGAAACCAAACTCGTTGTTTGTACCAAAAGTAACGTCGGCTTCGTAAGCTTTGCGTCGTGCATCAGAGTTGGGCTGATGTTTGTCTATACAATCTACACTTAAGCCATGAAACATATACAATGGCCCCATCCACTCCGAGTCACGTTTTGCTAGGTAATCATTTACTGTCACCACGTGCACACCATTGTGAGTAAGAGCATTCAGGAATACTGGCAAAGTAGCCACAAGGGTTTTACCCTCACCAGTTGCCATCTCTGCAATTCGTCCTTTGTGCAGCACCACACCACCAAATAGCTGAACATCGTAGTGTATCATGTTCCAAACAATTTCTACTCCACCAGCAATCCAACGGTTTTTATAAATAGCTTTGTCGCCTTCTATATGCACAAAGTCGTGTGTTGCAGCCAAGTCTTTATCGAACTGATTGGCTTTTACAACAATTTCTTCGTTTTCGGTAAATCGGCGTGCTGTATCTTTCATAATAGCGAAAGCTTCTGGTAGCACCTCTTCGAGTATTACTTCGAACTTGTCGGAGATTTCTTTTTCAATTTTGTCAATCTCTTCCCAAATCATTTCACGCTCTTCGAGCTCAATCTCTTCTATGCCTTCTTTAAGCTTGCTTATTTTCTCTTTTTCTTCCCGCACATAGTCGTGAATGCGTTTTTCTACATCGTTAGCTCTGCTACGAAGCTCGTCATTCGACAGTTTTTCTATCTCGGGATATATTTCTTTGATTTGTTTCACGTACGGATTCATTTCCTTTAAATCGCGTTGTGCTTTATTCCCAAAGAGTTTTGATATAATTTTACTAAATGCCATAAGTTTTTATTAGTTACGTAGGCTGCTAACCCACGCGTTGTATGTGTTTGATTTGATAATATTTTTATAAAGTATAAATTCAGAACAATTCTTGCAAAACCAATTTAGTAGATGCATTGGGAGCCCTAATGCGCAGTCTGTGTGTAACACTGGGGGCTATTTCGGTGGCATCTATCACTCTGTTCACTTTTGTGGGTTTCAGATTGTTGCCAAAAAAGATAGCAGGAGCAGCCATGCCATTGCCCCTCACTCTTTCGTGATTGGTTGGGTTTTTGGTTGTCAAAATGCGCCAACCTGGTTGCAACTCTATAAACAAATCGCCTGTAACGTCTCTATGATATCCGTTTTTATATACTTGTATAGCTTCGTTGTATGCTCCATGTAACATCTGGTAGGATGTAAAAACATCTTGCACACCCGAAAACTGAATCAGAAAATCGGCTGCGCGCTCTTGAAACTCTCGATAATCTATTTTCTTCTCTTCTATTAGTTTTCTATCAAAATAGATTTGCTCATTGTAGTACTTCTTTATCCAATTTTCTCTGCCATAAATGGCCATTAAGTACATATTCAATAGCGCTTCGCATCTGTCGGGTCTAAAATCTCCGCCTGGCAGGCGTGCATCTTTAGGATACACCTCTTGCTCGTTGAAATAGCCTGTAGATACCACAAAGATAAGCGCATTTTGCAAACCCACTGCTTTATCTACAGCATCAATTATGAGAGCAATATCTTCATCGAGGCGCTGATAAGTATCTTGTATTTCTATCGAGTAGTTTTTGTCGAGTGCATTCTCAAAGTTGCCTGCATAAAAATTGAGTGCAAGAAAATCGGGATAGCTTCTTTGACCCATAGCCGAGCTTTCTATTGCTCTTAGCCCCATTGTTCTCACCTCTTCGTTTATAAAGGGGGTTTGTTTCAACAATTGGAAGCTATTCATTTTATTGGCAGCTATTTTGTGCTGAAAGTTGTATAAGTTTTGTGTGTACGGAAAAGCACTGTATGCCTCTATTGGCAGCTTTGGTTTCCACACCATGCTACTTATTCTTGTGTTGAGCGATTGACTGCTGCGGTTGTATGTGTCTACAAACGGATGGTGAGTGGTGTAGAATGTAGTTGTGGCCCAATGACCAGAAAAGTCTTCAATCCAAAAGGCTCCACTTGCTGCATGCCCCCCAGCAACCAATGCGCCTGAGGCATCTGGAGAAAATGCAAACACATCCGATTTGCCACTTGATGCAATTTTTAGCTCATCTGTAATGGTAGATACTTTTAATGGGAGGGGCGATAACTTTTGGGTTGTGAAGTTACCCATGAATTTATCGTCGGAAAATGATGATATTTCGGAAAAATCTTCACCCGATATTTTCTTTTCATTTACAATGCCATGATAAAAAGGAACAGTACCTGTGTAGATGGTAGCTATAGCCGATGCCTTATCGGGCGTAGGAAAGTTGTAAACCATTTGATTGTAAACAACTCCTTCGTTGAGCAATCTTTTGAAACCTCTCTCACTAAAGCTCTTTTTGAAGTGCTCCAGATAGTCGCCCCTCAATTGATCTATTGTAATACCCACAACCAATTTTGGAATTGTGTTTTGCTGAGCATAAAAAGTAGTTACTGAAAAAAGAGCCAGTATCGATGATAAAATTCTAATCATTATGTATTGTATGGTGTAGCTATGCTTGCAGGGTTGTCATAAAAACAAACGTTACTCTGTATAAAAACACGTGTTCTTATCGTCTCCATCCTGCTTGCATGTACCTTGCTGTTTTATATTGTCTGTTTTTTAAGTTATTGTTCCTCTCAATAAAGAAGTTAGTACCCGAGCGCAACAACAAGCTCATTGCAAAAGGTATAGATGCCAAGGGCAATTGCTGCGGCAAAAACCACCAACTCAGTAGGAATAAACTCAACACTGCAAAGTTAATAAAATGATAGTAATATACGACTTTTTTAAAGTACTTTACCCAAAATAAAACAGCTACGGATAAATGACCAATATGCAACCACGCCAAATTCCAGTTGGCATCGGTAATAGGATGTTCGGAGAAGAAAACAAGAAATGTAATAATTAGTCCGGCTATACCAGCTACTGAAAACAACACAGTATCATATATGCGAGCTGTTTTGTGGTGATGAAAGCGTAGCTGGAAAAATGAGACCAATAGCGTTATAAAAAGAAGAGCGAATGCTACCGACATTGGCTTAAGTATGTTCCATTCGCCTCGTTCAGTCTCTTCACTATCAGCTTCAAGAAGTTTTACAGAAGATTTTACCAAAGGAGTAGTCACAGAGTGGTTTTGATATACCTTTGCTCCTTCAAAAGCATCCATGAGGTAGTTTGGCAAAAACATTTTCTCTCTATCGGTTATGTATCTGTCGGCACCCGAACCAAGCACTAGGTCTATACCAAATTGCATCCATGCAAATTGGTGCACACATTCGTGTATGAGGTTGCGAAAGGTCTGGTTTGGCTTTGTAGATGGATAAGCAATAGATTTATTGATAATATTTTCGACCATATCTCTGGGTCTAGTTGCACAGTTGTCGAAAAGGAAGTTGTACCTGTATTGTCTGTTCTCGGGCAGAGAGTTAATATACAAATCTTCCCAAAGCTGTTGTTTTTGTTGTAGCGATAGACTCAGCTCTTGCTCAACAACTTGGAGGCCTCTCATTTGATTTTCGATAAGAAAATCTTGATACAATGTAGCTCCTAGTACATAGTCGGTTTTGCCACGAATAAAGTTGTAAATAAAGTTTGGTTGCGACGGATCGAAATAACCATAATTGAAACAAGCATCCACGCCCGTCGAATCATCTTGCACTTTTATAACCGAGTGTCCGTAAAGAGCATATATTTCGCCACTCCAAGGCGAAACAGTCATTAGGCTAATCTTAGCACTATCGCTTAGCTGTATTTGAGCCGTAAGAGAAGCATACGATATAATCGTCAGCAGCAAGACTGTAGATATAAGTTTTTTCATCATATATTGTTCAACATCGTTATCTAATTAAAAGGAGGCAAATGTAATGATTTTATAAGAACTTATCAACTCATTTTTTGTTGCTTTTTAGCTCACATATCACTCATTCTATAGAGAAAGCCACTCATACATTGCATGCATGTATGAGTTAATATCGTATCAAATAAATATATAAGTAGGTACTTAAGTGTTGTTTGTCATAAAAATTCATAGTTTTGTCTCTCCAATAAGAAAATGACAACAACAAAGCGTGTTCCGTTTTCACGGTCGCCTTCGCCTCAAAGCATTGGTGAAAAATTAAGGAGTTTGTTTTTAAAAAAACGACTCTTCGGTTGCATCTTCAACACATACATGAGCGTATGGTGGTAGGGTGTGCTTCTGCACACGCACTATTTGCACTTATCTTACAAAGACTATGTAGCAAATTCTAAAAAATATTGCTATATTTGTATCACAACCCTTTAATAACCATTGCTATGTTCAAGAAAACAATTCTTATGATGTTTAGTATCGCATTTTTGCTGCCCATTGCAGCACAAGACATAAAGCTAAGTGCACCCAACAAAAATGGTGGCAAACCACTCATGCAGGCATTGAGCGAACGCAAATCTTCGAGAAACTTCATCGACGAGGATTTGCCTGTAAGTGTTTTGTCGGATCTCCTATGGGCCGCCAATGGCTTCAATCGCGACGACAAAAGAACCGCACCTACCGCCAACGATAAGCAAGAGATAGATTTGTATGTGGCAATAAAGAGCGGAGTCTATCTATACGACGCAAAAAAAGCTGTCTTGAAACTTATAAAAAGTGGCGATCACAGAAAATCGACTGGTAGTCAGGATTTTGTACCCCATGCATCAGTCAATATTATTTTTGTGGCCGACATGAACAAAGCCTCTAGCCGAGAATATGCCTACACCGATTGTGGTTTCATTGCACAAAACGTTTATCTCTTTGCAGCTTCGCAAGAATTGGGCGCCGTGACCCGTGGTTGGTACGACAAAGATGTACTGGCAAAACTCTTAAACTTGCCTTCGCACCAAGAAGTTTTGCTGACGCAGTCTGTGGGGGTAGTTAATTGAAAGTAGAGAATGGTTAGCCATTTTTTTACTTCCCGCTTTTTTTTGCTTTTCAATTGATAGATGGCATTTCACAATTGCCACCAGTGTTTCTTATCTCTTTTTTGTGAGTGGGGTTTGTAGCAGTTTTCTCACAATCGCTTCATCATCGTTCAGCCTTTTTTTGCTTTGCAGCACACCCCAATATAATAGAAAACATATCGTAGAATAAATCTTCAGTCATTGATTCTGGATAAGTGGTGGGTATTGGTGCAAAAAGAAAAGGTGAATTCAAGAAAACGCAGCAAAACCCCACATCTTGTCCAAAATCAGCCAAAACCACCCTAATATACTGATTGCAAACCAGTAAAGTAGAATCAACAGAAGCTAAACACCGATTAAAACCAACTTATTGTGACTTCGCGTACCCCTACATTTCGAGAAACAAACATTGAAACGCCAAATGTACTCCTACATTTCGAGAAACAAACTTCGAAACGCAAAATGTAGGCCTACA
>CAYVLC010000120.1:0-8190 GCA_964452155.1 uncultured Dysgonomonadaceae bacterium
GCAATGCTTTTATTTAAAATACCCCAGCCTTATATGCAATTCTAGCTTGTCTTCCAAAACAAACTTACAGGCTTCAAAAGTGGGTTTCGATAGTTTAGGCCTCACATTGTTCGAAAATCCAAAAGCCTCTTTAGGTATTCCAATTAAATTGCGGTTCATTTTTCCATCACCATTTTTATCATGATACATAATAAATGCGTATTCGCCTTTTGGCAAATCGTCAATGATGATTGTTTGCGTGGTATCTGTAACAGCTACTTTGTAGGTTTTGAAGGTGTAGCCTTGTTTTAAAAACTTATCGCTAGCATTGAAAACACCAATTCTAATATCACCTTTAACGGCTTCAATGTTGTCGATTTGAATAGTCAATTGAGGATTTTGGTTGGTCAAAAAACTCGTTATAAGCGAAAAGTATAGGAGTAAGATGTACATGTTTTTTTAGATTTTAATAGAAACGTGAATACAGATAATATTTTATTGTTTTATAGAATAAATAGTTTTCTTGGTGCTTTTATTATATTGCAAATAGTTTTATTGATGTAAGATAGTTTTTCTTTTGGCTACTCTCATTGTTTAGCACCATATATTAAAACGTAACAGCTATCATTTAGTTTTACTTGCATAAGATACTTCTTCACTACATACACCATATATATATATATATATCAAATAAAGCAACTACGAAGGTGCAGTTGCTTTATCAATAGTAGTACCATTTTTTTGCCTACTTACATCCGACTAATCTCTCCTTGACCCGCACCAGTTCCTTTATAACGGTTTTTTGCGGTATTGAATTTGTATCGCACTGTAAGCTCCAGTTCACGGGTATCCCAACGGCTAAACTGATATATATTGATACGATGGTTATAGACTTTGATATTCATGGTCTGTCCGTTTAGAATATCATGCCCTTTTAGCACTACCACCAATCTATCATCGAAGAAAGCTTTGGTTACTCCCAAGTTTACCACGAACTGATGATCGGTCAACACCAAGTTTTGTTGCGATCCTTTACCCTGAAAATTAGTATCGAGGGTGAGCAGGAATCCTTTTGGTAACGCAAAAGAATTGTTGAGCGATGCAATGGGTATGGGGCTATTCAATCCCACCTGTTTATCGTTGCTGGTGATGGTGAGCCACTGCTTCATGAATCCGATGGTGGCTTGTGGAGCCCAGATACCGAATTTTGGAGAAGCCGTGAGGTAGGCAGTTATGCTTGGTAAGCTCTTTAAATTGCGGGTAGAGAGAAGAGTCACAGCAGGGTTGTCTTCCAATTGAGTAGCCCACTGCATAATTGCGTCTTTCTCTTGTTTATAACTAACCATTAGTTGAAAAAATTTCCAAGAACCAGTGAGAGAAGTATCGTGGATGATGGATGGTTTAAGAAAAGGGTTGCCTGTTTGCATGGTAAACCGGTTTGCATAGAAAATACTGCTTCCTAACTGCCAATATGACGGACGAATGGTTTTTGCAGTATAACTTAATTGCAGTTGCAATGCACCTACACTATTGCTGTATGATACACTAGGAAACCAACGGGTATAATGCCTGCTTTGTTCTTCCATTTTCTCGTTGTTGCTATAGTAGTTAGAGTAAACATTCTCGAAGCGGACTCCGGCGGCTATCTGTCCAATTGAGGTAGAGCGAGAATACGCTGCAAAGAGTGCACTGTTTTTGTCGTGGATAGAGGTATTGGTAGAGGAGATATCTTGATTGTTAGTGGTATAATCATCATCCCGTAGGGTACGAGTATATTCGTTCCCTACTGAGAATTGGCCGTTCAAAACAGGGTAAGATAGAACTAGTCTGGTTGCAAAAAGTTGATTCTTGATGCGGTTGTCAGAGGTTATAGTACGGTTGTCATATTCCTGGCTGTTTTCGGTAATAGATGATGCAGTAGATTGGCTGCTTCTATAAAAATCGCTGTTAAAATCCACCTTTAGCTCTCCAAATTTGCCGTTGTAGTAGGCATTCAGCCTATGGCGGGGTTTGTTATATTCTTTCTGTTGTTCGTTGCTTTCCCATCGGTCGTAAAATGCACCATTGGTATATACATCGCTCTGCGTGTTAGACTCCATAACGTTTTTTCCTAGAAATGAAGTCAGGGTGTATTTCATTCCTGCATAATGATTGGGTGATATTTCATAGTTGACCCCGGCAATAGAGGTAAGCGGTGTAGAGAGTCCGTCGATAATGAATTCGTTTTTTTGAGTCCAAACTGTGTCAACGAAAGTTTCCTGTGCTATTTTGCTTTTCTGTATGTAAGCGTATCTATCATATTTAAGGGTACCAAATATATCCCATCCTTTGTGTCGATAGTTAAGATTGAGTTGTTGTCTCAAATCGGTATGCTTGTTATATAAATAGGCCGAACGGACATCAAAGCTAAATCCGTCGCCTATTTTGCGAACAGTATGTATGCGAATAACCGCTTTTACCGATGCATCGTAACTTGCACCGGGGTTATGCACAATTTCCACTTCTCTGATTTCGGCAGATGAGATAAGGTCGAGTTCAGACAAGTCACGCAGCTCTCTGTTGTTGACGTAAATCTTTGCTTTTCCTTTTCCGAAGATAGTAAAATTCCCGTCATCACCCGTAATAGCTGGTAGCCTTTTCAGTACATCATTGGCTGTTCCGGCCTTGCTCAATACCGTGTTTTGCACAGTTGCTACTATGGCATCGTTGCGAAGTCTGATGCGGGGCAAGTCTCCTTGCACTACTACTTCACTCAAGAGGGTAGTATCAGCCTGCAACAAGATGGTCTGTTCGGAGAGCACAGGCACAGTTTGTGTTTCGTAGCCTATAAATGATACACTCAGAAGCGCATTATAGTTATTATTATCAGCAGAAAACAAAAACGAACCCTTTTGATCGGTAGCAGTTCCAGCAATTAGTGTAGAGTCGGGTAGAGAGTAGATAGCTACATGGGCAAACTGAATAGGATTGTTGTCTGAATCGATAACCTTACCTTTTATCTGAGCATTTAGAGGTAATAATATACAACATAGGAATAACGAAGAAAGAATTTTTGAAGTCATAATGATATTTATTATAGTTTTCAATAATATGACACAGGTGCTCTTCAATTGGTTACAACTTGTACGAAAAAAAAATGATATCAGTTTATTTATCTTTGCTTTACGCCTAAAAAACGATATGAACGCCAAAAAAGGGCAGTGTTTGGTCGTTTTATTACTATTTTTAGAGAAATGTGTCATTGAAGCGACTGTTTCTTTGCATCCCACAGAAATTATTCTCTTTTTAATGGTGGAAAATGTCATCTTGCCTAATTTTCTCTCTTTTTGCGAGGCGAAATTGTCATCCAGTAGCACAAACCATCTTAAAAAGAGGGGTTCCTGGCATTCTTATCAGAGATTGATTGTTACAACAGGCAAAACTCTCTTCGTTCATGAACGAAGAGAGTTATACCTGTAGAAAATTGAATTGTTTACAAACAAAATGTGTGAAACTACATTTTAGTGGCTTTTTTTGCCGACGATAGAAAAAATACGAGACAAACAAACAATATTGTCTTAAGAAAAAAATTTTCGTGAGACGATGGGATAATCTTTGGCGCAAAATCTGATTTTCATCTCGCATTTGAAAGGTTTTTCTTCAACAATGAGAATCTCGTGCCACGTTCATGACTTTTTTATTCAAAAACACCATTTTTATGCGGCAACAAACTCTTCGTCCATGAACGAAGCCATTTTTACCTCATTTTGCTATTTTACCGGCCACGGAAATGTTTGAAAAGAGGAATTGCTAATTATCTACCACAAAATAATGAGTTTTGCACTGCGATTCAAAAAAACTTGCCTGTAGAATTTTAATTAGTGTACCAATTGCTATCTTTAGCAACCTGCTATTGAGAAATATCTATCTGTTTGTGCATAAAAAATAGGTTGTAGGGCCACTAATATGTGGTTATGAGTAGTTGTTCAAGCGGGAGCAGCAAATGCGAGCTATACATTGTGTTTGTAGTGATAAGTGTGGCGTTGCTTTGTTTTCTCTCTATTTTTTTTTAAAGCATATTGCTAATAATGAAGCGAATCTTTGATTTTATTGAAAAACTTATCACCCATAATGCCATTTTGAATGTGGATTGTTGGGTGGTTTCAAGTCTTTTGGCTATATTTGTATTAAGTAACATGATATAACATTAAAATCTATTCAAATACTTTATTTATTAATTGTAACAGAAGGTATAATTGGCACAAAGTGCAAAAAAACAGACTAAATTTATAGAGCTCACTTTCTGCTACATAAGTCTAATAGATATGAATAAAACAACCAACAAAAACATCTTAATTAGAAGACTACCCTATACACGAATGCTCAAATTTGAGATGGCCGATTATGCCGAGGAGATTATAGGCATAGTTGAAAGGCACAATCCAAATTCGGCAATAATAAAACCATTATTTGGGCTTTTATTGGCACAAAAACCAGAGTTAGCCATGCTTCGTTTGAGTTACGGAATAGATATAGAGCGCTTGAGAAAAGATAAGTTGAAGGGACTAATGATGCTAACAATAAGCACCTTTAAACTAAATGTGAGGGTGCTTAGCAAATCTATTCATGAGGCCGATATGCATGTTGTTGAGAGTGCTATAGATAACTATCTTTGTTATTTCAAGAGATGCAAAAATGAAGTTGAGTTGAATCAAAAGATTGCTGGATTTATCGACCATGCAGATTCTAATAGAATGTTTGCAGTGGCTGTAGCCAAGTTTAATTTGATGGGCGACATAAATAAGATAAAGAGAGCACACACTTTGTACAACGAAGCAGCTAGAAAAAGAGTAAAAATGCTTTCAAAGCGGCCCAAAAAATCTACTAAAGACATTATTAAAGAGTTGTTTTATACAATAGACAATCTTTTTAAAGGTATTGAGATAGCACAGGTCATACACTCTATTGCCGATGCCGAGGGCAATAATGATTTGGGAGCAAAGGGGGACCTTGCTGAAGCAGATTTTGCGCCATTGATAAACGAATTGAGACAGCTGTCCGATATGTATTACAAATCTTTTTCGATACGCAAGGCCAATAACAAACGTAAGTTTGAAAAAAAGCTGACACACGTTTCGGCCATAAATGATATGGCCAATGCCTCAGAAAGGGTGGCCGATGGGGAGGGTTTTGCGAAAGAGGAAGCTGCAACCTTGGCTAGAAATGCTGAGTACCACCCCTCGGTGGTATATGCAGCAACTATTAAAAAAATGAATATGCCAGCGGGACAAAGCAGTGCTGTCAAATTGAAGGCAGGGGGGAGAGACAAACAGTGAGAGGAATTGTCAAAGAGAAGCCTGCTAGAAAGGGGACGAGGGCATAGTAGCTAGTGTTTTTTTATGAAAGGCTCAAAAAAAAACAAGAAGTTTTCTGGCAGACACTACTTAAAAGAAAGAAAAAACTTTAAAGTAATTTCTTGCCTGAGATGCTATGCATAAGCACTAACAAATAAAATCAGAAGATTACAAACAAAAAGGCTCTACTATTTTTGTATCTTTGCTATACACTTTCGAAAAAAATAAATGTAACGAACTATGAAATTTATTGGTAATATAATCTGGGTTGTTTTTGGTGGACTTATTATTGCTATTGAATATGTGATGGCAAGTATTCCATTTTTCGTATCTATTATTGGTATCCCATTCGGTATTCAGTCTCTAAAAATGGCATCTGTGGCACTATGGCCTTTTGGTAAGGAAATAACTGTGGCAGAAAAAAATGCAGGCTGTTTGTCCACAATTATGAATATCATCTGGTTTTTTATTGGGGGTATTTGGATATGCTTAACGCATTTTGGTTTTGGATTATTGTTTTATATTACCATAATAGGTATTCCGTTTGGCAATCAGCACATGAAGTTGGCAGCGTTGGCATTGACTCCTTTTGGGCGTACAATTGTTGAAAGGTAGTAGGTTAATTGAAAATTGACAAGTGACAATTGTCAGTGAAGCAAGCAAGCGAAACACATTTCTACTTGTCTTCGAATATCAACATTTATATAACTGCGTTATAAACGCTGAACCACAGACTCCTTGTTGCAAACGAGGAGTAGTAGAACATTTTCTATTGATGCTGGTCTCTGCCGTTTGTAGCTATTTATAACACACCGATAACAAATCGGTGCCAGCGGCATCACTCACTATGCATATTATTTATTTGCGCATAAAAAAACTCCCCGATAATTCGGAGAGTTTTTTTGTATATATGTATTATATAAGCTTTGCTTATGCTTTACCAGCACTACCCAATACATTTTCGGTTTTGTGCATGTATAGTTTCTTCAACTCGTCTCGAGCTGGACCAAGGTATTTTCTTGGGTCGAACTCACCTGGGTTGTTTGCAAATACTTCGCGTACTGCAGCTGTCATTGCTAAACGGCCATCAGAGTCGATGTTTACTTTACAAACTGCAGAAGTAGCAGCTTTGCGCAATTGCTCTTCGGGAATACCAATTGAGTCGCTCAACTTGCCACCATACTTATTGATAGTTTCGACATATTGTGGAGGAACAGAAGATGAACCATGAAGAACAATAGGGAAACCAGGAATACGACGTTCGATTTCTTCAAGGATATCGAAGCGTAGTGGTGGTGGTACTAAAACACCATGTTCGTTGCGAGTGCACTGTGCGGGCGTAAATTTGAATGCTCCGTGAGAAGTACCAATTGAAATAGCAAGAGAATCAACTCCGGTGCGTTTTACAAAATCTATTACTTCGTCTGGTTCGGTGTATGTGCTGTGTTCTGCAACAACATCATCTTCTATACCAGCAAGAATGCCTAACTCGCCTTCAACAGTAACGTCATATTTGTGAGCATAGTCAACTACTTGCTTAGTCAATGCTACGTTTTCTTCGTAAGGAAGATGCGATCCGTCTATCATTACAGACGAGAACCCCGAGTCGATACAATCTTTACACAACTCAAAGCTATCGCCATGATCTAAGTGAAGAACTATTGGAATTTCGTATCCCAATTCTTTTGCATACTGTACTGCTCCTTGCGCCATATAGCGCAACAAAGTTTGGTTGGCATACTTACGTGCACCACTTGAAACTTGCAAAATAACAGGCGATTTTGTTTCAACACATGCTGCAATAATTGCTTGCATTTGTTCCATATTATTGAAATTAAATGCAGGAATTGCGTATCCACCTTCAAATGCTTTTGCAAATAACTCTCTTGAGTTTACAAGTCCTAAATCTTTATAACTTACCATATCTATCATGTTTTAAATAATTATCTTTTAAATGGAATGCAAATATAACATTTAAATAATTAACAGAGAAAATAATCAATGCAAGAGTATATAAAAACATAGTTTAAAATGTGAATAATATCAAACCCGCAAGATTTAATTGCAAATTGTACAGTCATTCAGCCTGTAGCTATTAATATGCTACATGTAGCTTATGCGTTTGCAAGTAGGCATGTTGCTCCCTTTTTACGGTTGTTGAATTTAAAGACTTAATAAAATTGTTGTTCTTATTTATTATGCATAAATTTGTGATGTAAACTTATGCTATTGAAAATATGGTTGATTCAGAGAATCAACCTGTTTTATATTAAAAAACAACTATTCTAATACATTTATAAGCTATGACAATAGGAATTCCTAAAGAAATTATGACAGGAGAAGCTCGTGTAGCTGCGAGCCCCGAAACCGTGAGAAAGTTTATTGAAGATGGTCAAAAAGTTTTAATAGAAAAAGATGCCGGAATAAATTCTCTTTATCACGACGAAGAGTATGTGGCCATGGGTGCCGAAATAGTTTCGGACCCGATTGATCTTTTCAAAAGATCTGATTTGATACTTAAAGTGAAAGAACCGCTTTTCAACAAATCACTTGATATGCACGAGGTGGACATGATGCACAAAGGGCAGTATTTGATCACTTTTATTCATCCTGCATCTCCTGTAAATCACGAGATGGTCAGAAAATTGGCTACAGCCGGTGTTACAAGTCTCACGCTAGATGGAATTCCTCGTATTTCGCGTGCTCAGAATATGGATGCACTCACTTCTATGAGCACCTGTGCCGGATACAAGGGGGTGCTGATGGCAGCCAATGATTTATCTATTTTTATGCCTCAAATGTTTACAGCAGTAGGTATGCTCAAACCCGCCAAGGTATTGGTTATTGGTGTGGGTGTAGCAGGCTTGCAAGCACTTGC
>CAYVLC010000121.1:0-8087 GCA_964452155.1 uncultured Dysgonomonadaceae bacterium
AATCAACTGAAGTTTGTAAGGTATTGATGAAAAATAAATTCCGATTAAAAAGACTCTATAGCTTTATCCTACAGTCTTTTCTGCCGTTGTTTTCAATGACATTTGTTATCTGCTTGTTTTTGGTGCTGATGCAATTTCTTTGGAAATACATAGAAGACATGGTTGGGAAGGGTTTGGATATAAGGGTGTTGGGCGAGATGTTTCTGTATGCTTCGCTCAACCTTATACCGCTGGCTTTGCCCCTTTCTATATTGCTAGCATCTATTATGGTGTTTGGCAACTTGGGCGAAAGGTTTGAACTACTGGCCATCAAATCGGCTGGTGTTCCTCTGCTCAAAACAATGAAACCTCTTATCGTTCTTGTTATCTTTATTAGCGTGGGTGCATTCTTTTTCCAAAACTATGCCATGCCCAAGATACAGGTGAAGTTCTATTCGCTGCTCATATCTATTCGTCAGAAATCGCCCGAATTGGACATTCCAGAAGGAGTGTTTTACAAAGAGATAGACAATTACAACATATTTGTGGAACGCAAGAATAGAAAGACAGGCATGTTGTACGATGTAATGATATACGACGTTTCTAAAGGCTTTAACAACATGGCCGTGATTGTGTGCGACTCTGCATCGATGAAGTTGTCGGATGACAAACTATCGCTGGTATTCACAATGTTTAAGGGGCAGCAATTCCAAAACTTCCAGAGCGAAAATATTGGCTCTAGGAATACATCAAAAGACTTTGTACCTTATAGTAGAGAAGATTTCAAAAAGAAACAGATGTTGGTTCCATTTGACGCTAATTTCAACCGAATGGAGGATAGTGACTTGGAAGAAAATGTAGGCTCGAGCTATGTTTCTAAAAACTCGGCAGAATTGAGGGTCTCGATAGACTCTATGAACATAAAGATGGATAGCCTGAATGTGGTGGACAGAAAACAAATGAAAAAGTACTCACACCTATCGTTCCGAAACTCTTATGAACAAAACATAGACTCTTTTGCTACAATTGCAAAAACAATTGAAATAGCTCCTTTAGATACTCTCTTTAATGAACACCCATTGGACAGGCAAGCCTCTATATTGAGAGGGGCTCTTGCAAAATCTGATAATAACAACAATGAGTTTATGTTTAGATCGATGTCGAAAGTGGCAACTCAAAAAATAATTAATAGACATTGGGTAGAGTGGCACAAAAAGTTTACCCTATCGTTTGCCTGTTTCATATTCTTCTTTATTGGTGCTCCGCTAGGCTCTATTATCCGAAAAGGTGGATTGGGAATGCCCATTGTGATGTCGGTTATCTTGTTTATTATTTATTATATTCTAGACAATGTGGGCTACAAAATGACACGCGATGGTGTGTGGATACATTGGGTGGGCATGTGGTTTAGTTCGTTTGTGTTGTTCCCATTGGGAGTTTTCTTAACCTACAAAGCCATGAACGACTCGGTGATACTCAATGCTGATGCCTATCTGTCGTTCATAAAGAAAGTACTTTTCATACGCGAAAATCGTCATTTCCAGATGAAAGAGGTGATAATCTCGTCGCCCGCATACAGCGAAATGCCTGTGACAATAGATAAATTGAACAATGATATAAATGCCTATCTGAAGGATTACAAATGGATGGGCTATCGCAAGTATTGGTTCGACAAAGGGCAGGATCAGCAATTTGCTCTTGTGAAAGACAGCTTGGAGACTATGCTCAACTCACTGGCCAACTCGGAATATACCGAGGTGCTAAATAAAGCGGAAGAGTATCCGATACTGATAAACAATCAACGACCATTTAAAGCCGGGTCGGTAGGGGCAAAGATATTTGCTTATGTTGTGCCCATTGGGTTGGCCATGCGATTGATGTCTCTTCTTTTTGAGAGGCGACTATACAAGGATTTGACGAAAGTGAAGAAATTAAATAATGAATTACAATTAATAACTGAAAGATTATAAACGAACTGTTTGTTTACGATCTGAAAATTTGTTACACTATAATTATGCAAAAGAATAAGTTAGATACGATAGAAGAAGCTATAGAAGAAATAAGAAAAGGCAACTTTATTATCGTTGTTGACGACGAAGATCGAGAGAATGAAGGCGATCTTATTATTGCAGCAGAATGCATTACTCCTGAGAAAATTAACTTTATGGAAACGCATGGCCGTGGGCTTGTATGTGCACCCATTACTACTGAGCGTTGCGAAGAGTTGGACTTGCCCATGATGGTAACCAACAACACATCTGTACATGCTACTCCGTTTACTGTGTCAATAGATTTGCTTACACATGGTTGTACCACAGGTATATCTGCCTACGATAGAGCTCAAACTATATTGGCATTGGCACGCCAGGAGACAAAACCCGAAGACTTGGGTCGCCCCGGACATATTTTCCCACTGCGCGCACAATCGAGAGGGGTGTTGAGAAGAGCGGGCCATACCGAGGCTACCATAGACTTTGCTCGCCTAGCAGGATTGTATCCGGCAGGAGCTTTGGTAGAGATAAAGAACGAAGACGGATCGATGGCTCGCTTGCCCGAATTGATGGAAATGGCACAAGAGTTTGATTTAAAGATAGTATCGGTGGCCGATCTTATAAAATACCTGCTGCAAAAAGAATCACTCATCGAGCAAGGAGAAGAGGTGTTGCTACCTACAGAATATGGAGATTTCCATTTGATACCTTTCTTGCAAACATCTACAGGCCAAGAGCATGTTGCTCTTATAAAAGGAGAGTGGGCAGACGATGAGTCTGTGTTGGTGAGAATGCATTCGTCGTGCTTGACAGGCGATATATTTGCATCGAAACGATGCGAATGTGGCGAACAACTGCACAAAGCTTTGGAAATGATTGAAGAAGAAGGAAAAGGTGTTTTAGTATATCTCAATCAGGAAGGACGCGGCATTGGGCTGATGGCCAAAGTAGCTGCCTACAAATTGCAAGAAGAGGGCTACGACACGGTAGATGCCAACTTACACTTAGGATATAAAGCCGATGAACGCGACTATGGTGTGGGCGCACAAATATTGAGAAGTTTGGGCGTGTCTAAAATGCGTCTGATAACAAACAATCCTGTAAAACGTATTGGTTTGGAATCGTACGGACTAAAAGTAACAGAAAATATATCGATTGAAATGACTCCCAACAAGTTTAATAAGTTTTATATGGAAACTAAGAAAACTAAAATGGGACATATTTTGAAAAGTCTAAAATAGATGAATCTTGTTTCACTGCTCATCGGTTTAGTTGTTGGAGGAGGCATAAGCTGGTTTGTATGCTCATTGATGTTGAGGCTGAAAATGGTTTCGAAGGAAGAGCACGAAAGTGCAATTCTACAAGTAAATCTATTTCAGACAGAGATAGAAGTGGCCAAGCAAAAAACTATTTCGCTGCAACAAGAGAAAACCGATTTGCAAAACGAGGCGCACCAGTACAAGCTGCTGATAGACCTACAGCAAAAAGAGATACAAGAAAAAGAGCGGCATACATCTACCCTTACGGCCAATCTTGCTGCTGCCCGAGAAAGTAGCAACCATCAGTTGCAAGATTTGAATCAGCAGAAGCTAGACCTGAAAACTAAAACAGAAGAGTACAACGAGCTAAATAAAACTACTGCTTCGCTCACGGCCAACAACCAAGCACTTCATGAGAAACTAAACACTCAGAAGGCCGAGATGGAAGAGCTGCGCAAGCAGTTCAACTTGGAGTTTGAGCATATTGCCTCTAAGATACTAGACGAGAAATCGAACAAGTTTACACAACTAAACCACGACAACTTAAGTGGTATATTGAAACCTTTGGGCGACAACATTGAGTTGTTTAGAAAAAAAGTAGAAGAGGTGTATGTGACTGAAGCCAAAGAACGTTTCTCGCTTGGCGAGGAGGTGAAAAAGCTGCAAGTGCTCAACAATCGTTTGAGCGAAGAGGCTACCAACCTAACCAATGCATTGACAGGAAACTCGAAAGTGCAAGGCGATTGGGGCCAGATGATTTTAGAAAACATTTTGGAGAAATCGGGTTTGGTGTTAAACAGAGAGTACTTTGTGCAAGAATACCTGAAAGATACCGATGGGGGATACTTACAAAATGAACAAGGAATGCGTATGCAGCCCGATGTGATTATTGCCTACCCCGATAATAGGAAGGTGATAATAGACTCGAAGGTTTCGCTATCGGCCTATACCCGTTATGCCACTTGCAATGTGGGCGAAGAACAAAAAACACACATAAGAGAACATCTGCGCTCGATGCGCCGACATGTGGACGACTTGAGCAAAAAAAGCTACCAAGACTATGCCGCAACCTTAGATTTTGTGATGATGTTTGTACCCAACGAACCTGCCTATCTTTTGGCATTGCAACACGATCCCGACCTATGGCACTATGCCTACGACAAGAAGATATTGCTGATAAGCCCAACCAACTTGATAGCTGCACTGAAAATGATTGTGGATTTGTGGAAAAGAGAATATCAGAACCAGAATGCACAGCAAATTGCAGAACGTGGTGCTGCACTGTATGATAAGTTGGTCAATTTTGTAGAATCTTTTACTACAATTGGCGATCAGCTCAATCGTGCACAAACTACTTACGATGCAGCCTTTGGCCAACTGAGCAGCGGGCGAGGCAACTTGATTGGACAAGCCGAGAAGCTAAAAGAGTTGGGGGTGAAATCTAAAAAGAATCTTCCTACTACTTTGGTGGAAACGGCAAGTGATAATTGAGTGAATAAACAGGAATATATAACTAACAAAAAACAAACGATATGTACGCAAAAATGCAAAAACACCTGCAAGAGGAATTAAACTCCATACGAGAAGCAGGGCTTTTTAAAGACGAAAGAATTATAGTCTCTCCACAAAAGGCAGAGATTAAAGTGAAATCGGGACAAGAGGTGCTCAACTTTTGCGCCAACAACTACTTAGGGTTGTCAAACAACCCTAAGTTGATTGAAGCTGCAAAAATAGCATTAGACGAACGTGGCTATGGTATGTCTTCTGTACGCTTTATATGCGGTACGCAAGATTTGCACAAAGAGCTTGAACATACTATTAGTTCGTTTTTTAAAACTGAAGATACCATTCTTTATGCCTCGTGTTATGATGCCAACGGTGGAGCATTTGAACCCCTGCTTACGGATGAGGATGCTATTATATCTGATGCGCTGAACCACGCTTCTATTATAGATGGTGTGCGTCTTTGCAAAGCACAACGTTATCGTTATGCCAATGCCGATATGGCCGACTTGGAAGCAAAATTGAAAGAAGCACAGAAACAACGTTTCAGACTGATTGTTACCGATGGTGTTTTCTCTATGGATGGCAATGCTGCTCCAATGGACCAGATATTTGCACTGGCCGAAAAGTACGATGCCTTGGTGATGATAGACGAAAGCCACTCGGCCGGAGTAGTCGGAAAAACAGGCCGTGGTGTAACCGAAGAGTACAACTGCATGGGCAAAGCTGATATGATTACTGGCACACTTGGTAAAGCATTTGGTGGTGCTATTGGTGGTTTTACAACGGGTAAGAAAGAAATTGTAGAGATGTTGCGCCAACGCTCGCGTCCTTATCTTTTCTCAAACTCCATACCTCCTATTGTGGCAGCAGCCGGAATAAAAGCATTTAAGATGTTGCAAGATGAAAACACATTGCAAGACAAACTGCATGAGAATGTAGATTACTTTGTTGCTAAAATGAAAGAGGCTAAGTTTGATATCAAACCTACACAGTCTGCTATTTGTGCAGTGATGCTTTATGATGCAAAACTATCTCAAGAGTTTGCATCGGCCTTGTTAGAAGAGGGTATCTATGTAATCGGATTTTTCTATCCTGTAGTGCCACAAGACCAAGCAAGAATTAGAGTACAATTGTCAGCAGGCCACGAACGTGCTCATTTAGACAAAGCAATTGAAGCCTTTATCAAAGTAGGTAAGCAATTGAATGTAATTTGATGTAGAACACCACCCCCTGGTGTATAATACCACTTTCGTGCATTTTTTTTGAAGAAAGAATATAAGAAAGAGATTCGTAGCAGTCACAAAAAATAGAAACAACAATAAATATGAAAGCTTTAGTAAAGTTACATCCCGAAAAGGGTATTTGGATGCAAGATGTGCCCGTTCCTGAATATGGTGTGAACGACGTGCTTATCAAAATAAAGAAAACTGCAATTTGCGGTACAGATTTACACATTTACAATTGGGACGATTGGTCGCAACGCACCATTAAAACACCCATGACCATTGGACACGAATATGTGGGAGAGATTGCAGCAATGGGTAGCGGTGTGAAGAATTTGGAAATTGGTGAACGTGTTACTGGCGAGGGTCATATTGCTTGCGGGCATTGTAGAAACTGTCGTCGAGGCAAGCTACATGTTTGTGAAAACACCATTGGTATAGGTGTAAATCGTGATGGATGTTTTGCAGAGTACTTGTCGCTACCGGCCGAAAATGTTGTGCGGCTAGACCCCCGCATCTCTGACGAGATGGCAGCTATTATGGATCCGTTTGGCAATGCCACACATACAGCACTTTCATTTCCACTTATTGGCGAAGATGTGCTCATAACTGGCGCAGGCCTTATTGGAAGTATGGCTACTGCTATTTGTAAATTTGCTGGAGCACGCTATATTGTTGTAAGCGACCTGAGCGAATCTCGCTTAGAAATAGCACGCAAGATGGGTGCAACTATGACTGTGAATCCAACGAAAGGTGAAACTATTGAGCAAGCAATTGAGAAATTGGGTATGCGTGGTTTCGACGTAGGTTTAGAAATGTCGGGTTCGCCGCATGCTTTCAACGACATGATTGCTAATATGTACAATGGCTCTAAAATATCTCTGTTGGGCATACTCCCAAATACTACTACTGTAGATTGGAATGCTATTATCTTTAAGGCCCTTACCCTAAAAGGAATTTACGGACGCGAAATGTGGGAAACGTGGTACAAGATGGAGCAAATGCTCATTAGTGGAATAGACCTATCGCCCATTATTACCCACAGATATCATATTGATGACTTCCAAAAAGGGTTTGATGCAATGGCTGATGGCAATAGCGGTAAGGTGATTTTAAGTTGGGATTGAAGCTAGAGAATGAGGTATGTGCTCTGTGATGTACTCCAAGCTTACAGCTTCGAGACTGGGGAGGATAAGTAATTGACAATTGACAGGTGAGTGGTATGTGGTGTGAGTGTGGCAAGCCCTTGTCATACTGAACGGAGTGAAGTATCTGGTGAATAATTGCTGGCTCTTTCAAACAGATTTCTCCCGCTAATACCAATGACATGTTTTTGCAACATGCTTTATATCAGACAATAAAACTTTTACGTTTTGACATATTTACTGAGTGAAGCGATAGCCATTTCATATAATCTTTGCTGAAAGGGCTTTGCCCTAAAACCCCCCCCCATGATATATAAACTCAGATTTCATGGGGCAAGCCACTTACTCTTTTTGCCTTGACGCAAAAAAGTAAGCAAAAAAGGTCAAGACTGCGCCCGCTTCACTCGAAAAACTAGCGTGCAAAAGGCTGAAATCGTCAAAACTCACTTCCCCGATTTCCAATCGGTGAAGCTCAAACAGAGACGATTTTTAACCGCCTTTCGCACTTGTTTTTCGGCTCATCGGTCGATGTCGGGTGTCAAAGAAATGTTCAGGTGCATAGTTATTTTTTGAGCTAAGTGTTTTAGCAAACACACACTTTTGCGTATCATCCCATTTCATGTCATTTTCTTCTTGTTGCCCAATTAAAAATTGTGTGGGATCTCGGAATGAGAAAATGAGGACAGAAGTATGTGGTGTGAGGTCAGTGATGTACTCGGAGCTTCCAGCTTAGAGACTGGTGTATGCAATAGCATTTTATTTTGAGATGCATGTCGCTAATTGCCTACCGTTTTCTTTTAATGTAAATAAAAAAGGATGTAAATACCACATTTTGCATAAAAAAAGAGACGAAAAAGGTCTAACGCACTAATTGTAAAGCAGAAAAGCTGGGACGAGAGGAGTTAAACATCGATGAAAACAAACTTATTGTGACTTCGCGTACCTCTACATTTCGAGAAACAAACTTCGAAACGCCAAATGTAG
>CAYVLC010000122.1:0-8016 GCA_964452155.1 uncultured Dysgonomonadaceae bacterium
GAAATGTAGGCCTACATTTGGCGTTTCGAAGTTGGTTTCTCGAAATGTAGAGGTACATTTGGCGTTTCGAAGTTCGTTTCTTGAAATGTAGGAGTACGCGAAGTCACAATAAGTTGGTTCTCATCGTTAATTATCTATGTCTGCTTCTCTTTGCTTATTAATAATCAGCGTATTAGTGTTATTTTGATTTTTTTTCTATAAAAGAAGACATTACCCAGTGGAAAGCGAGAAGTGTAGAAATAAGAGTAAGCAGTAAATAGTAAATAGATAAAATGGAGTGCTGTAGAGACGCCGATTTATCGCGTCTCTTTCTATAAATCACAAGCGTAGAGAAAATTCATGAATTTTCTCTACCAACTGTGCTACAAATAGATGCTGCAATGAGTATGTTTCTGTTTACTACAGACAGTAATACTCGTAGCGGAGTGCTAGTTGCCAATATTTTTTTTGGATTTGCTCATTGTTTAGTCATTTAGAACATTGAAACACACACCCAAAGCAGGGATGCTTTGGCTACATTGGCCGCTCGGCCAATTTCCGAACACTTCGACAGGCTCAGTGACCGTGTCTCGGTGTGTTGCAAAGCAAAAGCTGACTAACCACTGCTCACACTCTTTACTTCTCTCTCCCCTTCGTACTCCTATACTCCTTCGCCCTTTTTTTATTCCCACTCAATAGTAGCAGGTGGCTTAGAAGAGATATCATAAACAACCCTGTTCACACCTTTTACTTTATTGATAATCTCGTTGCTTACCTTGGCAAGAAACTCGTAAGGTAGTTGCGACCAATCGGCCGTCATGGCATCGGTTGATGTAACAGCGCGCAATGCAATCGTATTTTCGTAGGTTCGCTCATCTCCCATCACACCCACAGATTTTACAGGCAGCAATATAGCTCCGGCTTGCCACACTTTGTTGTAGAGAGCAGCACTGCGAAGATTTGAAATAAAAATATCGTCGGCCTCTTGTGCAATACGAACTTTCTCTGGAGTGATATCTCCAAGAATCCTTATTCCCAAGCCAGGCCCAGGAAATGGGTGTCGATGTATAAGATAGGGTTTCATGCCCAATTCGAGACCAATTTTTCTGACCTCATCTTTAAAGAGCAACCTCAAGGGTTCACAAAGTTTCAGATTCATTTTTTCTGGAAGCCCCCCCACATTGTGGTGGCTCTTGATGACAGTGCCAGTAATAGAAAGCGACTCTATAATATCGGGATAGATAGTACCCTGTGCCAACCATTTTATATCTTGCAGCTTGTGTGCCTCAACATCAAAAACATCGATAAATCCCTTACCAATTATTTTTCTTTTCTCTTCAGGGTCATCTACTCCAGCCAGCTCTTTATAGAACCTATCTTTAGCATTCACTCCAATCACATTCAGACCTAAGTGTTCGTAATCGGTGAGTACATTTTCGAATTCATTTTTGCGCAGCAAACCATGATCTACGAATACACATGTGAGGTTTTTGCCAATAGCTTGGTGAAGCAATACTGCAGTAACCGATGAATCTACACCACCCGAAAGGGCTAAGATGACTTTATCGCTTCCCAATTCATCTTTCAAGTTGCGGACAGTCGATTTTACAAACGATGCGGGAGTCCAATTTCTTTTACATCCGCAAATATCCAGAAAGTTGGAAAGCAATTTTGTACCTTCGTCTGTGTGCACCACTTCAGGATGAAACTGCACCCCCCATGTTGGCTCATCTTTAATACGATAAGCGGCTACTTCCACGTCTTGGGTAGATGCAATGAGTTGAAAGCTTTCTGGCAGATTGGTTATGGTGTCGCCATGGGACATCCACACGGTAGAGATTGCAGAAAGCCCTTCAAATAAATCATCTTTCGCAGTTGTGGACAGTTGAGCACGACCATATTCGCACGCACCTGTTTGGCTTACACTTGCACCTTCCAACTGAGCAATGAATTGTGCTCCGTAGCAAATGCCCAGCACTGGATATTGACCCCTTATGTTGGTTAAATCTGTTTTAAAAGCCTCATCATTGTTCACCGAAAACGGACTACCCGACAAAACAACACCCTTTACAGTTTCGTCTCCATAAGGAAATTTATTGTAAGGCACAATTTCGCAGTAGGTGTTTAGTTCACGTATTCTACGTCCAATAAGCTGAGTGGTTTGAGAACCAAAGTCGAGTATTATTATTTTTTCGTCCATAGCTTTGCAGTTTTTTTAGGGTGCAAATATAAGAAAAAAAGACATGATAATTTAGATGGCCTGTTGAAAAGTGATAAGCAAAACCATTGGAGAGAGAATACTATGAGAGGCAAGCTGCTTGAAACAGCAGCTAACAATACCCAAGAGAGAGGGCTTTAGCACCAACAAGCTGTGTTGCAATAGAGCGTTGCTGCGTTTCGCTCACAGAAATAGACCCCTCCCATATTTGCCAAATCAAACAGAGGTGCCCATTGGCCCAAAAGGCATGGCAAGAGATAGGTAACTCGCTTTAGCTATGATTTATAGTATATTTAGAGGAATTGTAACGTTATTTAAAAACTATATTATTATCTTTGATGATTAGAACTATGCATATTACAATGAAATTTTACAGACTTATACTTTTAGCAATTATATTTTCTCCCACTTTGATCATTGGCCAAGTATCGGAAGAGGCACAAAAACTATTCGACGCAGGAGAATACAAACAAGCAAAACAGCTTTTAGAAAATGATTTAGAGGAGAGTCCCTCAAACACTGCTATCAATTTTCTTCTTGGCAGAGCTGCCTTGCACACAGGAGATATAGAGACAGCCCATCAATCGCTGACCTTAGCAAAAAAAAACAAAGTGCAAGATGCTACACGCTACTTGGGCCGCCTGTATGCAATACAATATAAATTTGACGATGCCGAGAAAGAGTTTAAACTCTACGAAAGAGCCAAGCGACGAAACAAAGAAGCACTGGCCGAACTAGAAATAGAACGCGAATATGCCAATCGTCTCCAACGATTGGTGAGCCGCACCGAAGACATACAGATAATTGATAGTGTAGTTGTCTCAAAGAGCGATTTCCTTAGTGCCTACAATTTAAGTGTAAATGGGGGCTCGCTACAGTGGGCAGATGATTTCTTCGGTGAAGGGTGGAACGATGAAAACTCTGTGGTATATATGAACGAACGAAAAACTAAAGCTTACTTTTCGCGCCCAGCAACAGAGCAAGGCAGCACACTATACACTATGGAGAAAATGCTTGACAACTTTGGCAACGAAAAGATGATGCCCTCGCCCATCAACACCCGTCAAGACCAAGCCTATCCTTTTATTCTGTCTGATGGGCTCACCATTTACTTTGCTAGCAAAGGGCACGAGTCAATTGGCGGATACGATATATTTGCATCGCGCTACAACTTATATTCAAACACATACCTTACGCCCAACCAAATGAACATGCCCTTCAACTCGCCTTTCAACGATTATATGATGGTAATAGACGAGCAAAAAGGCGTAGGATGGTTTGCAAGCGATAGGTATCAACCCGAAAACAGTGTGTGTGTATATACATTTATACCCAACCAAGAAGTAAGGTTAGTACTCACAGAAGAGCCAGACTCACTAGCCAGTCGGGCTAAAATAAACAATATAAAAGAGACCTGGAGAGAAGGCACAGACTATACAACACTATTGAGCAAAGCCTCTACCATAATTACAGAAAAAGACCACCAAGAAAGGGACTTCGTGTTTGTTATAAATGACAACTACACCTACCATCACCTCACAGATTTTAAAAGCTTTAGTGCAAAAGAACTCTTTACCAGAGCTATTGAAGCTGAAAGAAAACTAAACGAAGCCAGAAAAGAACTAGAGATAAAGCGTGCCCAATACGAGGTTGCACCAGCTACCAACAAACAGTTGCTAGGAGCAGAAATATTGCAAATGGAAAAAACAATTGGAGAACTCTACGACCACTGGAGGGTGACAAAGGTACTGGCGCGCAACGAAGAGATAAGACACATAAACGTACTCAAATAATAGACATGACATTCAATTTAATTATTGTTACACTTGTAATTCTGCTTGGGATAATATTCCTTTTGGCAGAAATATTTCTGTTGCCAGGACTCACAGTTTCAGGCATTGCAGGTTTTGTATTCCTAGTAGGTGGCATAGCGTATGCCTATATGTACATGGGGGTATTGGCAGGAAATATTGCATTGCTCATTTCGGTATTTTTGCTACTGGGGAGCTTTCTCTATTTTATTAAATCGAAATCGTTGAGGCGTATTTCGCTCACCACAAACATAGATGCTAAGGTAGATACATCGGACCTGAAAAAAATAAACGTAGGCGATGTTGGTATCACACAGTCTCGCCTCAACCCAATTGGCAAAGTTTATATCAATAACCTCACTGTTGAAGCAAAATCGATAGACGGAGAAATGATTGACGAAGACACAGAGGTGATAGTCAACAAAGTGGAGTGGGTGAACATTCTGGTTTCTAGAAAAGACAATCAAACAAATTAGAACTATATAGCAGTAACAGACAAGACAAGACAAAACAAAATAATATATATATAATCACTAAAAACAAATATTATGGAATTTACAATTATGATGGTTGCAGCAGCGGTGCTGTTTATAGTAATCATATTTTTCTACTACGTGCCGTTTTTTCTTTGGATAAACGCACTATCGGCAGGAGTACACATTTCGCTGGTACAGTTGTTCTTGATGCGCTTGCGCCGAGTTCCGCCACGTACCATTGTATATGCAATGATTGAAGCGCACAAAGCTGGTCTTAAAGATGTGTCGCGAGACGACCTTGAGGCTCACTACCTTGCAGGTGGGCATGTCGAAAAAGTGGTACACGCATTGGTTTCGGCATCAAAAGCCAATATAGACCTCTCTTTTCAAATGGGAACAGCCATTGACCTTGCTGGTAGAGATGTATTGCAAGCTGTGCAAATGTCGGTAAACCCAAAAGTAATAGATACACCCCCTGTAACAGCTGTGGCCAAAGATGGTATTCAGTTGATAGCTAAAGCACGTGTAACTGTTCGTGCCAACATCAAACAACTGGTTGGTGGTGCAGGCGAAGAAACTATTTTGGCGCGCGTGGGCGAAGGTATTGTATCTTCCATTGGTTCGTCGGCATCGCACAAATCGGTACTCGAAAATCCTGATTCGATATCCAAGCTAGTTCTGAAAAAAGGATTGGATGCAGGAACAGCTTTCGAAATTCTCTCTATAGATATTGCAGACATCGATATAGGTAAAAACATTGGTGCTGTACTACAAATAGACCAAGCACAAGCCGACAAAAACATTGCACAAGCACGTGCAGAAGAGCGTAGGGCCATGGCTATAGCACTAGAGCAAGAGATGAAAGCCAAAGCACAGGAGGCTCGCGCCAAAGTTATTGAGGCTGAAGCGGAAATACCGAAAGCAATGGCCGAAGCATTTAGATCGGGCAATATGGGCATTATGGATTACTACAGAATGAAGAATATTCAATCGGATACAGAAATGCGCGACTCGATAGCTAAGCCACAAACAGGTTCCGATAAAATTGGACCAAACAAATAACCAAAGCAAAACTATATATGAGAATAATACCTGAATCAGAATTAATCATCAACTCAGACGGAAGTGTATTTCATTTGCACATAAAACCCGAGCAGTTGTCAGACAAGATAATTATGATGGGAGATCCGGGTCGTGTAACCATGACCGCATCTTTCTTTGACTCAATAGAGTGCGACATACAGAGTAGAGAGTTTCATACCGTTACGGGGATGTACAAAGGTAAACGAATTACCGCATTGTCTCACGGCATTGGTACAGACAATATAGATATTGTTGTGACCGAACTAGACGCTTTGGCAAACGTAGATTTTGAAACCCGCCAGGTGAAAAAAGAGTTCAAACAACTCTCTATGATTCGCGTAGGCACTTCTGGCGGAATGCAACCACACTGCCCTGTAGGTTCTTTTGTTGTGTCCGAAAAATCGATTGGCTTTGATGGATTGATACACTACTACGATGGCTCGTCGGCAATAAGAGAAGAAGAGTTCGAAATATCTTTCCAAAAACATGTCAATTGGTCTCCCTATCACTGCTCGCCCTATGTGGTGAGTGCCGATGAAGAACTGGTAGATCGTATTGGTTTTGACATGATAAAAGGAGTTACCATATCGGCCATTGGTTTCTACGGACCTCAAGGCCGGCATGTGCGGCTACCCTTGGCCGATCCGGAGATGAATTCCAAAATAGAATCGTTCCGTTTCGAAGATCACTCTATCACCAATTACGAGATGGAGAGCTCTGCCCTAGCGGGCCTAAGCAAAATGATGGGTCACAAAGCCATGACAGTTTGTGCCATCATAGCCAATAGGGTGGCACATGAGTCGAACGCCAACTACAAAGTATCAACAGAAGACTTAATTAAAATAGTTTTGGAGAGAATATAACGTCCAACACCCACAACCCGAATAAATAAAATATGAGAAAAATATTGTTATTTGCGATACTACTTAGTAGCATATCAGCTATCGCACAACAAAACCCACCACAACCTAAAGACCCTGCCGTACGACACGGAAGGCTCGACAATGGCCTGACCTATTACATACGCCACAACAACCTTCCCGAGAACAGGGCCGATTTTTATATTGCCCAAAAGGTAGGTTCTATGCTAGAAGAGGACTCACAAGCAGGACTTGCTCATTTTTTAGAACACATGGCCTTTAATGGCACAACCAACTTCCCCAAAAAACAAATGCTCAATTTCTTGGAAGAGAATGGAGTGAAATTTGGAGAAAACGTAAATGCTTATACATCGTTTGACGAAACAGTTTATTACCTCTCCAATGTGCCTGTAATGCGCGAAGGTATGGTTGACTCTTCACTCCTCATTCTTCACGATTGGGCAAATGAGATTGCTCTTGAAGCAGACGAAATTGAAAGCGAACGCGGTGTAATAAGAGAAGAGTGGCGTACTCGTGGCGGTGCACAATCGCGCTTGTGGGAAAAAATGCTTCCTGTAATGTACAGCGGCAGCAAGTATGCCAACAGATTGCCTATTGGAAGTATCGATGTGATCAATAATTTTGAGCACCAAGAGATTCGCGATTACTACGAAAAGTGGTATCGCCCCGATTTGCAAGGTATCATCATTGTGGGAGATATAGATGTGGACAAAGTGGAAGAGAAAGTAAAAGCTTTGTTTTCAAAAATAGAACTAGATGCTGATGCTGCAGAGCGCATTTATTTTCCTGTGCCAGACAACGACGAAACAATTGTTTCTATTGCCACAGACAAAGAAGCCACCAACACTAGCTTGATGCTTTTTTACAAACACGAACCCCTACCCGACGAAATTAAATTATCGCAAGCCGGATTTGTGTTGAACTATATTAGCAATGTAGCTTCAAACATGATAAATGATCGCTTTCAAGAAATAACTCAAAAACCAAACGCTCCTTTCCTTGGTGCTTATGCTTTTAATGGCGAATTCTTTGTTGCCAAAACTAAAGACGCTTGGACGGTAGCTTCGGCATCGGCCGACGACAAAGTGAAAGATGCTTTGGCCGCAATGATTCGTGAAACAGAACGCATGAAAAGATTTGGATTTACAGTATCTGAATACGAAAGAGCGCGCGAAAACATAATCAAAAACTACGAAAACGCTTATAACAATAGAGACAAACAACCCAACAGTGTTTACTCGCAAGAATATGTGAGTAGCTTTACTAAAAACGAACCTTTCCCAGGCATTGAGTACGAGTACAACATGATAAAAAATGTTGCTCCTAACATACCAATAGAGGCAATCAACCAGACTGTAGCTCAGCTCATTCAAGATAAGAACATGGTTATCTCTATCTCTGGGCCAGAGAAAGAAGGATTGGTATATCCTACCGAACAAGAATTATTGAACGTTGTAGCTACTACCAAAGCAGAAGATATAGAACCTTATGCCGAAGAAGTTTCTGACGAACCACTCATTGTTACACCTCCTGCACAAGGCGAAATAACAAAAACAGAAACCGACGAA